>JBKKDK010000038.1:0-25909 GCA_046708245.1 Arthrobacter sp.
GATCCCCCTTGCGGGTGTCGCATTTCAGCACTCACGTGGTTGGAAACCAACCTCGCGTGGTTGGAGACACAAAAAAACCCCGGTTTCCCGGGGTTTTCTTTGTGCGCGGAGGGGGACTTGAACCCCCACCCCCTTTCGAGGACTAGCACCTCAAGCTAGCGCGTCTGCCATTCCGCCACCCGCGCAGGTGGTAATTCGGAGAAGTTTTCCGCCTTTCAGCGTTTCGCTTTTCTCCGAAGCAGCGAGAAAGACTCTAGCATGAAGTTTCCGGAAACAAATAATCGGGGCTTGTGGGTAGGCTGAAGCCAGCAATCAGCCCCGTCGCAAGGAGTGCCCCATGACTGAAATCCGGCCCGAGGACGAAGTCGTTCGGATCTGCCAGGAACTGATCCGGATCGACACCTCCAACTACGGCGACGGAACAGGTCCGGGCGAGCGTGCGGCTGCCGAGTACACAGCGGGGCTGATGGCGGAGGTGGGGCTCGACGCCGAAATCTTCGAATCCGCCCCGGGCCGGGCAAATGTCATCACCCGGCTCGCGGGGGAGGACCCGTCCGCCAGTGCCCTCGTGGTCCACGGGCACCTTGACGTGGTTCCGGCGCTCCGGGACCAGTGGTCCGTTGACCCCTTCGGCGCGGAACTCAAGGACGGCCTGATCTGGGGCCGCGGCGCCGTCGACATGAAGGACATGGACGCCATGATCCTTGCCGTGCTGCGCGACTTTGCCCGCACCGGACGCAAACCCAAGCGGGACCTGATCTTCGCCTTCTTCGCCGACGAGGAAGCCGGCGGCAAGTACGGCGCCGGGTACGCGGTCGACAAGCGTCCGGAGCTCTTTGAGGGCGCCACGGAAGCGATCTCCGAGGTGGGCGGCTTCTCGGCCACCATCGGCGGCCAGCGCACCTACTTGCTGCAGACCGCCGAGAAGGGCCTTTCCTGGCTCCGGCTCGTGGCCCACGGCCGCGCCGGCCACGGCTCCCAGATCAACACGGACAACGCCGTGACCCGGCTGGCCGGTGCCGTCTCGCGGATTGGTGAATACAAGTGGCCGGTGGAACTGACGCCCACCACACGGCAGTTCCTGGACGGCGTGACGGAACTCACCGGGGTGGAATTCGACCCCGACGATCCTGACAAAATCCTCAAGGAGCTCGGCACCGTCGCCCGCTTCGTCGGGGCAACCCTGCAGAACACCACCAACCCGACGCTCCTGAAGGGCGGCTACAAGCACAACGTGATCCCGGAGTCCGCCGAGGCCCTGGTGGACTGCCGGACCCTTCCCGGGCAGGAGCAGCAGGTCCTGGAGATCGTCCGGGAACTCGCCGGCACCGGCGTGGACGTGAGCTACGTCCACAACGACGTCTCGCTGGAAGTCCCCTTTGCGGGGAACCTTGTCGATTCGATGATCGACGCCCTGCACTCCGAGGATCCCGGCGCCAAGGTCCTGCCGTACACGCTCTCCGGTGGCACAGACAACAAGTCGCTGAGCCGGCTCGGCATCACCGGCTACGGCTTCGCGCCGCTGCAGTTGCCGGACGAACTGGACTTCACCGGGATGTTCCACGGCGTGGACGAGCGCGTCCCGGCCGAGTCGTTGAAGTTCGGCGCCCGGGTGCTGGACACTCTGCTGACCAATTACTGAGCCGGACCGGACCGTGGAAACCGCCGGCGTGAGGGCCGCCATGAACCCTGCCGATATCCTTCCGGATACCCTGCTGGAGCGGATCCGCGGCCGCGCGGCCGGTTACGACCGCGACAACGCCTTCTTCCAGGACGACCTGGACGAGCTGGCCGCGGCCGGTTACCTGAAGATTTTTGTGCCGGTGTCCGACGGCGGCCTGGGCCTCGGGCTCGCGGCGGCGGCGCAGCTCCAACGACGGCTCGCCACGGCCGCCCCGGCCACCGCGCTGGCGATCAACATGCACCTCGTCTGGACCGGCGTCGCGCACGTGCTGGCCGCCCGCGGCGACTCATCGCTGGGATTCGTCCTCCGCGAAGCCGCCGGCGGGGAAGTCTTCGCCTTCGGCAATTCCGAAGCGGGCAACGACTCCGTGCTCTTCGACTCCCGCACAGACGCCGTCCCGCAGCCGGACGGCAGCTATTCCTTCACCGGCCGCAAGATTTTCACGAGCCTCTCGCCGGCCTGGACCCGGCTCGGGATCTTCGGCAAGGACCCGGCCGCCCGGGACGGTGCGGGGGAGCTCGTACACGGCTTCATCACCCGGGACACCCCCGGCTACCGGATCCTCGACGACTGGGACACCCTGGGGATGCGGGCGAGCCAGTCGAACACCACCGTGCTGGACGGCGCCGTCGTGCCCGTGGGACGGATCTTCCGGAAGCTGCCCGTGGGCCCGAACGCCGACCCGCTGATTTTCGCGATCTTCGCATGCTTCGAGACCCTGCTCGCGGCGGTGTACACCGGCATCGGGGAACGCGCGCTGCAGCTGGGCGTCGCGGCGGCCAGGAACCGCACGTCGTTCAAAAACGGCGGACGCAGCTACGCGCAGGACCCGGACATCCGCTGGAAGGTGGCGGAGGCCGCGATGGCCATGGATGCGCTCTACCCCCAGCTCGCCCGGGTGGCGGCGGACGTGGATGACCTGGCGGAACACGGCAGCCAATGGTTCCCGAAGCTCGTGGGACTTAAAGTCCGGGCGACGGAAACGGCCCGCATCGTGGTGGACCTGGCGATCCGGGTGTCCGGCGGCTCAAGCTACTTCCGCGGTTCGGAGCTGGAGCGGCTGTACCGCGATGTGCTGGCCGGGATGTTCCACCCGTCCGACGACGAATCGGCGCACAATACCGTGGCAAACGCCTGGCTGGGCCCGCTGGAACCGCTGGAACCGACCTAAAGGCGCAACCGGATGCCGCCTGGACGGCACTGCGCCGGAGGGGCGGCGCCTAGACGGTCCGGTGGACCTGGATGACCTTGCGGCGAAGCCAGAACCGCCGCCCGCCGCCCAGATAGAGGACGCTGCGCTCCAGTTCCCACTTGCCGTATTCGGAATGTTCCACGAGCCGGCGGCGCGCCTCGGACAACGAATCGTCAGGGCTGACGGTCAGTACGAGGTACTCGTACTGCTTCAGGTAGTCCCGTTCCCGCCGGACTGAACTGCTCAGAAAATGTTCCTTCATTGCTCTCCATTTTCGTCTTTTTCCGGCTAACGTGAAGTCATGAGCATCGATCCGCGTGTCGCGCTTCAATCCCTGACCGCCGCCTTGGAAGAACACCTGGCCGCCGCTGCGGCGCGCCGGGGCGATGGGGATCCCGCGGTCGAGGCGGCGTTTTTCGCCGTTGCTGACGCCTTTGAAGTCTACGACGACTCCCTCTACGAGGCGTATGGCGAAGTGACCCCGCTTGAGGTGATCGACGAAGAGGGCGACGAGGACGAGGAAGAAGACGTCGACGACGAGGAAGACCTCGAAATCCTGCAGGACTGAACCCGGCCGGGCCGGGCGGTGAAGGCCAGGTCAGACCGGGCTGGACACGTCCTCGAGCGCCCGGGCAATCTCCGGCGGCAGCGGCGCCAGCGTGGCATCAAGCACTTCCTTAAGCTGCACGGGGTTGCGGGCACCCACAATCGCGGTGGCGACGCCGTGCTGTGACAACAGCCAGCTGAGCGAAACATCGAGGGCGGTCCGGCCCAGCCCCTTCGCCGCCATCGCCACCGCCTCCACCACGCTGGAGGCGGCACCCTCCAGGTACGGCTCCACATAGCTGGCCAGCCGCGCATGTGCCGCCCGCGAGTCCGCCGGGATGTGGCCGCGGTACTTGCCGCTCAGCACCCCGCGGCCCACCGGACCCCACGCCATCAGGCCGAGTCCGGCGTCCTCGACGGCCGGAATGAGTTCCGCCTCCGGGGTCCGGTGCACCAGCGAGTACTCCGACTGGTTGGCGACGAGCGGAAAACCAGCGATTGCGGCGGCTTTGGCGGTCTGCCAGCCGTTGAAGTTGGAGACGCCGGCGTACCGGGCGCGGCCGGAACGGACGGCAAACTCCAGCGCTGAGAGCGTCTCCTCGAGCGGGACGTTGGAATCCCAGGCCTGGGCGAACCAGATGTCCACGTAGTCGGTGCCGAGCCTGGCGAGGCTGGCGTCGAGCCCCGAGAGCATCCCGTTCCGCGAAGTGTCAACGCTGCGCCGGCTGTCCGACGCCGAAAGGCCGGCCTTCGTGGAAATGACCACTTCGGACCGCGCCACAACATCGCCGAGCATGCCGCCGAGCAAGGCCTCGGCCTGCCCGCCGGCGTAGGAGGCGGCGGTGTCGATCAGGGTGCCGCCGGACTCGACGAACGTCCGGAGCATTCCGGAGGCATCCTGCTCGTCGGTTTCCCGGGCCCAGGACATGGTGCCGAGGGAAAGGGCGGACACGCGCAACCCACTGTTGCCGACATATCGCTGCTGCATGTCAGCAAGCTTACGGGGATTCGGAATGGTTCATGACGTAGGGTCTATAAACGTGAACTGGTTTGAAGCGGCCCTGCTGGGCCTTGTCCAAGGCCTGACAGAATTCCTTCCGATTTCTTCCAGCGCCCACCTGCGGATCGTCGGCTCGTTCCTGCCCAATGCGGCCGATCCCGGCGCCGCGTTCACCGCCATCACCCAGCTGGGCACCGAAACGGCCGTGATCATCTACTTCTGGCGCGACATCGTCCGGATCGTGAAGGCCTGGTTCGGGTCCCTCCGGGGCAAGGTCCCCAGGCAGAACCCGGACGCGCGCATGGGCTGGCTGGTGATCCTGGGCAGTCTGCCGATCATCGTCCTCGGGTTGCTGTTCCAGGACCAGATCGAATCCGTGCTCCGCAGCCTGTGGATCGTCGCGACCACCCTGATCGTCTTCGGCCTTTTCCTGGCGGTCGCCGACGCGATCGGGCGCCAGGACCGCGACCTCACCCGGCTGACCTACAAACACGGGTTCCTGTACGGCCTCGCCCAGGCCATGGCCCTGATCCCGGGCGTCTCCCGCTCCGGCGGCACCATCACCGCCGGCCTCCTGATGGGGTACACACGGGAGGCCGCGGCCCGCTATTCGTTCCTGCTGGCCATCCCGGCGGTGTTCGGCAGTGGCCTGTTCCAGCTCTACAAAGTAGTCTCCAAAGAAGGCGTCACAGGCCCGTACGGCCTGCCGGAAACCGCGCTGGCCACGGTCATTGCCCTGGTGGTCGGCTACGTGATCATCGGCTGGTTCCTGAAGTTCGTCTCCACCCGCAGTTACCGCCTCTTCGTCTGGTACCGGATCTTCCTGGGCCTGGCGCTGTACCTGCTGCTCGGTTTCAATGTCATCAGCGCCTAGCACTAGGCTTGGTCTGTGAAATCCTGGATCTCCCGCCCTGTTCCCCAGCTGCCGGGCAGCATGCCTGCCCTCCGCCTTTTCGACACCGTGACCGGCAGTGTGGCCACCCTGGCGGCCACGGGCGAACAGTCCATGTACGTCTGCGGCATCACCCCGTACGACGCCACACACATGGGGCACGCGGCCAGCTATGTGGCCTTTGACCTGCTCAACCGCGCCTGGCGCGACGGCCGGCAGCAGGTCTCCTACGTGCAGAACGTGACCGACGTCGACGACCCGCTGCTGGAGCGGGCGACGGCGACCGGCGTGGACTGGCGCGACCTAGCGGCGAGCCAGATCGAGCTCTTCCAGACCGACATGGAAGCCCTCAACGTGCTCGCCCCGGACCACTACGTGGGCGCCGTCGAATCGATGCCCATCATTGTGCCTGCGATCGAGCGGCTCCTGGAACGGGGCCTCGCCTACCGCGTGGACGGGACCGACGGTGAGCCCGACGGTGATGTTTACTACGACGTCGAAGCCGCCGGCAAGCACGCCCCGGACGCCCGCGACGCGTGGACCCTGAGCGGCATCTCCGGAATGTCCGACGCCGAAATGCTGGAACTGTTCGCCGAACGCGGCGGAGATCCCGGCCGTGCCGGCAAGCGCCAGGCGCTCGATCCGCTACTGTGGCGGGTTGCCCGCGCGGGCGAGCCCAGCTGGCCCGGCGGCGGGCTGGGGGAGGGGCGCCCCGGCTGGCACATCGAATGTACCGTCATCGCGCAAAAGTACCTGCCGGCCCCGTTCACCGTGCAAGGCGGCGGCTCGGACTTGATCTTCCCGCACCACGAGATGGGTGCGGGCCATGCGTACTCCCTCGCCGGGGTGCCGCTGGCACGCCACTTCGCGCATTCCGGGATGGTGGGCCTGGACGGCGAAAAAATGAGCAAGTCCAAGGGCAACCTGGTGCTCGTCTCCCGGCTCCGCGCCGACGGTGAGGAGCCGGCCGCGATCCGGCTGGCCATCCTGGCCCATCACTACCGCACGGACTGGTCCTGGACGGACGCCGGATTCGCCGAGGCCAAGGACCGGCTCCGCACCTGGCGTGAAGCCCTTGCCGTGGCGCCCGAAGGCTCCGCGGCCCCGCTCGTGGCCCGCATGCGCGCCGCGCTCTCCGCTGACCTCGACGCCCCCGGCGCAGTCGACGCCGTCGACGACTGGGCCCGGACCGCCCTCACCGCCGGCGGTCCCGCCGCGGCCGGGGACGCTGCTCTCATCAGCGACGCCGTCGACGCGCTCCTCGGCGTCGAACTCTAAGGGCCAAGCGGGGCGCTGACTGCCCGGCGCCTGGCGGGCTAGGGCTTGTCCTTGCCGCGGCGTTTCAGGTAGCGCTCGAACTCCCGCGCAATCGACTCGCCGCTTGCCTCCGGGAGGTCGGCGGTGTCCTTGGCTTCCTCCAGCTGCCGGACGTAGGCCGCGATCTCCGGGTCCTCGGTGGCGAGCTCGTCGACGCCGCGTTCCCAGGCGTCCGCCTCTTCGACAAGTTCCGTGGTGTCCAGGGGAACCTGGAGCAGCTCCTCGATCCGGTGCAACAAGGCCAGCTGCGCCTTGGGCGACGGCGCCTGGGCCACATAGTGCGGCACCGCGGCCCACAGCGACACCGTGGGAAGCCCGGCCAGCAGGGCCACCTCGGCCAGCACCCCGACGATCCCAACCGGCCCTTCGTACTGCGACGCTTCAAGGTCCATCCGTTCGCGCAGGGCGTTGTCGTCCGTGGACGCGCTCACGGGGATCGGCCGGCTGTGCGGCACATCGGCGAGCAGGGCCCCGACAAGGATCACGTAGTCCACATGGAGTGCCTCCGCATGGACCAGCAGCTCGGCCGTGTAGGCACGCCACTTGTACGACGGCTCCGTGCCCTGGACAAAGATCACATCCACGTTCGAGTCCGGAACGCTGGCCTTGAAGATCCGGGTGGAGGGCCACTTGATCTTCCGCTCGCCCGAGGAAGTCCGCCGGATGGTCGGACGGGTGAACTGGAAGTCGTAGTATTCGTCGGCGTCGATCGAGCCGGCCTTCTTGCCGCCCCAGAGTTTGTTGAGGTAACGCAGGGCGTCGCTAGCCGCCTCGCCGGCGTCGTTCCAGCCCTCGAAGGCGGCCAGCATCACGGTGATGCGCTGGCCCGCGGGCACCGGCTGCAGAAGCCGCTCCGGTTCGGGTACGCCGCCCGCTTCCGTGGTGTCTGCCTCGAAGCTATTCATTTCTTCACCCTACTTCCAAGGACCGCGCCCACGCATGGAATGAAGCACCGCAAATCCGGACGAACATGGCGAAACCCGCTCCGGACGCGGCCGGGAAGCGCCTGATATTCGCCGTGGGCGTACTGGCGGGCGCCGCAACAAGGCCGCCCCGTAGACTGGGCTGCATGCAATCCTCAGCTTCCCAGCCCCTGCTCAAAGCCGCGTTGTGGGACATGGATGGCACCATTGTCGACACCGAGGCGTACTGGATCGAAGCCGAACATACCCTCGTTGCGGCGCACGGCGGGCAATGGTCGCATGAGCAGGCCCTGCAGCTTGTCGGGCAGTCACTGGTCTTCTCGGCAGGGGTCCTGCAGGAGGCCGGCGTCAAGCTGGAGCGCCGCGAGATCATCGACACACTTACTGAGCATGTCATCAGCCAGGTCCGCACCTCCGTGCCGTGGCGGCCGGGCGCCCGGGAACTGCTCGATGAGCTCCACACGGCCGGCATCCGCTGCGTCCTCGTGACCATGTCCGAGGCCCCGCTGGCCCGCGAAATCGTCGCGAGCCTGCCGAAACCGTACTTTGAATTCCTAGTCACGGGCGACACCGTCACCGAGGGCAAGCCTCACCCCGAGGCCTACCTGACGGCCGTCGGGCTGCTGCAGGAACTGGATCCGGAACTCGGACTCCACCACTGCGTGGCGCTCGAGGACTCGGCGCCGGGCGTCGCTGCGGCGGTAGCATCCGGCGTAACGACCGTGGCCATTCCCCACATCGTGCCGTTGCCCGACGATTCGCGCCGCGCCACCTGGGACACCCTGGCCGGACGCACCGTCGCCGACCTCGAAGAGCTCGTTGCGTTTCGCCAGGAGTTCCCAGAGGCCACTTTCGGACTGGAACACGCCTCCACCGGGTCCGTGGCCGGTGCCTGACACCGGGACCCAGGGCCAGCCGGTGAAATCCGAGGCAACGCGCAAAGACGGGATCCCGCTCGGCCGGATCGCCGGTATCCCGGTGGTGCTTGCCTATTCGTGGTTCATCATCGCCGGGTTCACCGTGATCGTCTACGGACCGGTCCTTGAGCGGAACAATCCGCACCTGGGCGTCGCGGCCTACTTCGTGGCCTTTGCCTACGCGGTGCTGTTGCTGATTTCGGTGCTGGTGCACGAACTCGCGCACGCGCTGACCGCCAAGATCTACCACTGGCCGACCGAGAAAATTGTCCTCAACCTGTGGGGCGGGCATACCCAGTTCGAGAGCTTCACCGCCTCCCCGGGCCGTTCCGTCCTGGTCGCCCTGGCCGGACCGGCGGCAAACTTCGTCCTGGCCGGCGGCGGTTGGGTGCTGCTTACTGCCGGACACCTCAGCGGCGTCGCCGACATCCTTGCCAACATCTTCGTGTGGGCCAACCTGCTGATCGGCATCTTCAACGTCCTGCCCGGGCTGCCCCTCGACGGCGGCCGGCTGGTTGAATCAGCCGTCTGGAAGGTGACCGGGAGCCAGGAGAAAGGTACCGTGGCGGCCGGCTGGAGCGGCCGGATCATCGTGGTGGCCCTCGTGGTGTGGTTCGTCGCGCTGCCCCTGCTCAGCGGGGAGCGCCCGGACATTTCGCTGATGCTCATCACGGTCCTCGTGGGCGGCTTCCTCTGGGTCGGGGCGACGGCGTCCATCCAGCACGCGCGCCTCCGCGGCCGGCTGCAGCTCGTTGCGGCCGGCGCCCTCGCGGAGCCCGCCGTCGGCCTGCCCGAAACCGCCACCGTCGCCCAACTGCTGGCACTGGCACCCCTGTCCGTTTCCAGCGCGCGGGCACGCCCCGCCGTCGTCGTGTGCGGTCCGGACGGCCGTCCCATGGGCGTGGTCGACGACGGCGCCGTCGCCCTTGTGCCCACGGTGGCGGCAGCCGCCACACCGCTGACGGCCGTGTCCTACCCCTTGGGCGACGGCGCCTATGTCCCCGAATGGTCCTGCGGCCAGGAGCTGCTCGAGTACCTGGCCCAGCTCGACGGCCAGGTGTACGCGGTGGTGGACTTGGACGGAGCCGTCACCGGCCTGCTCCGGCAATCCACCGTCCTGAACGCGCTCACGGGCAAGAATCCCGGCGGCAGCGGGCGGACAGACGGCCGGAACGGGTAGAGTTACCTGCCGGCCGTGATTTTCCGGCCAGGGCGCAAGGCCCCGGGCGCAAGCAGCCGGATCCCCGGCAAACCACGGGCCACACAGCTTTACAGGAGCGAGGACATCTTCATGAGCAGCGACACCGCCGCCAACACCAACCCGGTCGACACCGGCGCAGCCGAAACCCCGGCCCGCAGCACTGCCGCGCGCCCGGCAGCCACCGCAACGGCACCGGTTGGTGCCGCCCGCCGCCGCGGCCCGTTCCGCGAGGGTGAGCGTGTTCAGCTCACCGACGAACGCGGCCGGATGAACACCATCAGCTTGGAAACAGGCGGCGCCTTCCATACCCACCGCGGCTTCCTGAACCACGACGAGATCATCGGCAAGCCGGACGGCTCGGTGGTGGTCAACAACGTCGGGCAGCAGTACCAGACCCTGCGCCCCCTGCTTTCGGACTTCGTGCTCTCGATGCCCCGCGGCGCGGCCGTGGTGTACCCCAAGGACGCCGGCCAGATCGTGACCATGGCGGACATCTTCCCCGGCGCCCGCGTCGTGGAGGCCGGCGTCGGCTCCGGCGCCCTGTCCATCTCGCTGCTGCGCGCAGTGGGCGACAACGGCTACCTGCACTCCTTTGAACGCCGCGAAGAATTCGCCGACATCGCGCGTGGAAACGTCGAAACGATCTTCGGCGGCCCGCACCCGGCCTGGCAGATCTCCCTCGGCGACTTCCAGGAGGAAGTGGTCCGCACCGAGGCCCCGGGCTCCGTGGACCGTGTGGTCCTGGACATGCTTGCGCCCTGGGAATGCCTGGACGCCGTCGCTACGGTGCTTGCTCCCGGCGGCGTCTGGATCAATTATGTCGCCACTGTGACGCAGCTGTCCCGGACCGCCGAAGCCATCCGCGCGGACGGACGATTCACCGAACCCGACGCCTGGGAATCCATGGTCCGCGGCTGGCACCTCGAAGGCCTGGCCGTGCGCCCGGACCACCGGATGGTGGCACACACCGGGTTCCTGCTCGTCACCCGCAGGCTCGCCGACGGCGTCACCGGCATCTCCGTCAAGCGCCGCCCGTCGAAGACCGATTTCAACGAAGAGGACGTCAACGCCTGGACGCCCGGTGCCGTGGGGGAGCGGGCCGTGTCGGACAAGAAACTGCGCCGCGCAGCCCGGGACGCCATCGCCGGAACCAATGTCAAGGACGATCCGGAGATTACGAACTAGTCCGTATTTCGGAAGTCTTCAACAGCACCCGGCTTCTTGGGGCTAATGTCTTAATAGAAGCGCAGGAAGGGGCTGAACCACGATGGTGACTCCGAACACGGACCCGGGCCGCACACCGGCCGACGACGCAACCGAGGAAGCAGCACAGGGCGCCGACGGCGACCGCTATGCCGCCAACGAACTGTCCGTGGCCGAGCGGCAGGTCAATATCCTCCGGGACAAGCTCCGGCACATTGACCGCCAGCTCGCCGCCGCGACGCAGAACAACACCAAACTCGTGAGCATGCTGGAGGCCGCGAAGGCGGAAATTCTCCGGCTCAAGAGCGCCCTCGAACAGGAGGGCCAGCCGCCGTACAGCTTCGGCACGGTGCTGCAGCTGAACCCGAAACGCCAGCCCACGGCCGGCAACAGCGGCCAGGCGGCCACCGAGGAATCGGTGGACATCTTTAATGCCGGCCGCAAGATGAGGGTGGGGATCAGCCCTCTGGTGAACATGAACCAGCTAGCGGTGGGCCAGGAAGTCTTGCTCAACGAGGCGCTGCTGGTGGTGGCCGGCCTCGGCTACGAGCGGGCCGGCGACCTCGTCACGCTCAAGGAAATGCTTGGTCCCGACCGCGCCCTCGTGGTGGGCCGCGCCGACGAGGAACGGGTCATCCGGCTCTCCGGGGCCCTGCTGACCCAGAACCTCCGGGTCGGCGATGCCCTCTCCATCGATTCCCGCACCGGCTACGCGCTGGAGAAGATCCCACGCTCCGAAGTGGAGAACCTGGTCCTCGAAGAAGTCCCGGACATCACCTACCAGGACATCGGCGGCCTCGGACCCCAGATCGAGCAGATCCGCGACGCCGTCGAACTGCCCTTCCTGCACCCGGACCTGTACCGCGAGCACGGGCTGAAGGCACCCAAAGGCATCCTGCTCTACGGTCCGCCCGGCTGCGGCAAGACGCTGATCGCCAAGGCGGTCGCCAACTCCCTGGCCGCCCGGGCCGCGGAACGCACCGGCAAGACGGACATGAAAAGCTACTTCCTGAACATCAAGGGCCCGGAGCTACTCGACAAGTACGTCGGCGAAACCGAACGGCACATCAGGCTCATCTTCGCCCGCGCCCGGGAGAAGGCCTCCGAGGGCAGCCCGGTGGTGGTGTTCTTCGACGAAATGGACTCGCTGTTCCGCACACGCGGCACTGGCATCTCCTCCGACGTAGAAACCACCATCGTCCCGCAGCTCCTGAGCGAGATCGACGGCGTGGAGCGGCTCGACAACGTGATTGTCATCGGCGCGTCCAACCGGGAAGACATGATCGACCCGGCCATCCTGCGCCCCGGCCGGCTCGACGTAAAGGTCAAGATCCAGCGGCCCGACGCCGAAGCCGCGGCGGACATCTTCCAGAAGTACATCACCGTCGACCTGCCGTTCCACCAGTCCGACCTCGCCGAACACGACGGCGACGTGCAGGCCACCGTGGACGCAATGGTCCAGCGCACCGTCGAGGCCATGTACTCCACCGACAAGTCCAACGAATACCTCGAAGTGACGTACGCCAACGGCGACACCGAAATGCTGTACTTCAAGGACTTCAACTCCGGCGCCGTCGTGCAAAACGTCGTCGACCGGGCCAAAAAATACGCCATCAAGGACCTGCTCACCATCGGGCAAAAGGGGATCCGGATCGACCATCTGCTGCGGGCCGTCGTGGACGAATTCCGCGAGCACGAGGACATGCCCAACACCACCAACCCGGACGACTGGGCGAGGATCTCGGGCAAGAAGGGCGAACGCATCACATACATCCGCACCATCGTCCAGGGCAAGGCCGGCCAGGAGCCCGGAAAGTCGATCGAGACGAGGCCCAGCACCGGGCAGTACCTGTGACGGGACCAGTGACCGGCCGGCCGGCCGACCCCTCCAGCGGCCTGCCCGCGGGCGGGGCCATGCGGGTGATGGGCTCGGAGACCGAATACGGGATCCACGCGCCATCCGCGCCGGGGGCCAACGCCACCATGATGTCCGCCCGCGTGATCCAGGCCTACGCCCAGGTGACGCGGCAGCGGGCGGCGGGCGGTGCCGAAACCCGCTGGGACTACACCGACGAGGAGCCGCTGCATGACGCCCGCGGCTGGACCCTGGAGCGCAGCGCGGCCGACCCCGAGCAACTCACCGACCAGCCGCCGGTCCTGGACGCCGAGGCCGTTGCCCTGGCCTACGGCCGGACTGAACTGGACCACGACGGCGAGGACGAGTCCGGGACCCTGCTCATGAACATGGTGCTCGGAAACGGTGCCAGGCTCTACGTCGACCACGCCCATCCCGAGTACTCCAGCCCGGAGGTGACCAACCCGCGCGACGCCGTCGCCTGGGACGCCGCGGGCGATCTCGTGGCCCTGGCCGCGGTGCGCCGGCTGGCGGGCGACCCGGAACTGCCGCCCATCAACCTCTACAAAAACAACACGGACAACAAATCGGTGTCATACGGCTCCCATGAGAACTACCTCATGCCCCGCGCCGTCCCCTTCGGGGACATCGTCCGGGGCCTGACGCCGTTCTTTGTCACCCGCCAGATCATCTGCGGCTCCGGCCGCGTGGGCCTGGGCCAGGACGGCTCCCGGCACGGCTACCAGATCAGCCAGCGCGCGGATTTCTTCGAGACGGAAGTGGGCCTCGAAACCACCATCCGACGCCCCATCATCAACACCCGCGATGAACCGCATGCCACCGCCGACAAGTACCGCCGGCTCCACGTCATCATCGGCGACGCCAACCTGAGCCAGGCCTCCAATTACCTGAAGTTCGGCACCACCGCGATGGTCCTGAGCCTGATCGAGGCCGGATTGGCCCCGCGCGTGGAAGTCCACGAGCCGGTCGCGGCGCTCCAGGCCGTCAGCCACGACACCTCGCTCACAGCCACGCTGCGCCTGCTCGACGGCCGCCGGATCACCGCCCTGGACCTGCAGTGGATCTATTTTGAGGCCGCGGCCAAACACGCCCAGGACACCGGCGTCGCCGACGCCGTGGACGGCGACGGGCACACCCACGCCGTGCTGGAGCGCTGGTCCGCCACGCTGACGGAGCTGGGCAACGACCGCTCCGCCGCCGCGTCGTCCGTTGAGTGGCTGGCCAAGCTGTCCCTGCTCGAGGGCTACCGGGAACGCGACGGTCTCGACTGGAACAGTGCCCGGCTGGGCCTGGTGGACCTGCAATGGGCCGACATCCGGCCGGAGAAGGGCCTGTACTACCGCCTGCTCGCCCGCGACCGGATGAAGCGGATCGTTGATGAGGCCACCATCCAGCGGGCGGTGACCGAACCGCCGTCGGACACCCGCGCCTTCTTCCGCGGACGCTGCGTCAGCCGGTTCGGATCGGACCTGGTCGGCGCCAGCTGGGACTCGGTCATCTTCGATGTGCCGGGCCGCGGGCGGCTGCAGCGGGTCCCCACCCGGGAGCCGTTGCGCGGAACGGAGGCCCTCACCGGCGGCCTCTTTGCCAGGCACCGCGAGGCCGGCCCGTTTCTCGCGGAGCTTCTCGGGCTCAGCCCCGGATCGTGATGTCAAAGCCCCCCCGTCCGAGCTCCGGGCGTGGCAATATTGCTTAAAGGATGTCCCTGGCAAAAGGGACGGACAGAAGGAGAAAACAATGGCAGGCCAGGAGCAGCAGAAGCCGCAGTCACGCGACACCGAGGTTGATGAGGACGTCCCCGCCGCGCCGCCGGCACCGGCGGAAGGACAGGCATCGGCCGCCACGCAGGGCGTGGACGATCTGCTCGATGAGATCGACGGCGTGCTTGAATCCAATGCCGAGGAATTCGTCCGCGCCTTCGTCCAAAAAGGCGGGCAATAGGGCCGCGGGCCGGCCGCCGGCAGGGCGGCACAGGGCTTGAGGAACTCGTTGATCCACCACGTTGAGGGAGCATCAGTGCAGGAAACAACAGCCAACCAGGTAGCAGCCAACGCGACGTCATCCTTCACCGAGCACCTGCAACGCGAACGGCCCGATCTGCTGCCTCTTGGCCAACTTCCGTACGGCCAGCTCACTTTTGGACGGCTGCAGACCGGCGACCAGCCGCAGGCCCACCACACCGCAACGCCACTCCAGGTGCCGCACGGGACCACGATCGTGGCCCTCAGCTACGCCGGGGGAGTGCTGATGGCGGGGGACCGGCGCGCCACCATGGGCAATGTCATCGCCAGCCGGCACATCGAGAAGGTGTTCCCGGCGGACCAGTATTCCGTGCTGGGTATCGCCGGGACCGCCGGGATCGCGCTCGACATCACCCGGCTGTTCCAGGTTGAACTTGAGCATTACGAGAAGATCGAAGGGACCCTGCTCAGCCTTGAAGGCAAGGCCAACCGGCTCGGCGCGATGATCCGCGGGAACCTGCCGATGGCGATGCAGGGACTCGCCGTAGTACCCCTGTTCGCCGGATTCGACCGGCCCGCCGGCATCGGACGGCTCTTCTCCTATGACGTCACCGGCGGCCGCTACGAGGAACAAGAACACCACACCGTGGGATCCGGCTCCATGTTCGCCCGTGGGGCGCTAAAGAAACTCTGGCGGCCCAACCTCACCGAAGAGGACGCGGTGGCCGTCGCCGTCGAGGCACTCTATGACCCCCCCGACGACGACTCCGCCACCGGCGGCCCGGACCCGGTCCGGCAACTCTGGCCGGTGGTGTACATCGTCAACCGGTCCGGTGCCCTGCGGGTCCCGGAACGTGAGCTCGCCGCTGTGGCGACAAGGATCATAGAATCACGGGCCATCGCCCAGCGGGAGGCCTGAGATGACCCAGCAGTTCTATGTTTCACCTGAACAACTGATGAAGGACCGTGCGGACTTCGCACGGAAAGGCATCGCCAGGGGCCGCTCGGTTGTGGTCATCAGCTGCCGGGACGGAATCGCGCTTGTGGCGGAAAACCCGTCACCGTCGCTGCACAAGATCGGCGAGATCTACGACAAAATCGCCTTCGCAGCCGTCGGTAAATACAACGAATTTGAAAGCCTGCGCCAGGCCGGCGTGCGGTACGCGGACGTGCGCGGCTACTCGTACGACCGGGAGGACGTCACGGCCAGGGGACTCGCCAGCGTGTATGCCCAGAGCCTGGGGGCCGTCTTCACGGCCGAGCAGAAGCCGTTCGAAGTCGAGCTTGCCGTGGCCGAAGTCGGCATCAGCCAGGACGATGACCACCTCTACCGGCTGACGTTCGACGGCTCCATCGCCGACGAGAAACGGTTTATCGTGATGGGCGGCCAGGCCGACAAAGTGGCCGAGGCCGTCGGAACGGGCTGGGCAGGCGAGCTCGACTTCGCTGGCGCCATCCGCCTTGCCCTGGCCGGGCTGGTGGCGGACAAGGACACCGCTACGCTGCCGGCGTCGGCCGTGGAAGTGGCCGTACTGGACCGCGGTTCGGAAACCAGACGCGGCACCCGCCGTGCGTTCCGCCGACTTGAGGACGCAGACGTAGTGGCATTGCTCGCTGAGGAGGACTGAGATGGACAAGCGAATTTTCGGCATCGAAACCGAGTTCGGAATTTCCTATTCGAGCCCGGAGTCGCGTCCGCTGGCTCCCGAGGAAGTGGCCCGCTACCTGTTCCGGAAAGTGGTCAGCTGGGGACGGTCCTCCAACGTGTTCCTGACCAACGGCTCCCGGCTGTACCTCGACGTCGGCTCCCACCCGGAGTACGCCACGGCCGAGTGCGACGACCTCGCCCAGCTGATAGCGCACGACCGGGCCGGTGAACTGATACTGGACGACCTCGTCGACGAAGCCCAGGAGCGGCTCGCGGCCGAGGGGTTTAACGGCACCGTCTACCTGTTCAAAAACAACACGGACTCGGCCGGCAACTCCTACGGCAGCCACGAGAACTACCTCATCCCGCGGCGCGGGGAATTCTCCCGGCTCGCGGAAATCCTGATCCCGTTCCTCGTCACCCGCCAGCTCATTGCGGGGGCGGGCAAGATCCTCAAGACCCCGCACGGGGCCACCTTTGCGTTCTCCCAGCGGGCCGATCACATCTGGGAGGGCGTCTCCTCTGCAACGACCAGGTCCCGGCCCATCATCAACACCCGGGACGAGCCTCACGCCGACGCCGAGTTCTACCGCCGCCTGCACGTCATCGTGGGCGATTCCAACATGTCCGAGACCACGGCGCTGCTCAAGGTCGGCACCGTGGACCTGATCCTGCGGATGATCGAGGCCGGGGTGATCATGCGGGACATGCGGATGGAGAACCCCATCCGCAGCATCCGCGAAATCTCGCACGACCTGACCGGCCGGGCACTGGTCCGGCTGGCGAACGGCCGCCAGCTCACCGCCCTGGAAATCCAGCGCGAATACCTGGGCAAGGTCACGGCGTTCGTGGCCGAACACGGTGCCCACAACCCGCACGTCCCGCTGATCCTGGATCTGTGGGAACGCACCCTCGACGCGATCGAAAGCGGCAACACCAGCACAATCGAGACCGAGGTGGACTGGGCGATCAAGAAGAAGCTGATGGACAATTACCGCGAACGGCACGGGCTGGGGCTCGATGCCCCCCGGATCGCGCAGCTGGACCTGACCTACCACGACATCTCCCGCACCCGCGGGCTGTACTACCTGCTGCAGGCGCGCGGTGCCGTACGCCGGCTCGTGGACGACACCGCGGTCAAGGACGCGGTGGACGCGCCGCCGCAAACCACGCGGGCGAAACTCCGCGGCGACTTCGTCCGGCGCGCCCAGGAACTGGGCCGTGACTACACCGTGGACTGGGTGCACCTGAAGCTCAACGACCGCGCCCACCAGACAATTCTGTGCAAGGATCCGTTCCGCAGCGTCGACGAGCGGGTGGATGCGCTGCTCGACTCTATGGGCTGATACCCAGCTTTCCGCGTTATTCTGGTTGAGGCCGTCCAACGGCCAGTGCTGTCTTTGCCGCTGGAATTCGCGCGGCATCGCGTCCATCCTGCCTCGACGAAAGTTTTTAAGTGCGCCGACTACTAGCAATTCTTCTCCCCGGGCTGCTGCTGCTGACCGCTTGCGGCGGCGGCGAACCGCCCGCCCCGGAGCCCACCAGCCAGTCCGCGGGCGAGACCGCGAAACTGGACTCCGTTGAGCTGACGGAGAATGGCGACAAGAAGGCGCCCAGCGTGAAGTTCACCCAGCCGCTGGACGTCGCAGAACCCACCGTCAAGGTGATCACGGAAGGCAGCGGCGACCGGGTCAAGGCCAACCAGATCGCCGAAATCTCCATCCTCGCCCTCAGCGGCGCCGATGGGTCCACCCTCGAAGACACCTTCGCCGGCGATCCCGAGCCGCTCGAACTGAACGAGGAGCTCAAGACCAGCAGCGCCGTCATCTACAACGCTTTCGTGGGCGCGAAGATCGGCTCGCACCTGGCCCTCGCCGTTCCGGGCAAGGCCGCCGCCGAAGGCACCGAAGCGCAGCCAAGCCAGCTCCTGGTGGTCAAGGTGCTCTCCGCCAAGGACGCCCCGAAGGTCCTGGACAAGCCCGAAGGCGAAACCGTCACCCCGCCGGCAGGACTGCCCACGGTCAAGGACAACGACAAGAGCATTCCCGAGATCACCGTCGCCGGCGTAGCCGCCCCGACCGCCCTCGTGTCCCAGGACCTCATCAAGGGCACCGGTCCCGAGGTCAAGGAAACCGACACCCTCACCGTCAACTACGTTGGCGTGACCCTCACCGAGGGCAAGGTGTTCGATTCCAGCTTCGACCGCGGCGAGAAGGCCACCTTCCCGCTCACCGGCGTCATCAAAGGCTGGACGCAGGGCCTTGCCGGCAAGACTGTCGGCTCCCGTGTCCTTCTGGTCATCCCCAAGGACCTCGCCTACGGTGACGAAGGCCAAGGCGAAGCCAAGGGCGACCTCGTGTTCGTCGTCGATATCCTCGGCGTCAAGTAACCCACGCCACCAAACCACGTAAGAAGGAGCAACCATGTCATTTGGACAGCGCAACATCGACCGCCAGAAGCCGGAAATTGACTTCCCGGAAGGCCCCGTTCCCACCGAACTCGTCATCACCGACCTCATCGAGGGCGACGGCGCCGAGGCCACGGCCGGCGACACCGTCTCCACCCACTACGTCGGCGTGGCCTGGTCCACCGGCGAGGAATTCGACGCGTCCTGGGGCCGCGGCGCGCCGCTGGACTTCCGGGTCGGCGTCGGCCAGGTCATCCAGGGCTGGGACCAGGGCCTGCTGGGCATGAAGGTCGGCGGCCGCCGCCGGCTGGAAATCCCCTCCGAACTGGCCTACGGCTCCCGTGGCGCCGGCGGGGCCATCGGCCCGAACGAAGCGCTGATCTTCGTCGTCGACCTCGTGGCCGTCCGCTAGGCAGCCTCAGGCCAGGCGGCCCCACCCCGGGCCGCCGTAGCGCGGAAGCGCGGTAACAATCGGAAAGTACTTCCGGCTGTTGCCGCGCTTTCGCCGTTTTCCGGCATGGACTTTAGTAGCCTTGCGGGGTGTCAGCCTCACGTACAGAACGCCTCCTGAACCTGCTCATCGCCCTGCTCAACACCAAGTACGGGCTGCGCCGCAGTGAGCTGCGGGACAAGGTATACCACGACACCGCCAGCACCGACGTCGCCTTCGGGCGGATGTTCGAACGCGACAAGGGCGAGCTGCGGCATTTCGGCTTCGAGGTCGAGACCGTCACCGACCAGGGCTGGGGGTCCGATGATCCGGCCACCACCCGGTACCGTATCGGGAAGGAATCCAACCGGCTGCCGGACGTCAGCCTCACCCCCGAAGAGTGCACGGTCCTGATACTGGCCGCGCAGCTCTGGGAGCACGCCGCACTGGGCTCAGCCGCCCTGGACGCGGTGCGCAAGCTCCAAGCAGCGGGAGGGCTGCCCGACGCCGAACTCCCGGCCGGGGTCCAGCCGCGCATCCGTCCGGCCGGGCAGGCGTTCGAGGACCTCGTCGCCGCCATGCACGCCCAGCATCCGGTCAGCTTCCGCTACCTTGCCGGCAGCACCGGCAAGGAGGAGGAACGGCTCGTGGAACCCTGGGGCCTGGGCAGCCGGTTCGGCCAGTGGTACCTGGTGGGACACGACCGGACCCGGGGCGACAAGCGCTTCTTCCGGCTGTCCCGCCTGACATCGGCCGTGACCGTGCTGGAGAAGGAGTCCTTCACCCCGCCGGCCGGGTTCAACGTCCGCGCCGAGCTTGCCGGCCTGGCGGAACTGCCGGTCCGCAGCGCCGTCGTCGACGTCCAGCACGGCCGGCTGCTGGGGCTGCGCAAACGTGCCGCGTCCGGCGGGGCCAACGGCGCGGCCCCCGGACTGGCGGAACCCGGCGCAAAACAGCCTGACGCCGGCCGTGACCGGCTCGTGGTGCCGTTCCGCGACGCCGAAACCCTCGGCGAGGAGCTCGCCTCCTACGGACCCCGGGTGAAGGTGGTGTCCCCGCCCGAACTCGTCACCGCCGTCCGCCGGCGGCTGTCCGCGGCGGCCGGCTTCGCCGCCGCTCCCGCCCCTCCGATCAGCTTCCCCGGGGCCGGTCCGGCCAAACGCGTCCGCAAACGCACCTCCGAGGACCAGCTCAAAAGGATGCTGCAGCTGGTTCCGTTCCTCGTGCACAACCAGGGCCTGCACATCAGCGAGGTCGCGGACCGGTTCGGGATCACCCGCAAGGAACTCGAGGAGGACCTGCGGATCCTGATCTGCTCGGGCCTGCCGGAGGGGTACCCGGACGATCTGCTGGATATCCAGTGGGACGATGACCACGTCTTCATCACCCAGGATTTGGACCTCAACCGGCCGGTGCGCTTCACCGTGGAGGAAGCCTGCGCGCTCCTGACCGGACTCGAGACGCTCAACGGCCTGCCCGAACTCGCCGAGGGCGGCGCCCTGGAGTCTGTGACGGTCAAACTCATCGCGGCAGCCGGGGAGCAGGGCCTCAAAGCGGCCGCAATTTCCGGGCCCGAGGTGGGGCCGGGGAACTCGGCCACGCTCGAAGCCGCGCGGGAAGCCATCCGCTCCGGCGCGCAGCTGCGGATCCGCTATTTCTCCCCGCAAAGCGACGCCTTGTCCGAACGCGACGTGGATCCGCTCCGGCTCTATTCGCTGGACAACACCTGGTACCTGGAGGCGTACTGCCACTCGGCCCAGGGCCTGCGCAACTTCCGCCTCGACCGGATCGAGGAACTGCACCCCAACGGCCGCCCCGCCGCGGCGCCGGCCATGGCGGCCGGGAGTTTCCCGGTAAAGCTGTTCACGCCGAACGACGACGACACGGTTGTGGTGGTCGAGCTGACCCGCCAGGGCGTCGGACTCGCTGAGGACTACTACGCCGAACGGACCGCGGCCCTGCCCGACGGCGGCCTGCTCGCCGAGATCCGCTTCGGCAGTCCCGACTGGCTGCCGATGTTCGCGGCCCAGCACGGCGGCACCGCCCGGATCCTGGAGCCGGCGCACCTGGCGGAAAGTGCCCGGGCCTGGGTGGACGCCGCACTGGCCCAATATGAAGACCCGGCAGCCCGCCCGCTAGACTGAATAGCATGCCTTGGTGGTCCTGGATCGTAATCTGGATAGCGCTCGTTGCCCTGTCCCTGCTGTTTTTCGTCGTGCTCGGAGTGCGTTTGTTCCGCCAGTTCATGACGACGATGAAGGAACTTGGCGAGGCGGGGGAGCGGTTCGGCCAGTTGCCGTCCGACCCCGTCGCCCCCGGTTCAGCCGCCGTTCATCTTGACCCGCTAGGCTCCAACGGCACCGGCCCCAACGGCACTGGCACGGCCGCAGCATCGGTTCCGCCCGCGGCGCCGGGCTCCGCGGTTTTCGCCTCGCCGGCCCAGGTGCGGCACGATTACCACGCCGCCAAAATGTTCCGGCAGGAGGCCCGCCGCCTGCGACGCGTCAAGCGCAAGAGCGACCGTGGCCAGCCCCAGCGGCTGCACGACATGGGATTCAGATAGACATAGGATTGTATTCAAACGAAAGGACTTCCTGTCATGAGGCTTGAAGGCTGGCATCTCATCATCATCATCGTTCTGGCACTGGTGCTTTTCGCGGCCCCTAAGCTCCCCGGCATGGCACGCAGCCTGGGCCAGTCGATGCGCATTTTCAAGTCGGAAGTCCGCGAAATGAAGAAGGACGGCGCCACCGACGCCAAGGCCGATTCCGACCCCGTTGAGGGCCGGGTAGTAAACCACCCGCGGACCCCCGGCACGGAAAGCCGCCCGGGAGAGGGAACCGACGTTCCGCCTCCGAACCGCGCCTAAGTCCACATGGGAGTAACCATGGGCGGTCGGTCGAACCCCGAGGGTCGGATGGCGCTCCTTGACCATCTGAAAGAGCTGCGGAACCGGCTCTTCAAGTCGGCGGTCGCCGTCGTTCTGGGAACCGTCGTCGGTTTCCTCGCGTACCAGCCGATGCTGGCGGCGCTGATCAAGCCGATCCGCGACCTCAATGAGAACGAAGGCCGGCAGGCCACCCTGAACTTCGACGGCGTGGCAAGCTCCTTCGACCTGATGATCCAGGTGTCCGTGTTCCTGGGCCTCATTGTCGCCAGCCCCGTCTGGCTGTACCAGCTCTGGGCGTTCATTGTGCCCGGCCTGCACAAGAAGGAACGCCGGCTGGCGCTCTCGTTCGTGGCCGCCGCAGTGCCCTTGTTTGTCGGCGGTGTGCTGCTGGCCTGGCTGGTGCTTCCGAACGCGGTCCGCGTCCTGACCGACTTCACCCCGTCCGGGGGATCCAACTTCATCAGCGCCCAGGTGTACCTTTCCTTTGTCTTGCGCCTGCTGCTGGCGTTCGGCATCGCTTTCCTGCTGCCGGTGGTCCTGTTCGGACTCAACCTGGCCGGGCTGGTCAAGGGCCAGCAGCTGGTCAAGAGCTGGCGCATCACGGTGTTCCTCGTCTGCCTGTTCGCCGCCATGGCCGCGCCCGGCGCGGACGCCATGAGCATGTTCTACCTGGCCGGACCCATGCTGGCGCTCTTCTTCGCCGCGATCGGGCTCTGCCTGCTCAATGACCGCCGCCGGGAACGGCGTGCGGTGAAGCGCGCAGCGGAGACTGAGGCCACGGCAGACCAGGGAACTCCCAGCAGCGAGCTGGAGAATCTCTAGCCGTTGGCGCATTAGGCTGGAAGCATGTCCTTACTACCCGGGCCCGAGTCCCCGGCTGACCGCTACCGCGCCAGCGCCGAACGGGCCGCAGAAGCCAAAACCTACCTTGGCGGGTTCATCCGCTCGCTGGAATTCGAACTTGATGAATTCCAGCGCGAGGCGTGCCTGTCGCTGCAGGCCGGCCGCGGCGTCCTGGTAGCGGCCCCCACGGGCGCCGGCAAGACGATCGTGGGGGAGTTCGCCATCTATCTGGCACTCCAGCGCGGGCTCAAGGCCTTCTACACCACCCCCATCAAGGCGCTCAGCAACCAGAAATACGCCGAGCTGGCCGCGAAGTACGGCGCCGCCCAGGTGGGGCTCCTGACCGGGGATACAAGCATCAACGGTGACGCCCCCGTGGTGGTGATGACCACCGAGGTCCTCCGCAACATGCTGTACGCGGACTCCGACACCCTGGATGACCTCGGGTTCGTGGTCATGGACGAGGTGCACTACCTGGCCGACCGCTTCCGTGGCGCCGTCTGGGAAGAGGTCATCATCCACCTGCCCAGCGAGGTCCAGGTGGCCTCCCTGAGCGCCACCGTCTCCAACGCCGAGGAATTCGGCGCCTGGCTGGACACAGTGCGCGGACAGACCGACGTGATCGTCTCCGAGCACCGCCCGGTGCCGCTCTGGCAGCACGTCATGGTGGGCCGGAAAATTGTGGACCTCTTCGCCGGCGACACCACCTTCGACGAGATCGCCCCGGCAGGGGACGCCGCTGTCTCCGCCACCACGGAAACCGCCGACCTCAGCGCCCGCACCGGTTTCGAGGTCAACCCGGAACTCCTGTCCATGGCGCGGGCCGAAAGCCAAATGAACTTCCGCGGCCGCTTCGGCCACGGCGGCCGCAGCCAGCGTAACCAGCGCAGCCAGCAGCGCCAGCGCGACGACGTCCCGCAGCCGATGAGCCCGGTCCGCAAGGCCAGCCGCCCGCAGGTCATCGCGAGCCTGGACCGGCAGGACCTGCTGCCCGCAATCACATTCATCTTCTCCCGGGCCGGCTGCGACGCCGCGGTGGCCCAGTGCGTCGCCGCAGGGCTGTGGCTGACCACCGAAAAGGAGCAGCTCATCATCGCCCGGCGCGTCGACGAGGCCGCGCAGGACATCCCCTCCGATGACCTGGACGTCCTCGGGTTCTGGAGCTGGCGCGACGGCCTGCTCCGCGGCCTGGCCGCCCACCACGCCGGGATGCTGCCGACCTTCAAGGAGGTCGTCGAGAAGCTCTTCGTCGACGGGCTGGTCAAGGCCGTGTTCGCCACCGAAACCCTGGCTCTCGGCGTCAACATGCCGGCCCGCTGCGTCGTGCTGGAAAAGCTCGACAAGTTCAACGGCGAGGCCCACGTCAACATCACGGCGGGGGAGTACACCCAGCTCACCGGCCGCGCCGGCCGCCGCGGGATCGATGTTGAGGGCCACGCCGTGGTCCTGTGGCAGCCCGGCACCGACCCCGCCGCTGTCGCCGGCCTCGCGTCGCGGCGGACATACCCGCTGAACTCCAGCTTCCGGCCCACGTACAACATGTCCATCAACCTGCTGGCCCAGTTCGGCAGGCCGCGCGCCCGGGAGATCCTGGAGTCGTCCTTTGCCCAGTTCCAGGCGGACCGCTCGGTCGTCGGGCTCGCCCGGCAGGTCCGGAGCCGGGAAGAGTCCCTCGCCGGGTTCAGCAAGGCCATGACCTGCCACCTGGGCGACTTCACCGACTACTCCCGGCTGCTGCGGGCGCTCTCCGACGCCGAGACGAACGCCTCCAAGAGCGGCTCCCGGGCCAAGAAATCCCTGACCGAGGACTCACTGAGCCGGCTGCTGCCCGGCGACGTGGTCGATGTGCCCAGCGGCCGGGCGCCGGGCCTCGCCGTCGTCCTCAGCTCCGACCACCACTCGCGCGAACCCCGCCCGGCCGTCATGACGCTGGACAACCAGCTGCGCCGGATCGGCATCCACGATGTGGAGGGCCCGCTCACGCCGATCACACGGATCCGGATCCCGAAGTCCTTCAACGCCAAGGTGCCCAAATCCCGGCGCGACCTCGCGTCCTCGGTGCGCAACGCCATCCGGGACAACCGCCCGCCCGCGCCGCCCAGCCGGAACGACGACTTCGGCCGGGCCGCGGCCCTGCCGAACCAGGAAAAACGGATCGCGGAACTGCGCCGCGAACTGCGCGCGCACCCCTGCCACGGCTGCAGCGAGCGGGAAGACCACGCACGCTGGTCCGAACGCTGGTGGAAGCTGCGGCAGGAGACCGACGGCCTGGTCCGCCAGATCCAGGGCCGGACCAACACCATCGCCAAAACCTTTGACCGGGTCTGCGGGGTGCTGGCCAGCTACGGCTACCTGGAAACCTCCGACTCCGGGGTGCTGAGCATCAGCCGCGACGGGCAGCGGCTGCGCCGGATCTACGGGGAGAAGGACCTGCTGATTTCCCAGGCTCTCCGGATGGGCGCGTTCAGCGACCTCGACGCCGCCGAAGTCGCGGCCCTCGCGAGCGTCCTGGTGTACCAGGCCAAACGTGAGGACCGGGGGCTTAGGCCCAAGATGCCCAGTGTTTCGCTTGAGTCCGCCGTCGATACGGTTGTGCACGAGTGGTCCGCCCTCGAAGACGTGGAGGAAGCCAACAAGCTGCCGCTGACCGGGGAGCCGGAACTTGGCCTCGTCTGGCCGATCTTCAAGTGGGCCAAGGGCCGGCATCTGCAGGAGGTCCTCAGCGGCACGGACCTTGCCGCCGGTGACTTTGTCCGCTGGGTGAAACAGGTCATCGACCTCCTGGACCAGCTGGCCAAAATCCCCGAACTGGACCCGCGCATCGCCCGGTTGTGCGCCGACGCGATCAAACTCATCAAGCGCGGCGTGGTCGCGTACTCCTCGGTGGCCTAGTGCGCCGTTGACCCCGGCCGCACCGCCACACCTTTGCCAACACTGCCCCCGAACCCGGCCCGCGCGCGCCGGCCCCCCGCGACAAGG
>JBKKDK010000039.1:0-9109 GCA_046708245.1 Arthrobacter sp.
GCAAGGCCAAAGAGCAGCTGCTGCACTCGTTTGTGTACAGCTACGGCGACCGCAAGAAGAAGAAGGGCGACTTCCGCCGCCTGTGGATCCAGCGCATCAACGCTGCATCCCGCGCCAACGGCCTGACCTACAACCGTCTGATCCAGGGTCTGAAGGCCGCTGAGGTCGAGGTTGACCGCCGTATGCTGGCCGAGCTGGCCGTTTCCGACGCCAACGCCTTCGCCGCCCTGGTGAAGATCGCCAAGGACTCGCTGCCCGCCGACACCTCGGCTCCGGCCGTTGCTGCCGCGGCTCCGGAGGCCAAAGCCGCCAAGAAGCCTGCTGCCAAGAAGCCGGCCGCCAAGAAAGCTGCTGCTGCCGAGGCTGCTAAGTAGTACCCCGTAGTCGCTCTGCGACTGCCTCGTTCGGGAACCGGCTGCAATAGCCACTAAGGTTCTTATATGAACGAAACCGGGCGCCCGCAAGATTTTCCACTGTCCAATCCCCGAGCTGATCGGGTGCGGAAGGTGGCACAACTTGCCGGGCGCCCGGCCCGTTTAAAGCGCAGTGAGTTCCTGGCGGAGGGCCCGCAGGCCGTCCGGGAGGCCCTGATACTGCACCAGAAAAGGATTGCCGCTGGGGAGCCCGGCGTCGTCTATGAGGTTTACGCAAGCGAGGCCTGCCTGGACCGGCATCCGGACCTTGAGGCACTCGCGGAGGGCACCACCGCCTTCCTCGCCACCGACGAAGTACTCGCCGCGATGGCGGACACGGTCACCCCGCAGGGCATCCTCGCCGTCTGCGGTTTCCTGGACGTAAGCCTCGAGCAGGTTCTCGACGCCGGCCCCCGGCTGATTGCCGTGCTGTGCCAGGTCCGGGACCCCGGAAACGCCGGCACAGTGCTGCGGGCGGCGGACGCGGCCGGCGCCGACGCAGTGGTGCTGACCGCCTCGAGTGTGGACATCTACAACGCCAAGGCCGTCCGGTCGACGGCGGGGTCCCTCTTCCACCTGCCCGTGGTGCTCGGCGTTGAGATCGAGGAGCTGGTGGCCCGCTGCAAGGAACGCGGCATTGGAGTCCTCGCCGCGGACGGCCAGGGCCAGCTGAACCTGGACCGGCTCCAGGACGAGAACGCCGCCCGCCGCCTGGGCGCCCCTGCCGCCGCTTCCGGCTACGCGCTGGAGCAGCCCACGGCCTGGCTGTTCGGCAACGAGGCACAGGGCCTGTCCGAGCAGGAACTGGCCCTGGCGGACCACCGCGTCGCCGTCCCTGTGTACGGCGATGCCGAAAGCCTCAACCTCGGTACTGCGGCGACCGTCTGCCTCTACGCCAGCGCCCGCGCCCAGCAGGACGGCGCAGCAGGCAGCTGAACGGCAGGCAGCAGCGCCGGTAACAGCGGGAAAACAAAAGCGGGGGTCCACCGGATGGTGGGCTCCCGCCGTCGTTGCTGTGCAATTTTTCGAGAATCAAGCCAGGGCCGCGCCAGGTGGCCCGGCGCGATCAGCTGGTCTTGTTGCGTCCTGTGACGGCGCCGTAGATACCGGCAACGACCAGGCCGCCGACAATAGCCAGGAGCCAGGAACCGAGATTCCAGAATTCCATCCTGCCGCCGCCAAACAAGAGGTCGCCGATCCAGCCGCCAACGATGGCGCCGACAACGCCGAGCACGAGGCTGGTGACCCAGCCGCCGCCGACTTTGCCGGGCATAATTGCCTTAACGATTGCACCTACTATGAGTCCGAGAATGATCCAGCCTAGAAAGCCCATGTCTCCTCCTACATATTCGTCGGCATCCAAATTGTGAATCCCGAATATGGCTTCAAGCTAACACCTGCGGCAATAAATGTCAGCAGGATCATATTCAATCGTTATCTGGCGTGATACTGCCGGGAATCCGCCTGCCCGCGCCGGTTGCGCGGTGCGCCGGCCCCGCTCCAGCGGGTACGGTATTCCTTGCGGGCCCGGCAGTTTCCGGCGGCCGCGAACAATTCAGCAGAACCCGAAGGAGAAGCTCACGTGGCTGCAAGTGGCGGTACCAAGGCGATAGTGGCGGCGCTGGCCGCCAACCTGACCATCGCCGTCCTGAAGTTCGTCGCCTATTTCCTGACGCTGTCCTCCTCGATGCTCGCGGAGGCGATCCACTCGCTCGCGGACTCCGGCAACCAGATCCTGCTGCTGGTGGGCGGCAAGCGCGCGCAGAAGGCGGCCAGCCCGGAACATCCCTTCGGCTACGGGCGCGAGCGCTACATTTACGCATTTATCGTCTCGATCGTGCTCTTCAGCGTCGGCGGACTCTTTGCGCTGTATGAGGCGTGGGAAAAACTCCAGCACCCGCATGCCATCGAGGGTGACTTCTGGTGGGTGCCGCTCGCGGTGCTCATCGGCGCAATCGTTGCCGAGTCGTTTTCATTCCGGACCGCGATCATCGAATCCAACCACGTCCGCGGCAAGCAGACCTGGGTCAAGTTCATCCGCAGCGCCAAGCAGCCGGAGCTTCCCGTCATCCTGCTGGAGGACTTCGGCGCCCTCCTGGGCCTGGTGTTCGCGCTCTTCGGCGTGAGCCTGACGCTCATCACCGGCAACGGCATCTTCGACGCCCTGGGCACCGCAATGATCGGCCTGCTGCTCGTGGCCATCGCGGCGGTGCTGGCTATCGAGACCAAGTCCCTGCTGCTGGGCGAATCAGCCACCAGGGACGACGTGGCGAAGATCCATGCCGCGATCGGGGCCGACGGTACCGGCATCATCCACCTGAAGACCCTGCACCTGGGCCCCGAGGAACTGCTGGTGGCTGCCAAGATCAGCATCGGCCACGCGGACACGGGCCAGGAAATCGCCAAGGTGATCGACGACGCCGAGGCCAGGGTCCGGGAGGCCGTGCCGATCGCACGGGTCATCTACCTTGAGCCGGATGTGCAGCGCGTGAGCGCGCCCTGAGCGGTGCGCTGACACCAGGGCCGCTGGCCCGCAGCCATTGCGGCTACGGCGCCAGCGGCCTTCTGCGTTCCACGAGCCCGCTGAGCGCCGCGACGCCGAGGCCCAGGACCGCCAGGCCGGCGCCGACGAGTGCCGGGGCGACGTAGCCCCAGCCCCAGGCGATGACGAGCCCGCCCAGGAAGGCGCCCAGGGCATTGGCGACGTTGAGGGCCGCATGGTTGAGCGAGGACGCCAGCGAGGGCGCGTCGGGGGAGGCATCGAGCAGCCGGGTCTGCAGGGCCGGGACCAGCAACGACCCTGCGCCGCCCACCACAAAGACCATAACGAACGCCGACCAGGGCCAGTGCACGGCCACGGCGTAGACCACGAGCGCCACAGCAATGCCGGGCAGGACCCAATAGATGGTGCCCATCACGGACTTGTCCGCGATCCGGCCGCCGACGATGTTGCCGGCGACCATGCCGAGGCCGTACAGGGCGACGACGAGGGGAAGCCAGGCGGCCGGGATCCCGGCGACCGAGGTCATGGTGTGCGCGATGTAGGTGTACGTGGCGAAGAAGCCGCCGAAACCGACGATGCCGATCAGGATGGCCAGCCAGACCTGCAGCCGCTTGAGCGCCCGGAGTTCGCGGCGGATGCTGGCGTCCGCGTGCGGCTTCTGGAAGGGCAGGAACTTCCCCAGCATGATCAGGGTTATGATGCCGATCAGGCCGACCAGGAGGAACATCAGCCGCCAGCCGAAGGCCTGGCCGAGCCAGGTGGCGAACGGGACGCCGATCACGTTGGAAATAGTCAGCCCGGCCATGACCATGGAGATGGCCCAGCCGCGCTTGGTCGGGGCAACCAGCGAGGCCGCAATGACCGCCGCCACGCCAAAGAAGGCGCCATGCGGCAGCCCGGCCGCGAAGCGGGAGACCATCATGGTGCCGTAGTCGGGGGCGATGAAGGATGTGAGGTTGGCGATGCTGAAAAACAGCATGAGCCCCAGGGCCAGGTATTTGCGCGGCATCTTGGCGCCGACGGCGGCCAGCAGCGGGGCGCCGATCACCACACCCAGGGCATAGGCGGAGATCAGGTGGCCGGCCTCCGGGGTGCTGATGTTGAGGCCCTGTTCCACTTCCTTGAGCAGGCCCATCATGGTGAATTCCGTGGTGCCGATGCCGAACCCGCCCATGGCCAGGGAAATGATGGCCAGGGCAAGGTGGCGGGTGCCGGTCTTAGGCGTCGCTGGGGCTTGTTGGGTGGTTGTCATTCGTCTGCTTTTCGAGAAAGTCCCAGGCCGGTGGCCAGGAGAATGCGGCATCTTAAATCTGATTTATGTAACTTCGGGGGCGCGCCCGATATTCCGGGGACCGGGAGGGCAGCTGCTTCCATTCTCCCCCAAGCGGCCTCCGCCCTAGACTTGGTGCCGTGACTGGACTCATTGACGTCGTAGGCGGCGCGGTATTGGATTCGTTGGCAGAGCCGGGCCGGCTGCTCGTGGCACGGCGGACCGCGCCCCCGCAGTTTGCCGGCATGTGGGAGTTCCCCGGCGGCAAGGTGGAGGCCGGAGAAACCGCCGAGGAGGCGCTGCACCGCGAACTGCTCGAAGAACTTGGTGTCACTGTGCAGCTGGGCGCCGAACTCCCCGCCGGATCCGCCGCCGGATGGCCGCTGAACGAGCGCGCCGCCATGCGGGTCTGGTTTGCGGAGCTGCGCGGCGGCGAGCCCCGGCCCCTGCAGGACCACGACGAGCTCCGCTGGATCGACCTGCGGAACCGCGAAGAAGTTCTGGGCCTGCCCTGGATCCCGGCGGACCTTCCCATCGTCGAGGCGCTCCTTGACGCGCTGCAGGATCCGGTCCGCGCCGCCCTGCCCGCGCGCTGATCCCGGGCCTGCCTCTCGCCAAAGCGCGAAACATGTGACTACTCTGAAGCGAATCGAGAGGAGTCGTCCGTGCAGGTCGGTGTCAGGCGGGAGCAACGGGCAGGGGAACGCCGCGTCGCGGCAACACCTGAGACGGTGCAGCAACTTACGGCTCTTGGCCTTGACGTCGCCGTTGAAAGCGGTGCGGGGAACGAAGCCGGTTACCCGGACGCCGCGTTCGCCCAGGCAGGTGCCACCGTAGTTCCGCACCTCGCGCCGGAGACACTCGAGGTGCTGCTGCACGTGCGGCCGCTCAGCCCGGAGACGGCGGCCGGGCTGCGGCCGGGCACCATCACGGTCGGGTTCGGCTCACCCGCCTCCGAACTGCCCACGGTCCGGGCCCTCGCCGGCGCCGGGGTCACGTCTTTCGCCCTGGAACTGGTTCCGCGGATCTCCCGGGCACAGTCGATGGACGCCCTCAGCTCGCAGTCCCTCGTCTCCGGCTACCGGGCGGTGCTGGAGGCGGCGCTGCGCTACCCCCGGTTCTTCCCGCTGTACATGACGGCCGCGGGGACCATCCCGCCCGCCCGGGTGCTGGTCCTCGGGGCCGGCGTCGCCGGACTGCAGGCCATCGGCACCGCCAAACGACTGGGCGCCCGGGTGTCCGCCAACGACATCCGGGCGGCATCGGCCGACGAGGTCGCCTCGATGGGCGGCACCTTCATCCACCTGGACCTGGACAGCCAGAACGCCGGAACCGCCACGGAGGGCAGCGGGGGCTACGCCCGCGAGCTGGGCGAGGACCGGGCCGGCCGGCAGCGCAGTCTGCTTGCCCCGCACGTCGCGGCGGCGGACGTCCTGATCACCACCGCTGCCATCCCCGGCCGGGCGGCCCCCTTGCTGGTGACCCTCGCCATGGTGGCCGGCATGCGGGCCGGTTCCGTCGTCGTCGACCTCGCGGCCGAGTCCGGCGGCAACGTCGAAGGCGTCATCGCCGGCGGCGACGTGCAGGTTCCCGTTCCCGGGGGTTCCGTGACCCTCGTGGGCCTGCGGGACGCGGCATCGGCGATGCCCTCGGATGCGTCCCGGCTGTTCGCTAAAAACGTCGCCAACCTGCTGGCCCTGATGACGGCGGACGGCAAGGTCATCCCGGACTTCGACGACGAGGTGGTTGCGGGCGCATGCCTGACCCACGGCGGCTCGGTCCGGCACGCCGCCACCTCCGACGCCATGGAGGCGCTGAAATGATGGACACGACCACGCTTCTGACTGTTGTGGTGCTCTCGGTCTTCGTCGGCTTCGAAGTCGTCTCCAAGGTGACCAGCAAGCTGCATACGCCGCTGATGTCCGGTGCCAACGCCATCCACGGCATCATCCTGGTCGGCGCGATTCTCGTCGCGGGCCAGGCCGCCGATCCGGGACTGCTCACCATTGCCCTGATCGCCGTGATCCTGGCGACCGCAAACCTGGTGGGCGGCTTCGTCGTCACCGACCGGATGCTGGAGATGTTTGGCGGCCGGAAGCCCGCCAGGCCACGGGCTAAGGGCACGGCAGGGGAGGACGGGGCATGAGCGTCCTGGCCCCGGAGTGGACCGCCGTGCTGTACCTGGTGTCCGCCGTCTGCTTCATCCTCGCGCTCAAGGGCCTGAGCTCGCCCCGGACCGCCCGCCGGGGCAACGCGGTTGGCGCCGCCGGCGCCCTTCTGGCCGTGGTCACGGTGTTCCTGTCGGTCCGGTTGGAGAACGTCCCGCTGATCCTCGCCGCGATCGCCGCCGGCTCCGCCGTGGCGGTTCCGGTGGCCCGGCGCGTGCACATGACCCAGATGCCGCAGCTGGTCGCCTTGTTCAACGGGGTCGGGGGCGGGGCGGCCGCCCTCGTGGCAGTGCTGGAACTTGGCCACAGCGCGGACCCCTGGGTGCGCCTGGCCGTGGTGTTCACCATGCTGGTCGGCGCGGTGTCCTTTGCCGGCTCCGCCGTGACGGTCGGCAAGCTGCAGGAGCTGATCGGCACCCGCCCGCTGCTCTTCCCGGGGATGCCCGTGGTGATGGCACTGGCCCTGGCCGGCGCCGTCACGTCCGGCGTCCTGGTCATCCTCACCGGTTCGGCCGGCTGGGCGGTGGTGGTGCTGGTGCTCGGGCTCGCGGCGGGGCTGCTCCTGGTGCTGCCTGTCGGCGGCGCGGATGTCCCGATCGTGATCTCGCTGCTCAACGCCTTCACGGGACTTGCCGTGGCGGCCTCCGGGATTGTGCTGGGCAACGTGCTGCTGCTGGTCGCCGGCACGCTCGTGGGGGCCAGCGGCACCATCCTGACCAAGGTCATGGCCGCCGCCATGGGCCGCGGCGTCGCAGGCATTATGTTCGGTGCGTTCCGCGGCGGCTCGACGGCGGGGTCGACCGTCCAGAGCGACCGGCCGGTGCGCTCGTCCTCACCGGAGGACGTTGCCGTCCAGCTCGGCTACGCCCAGCGCGTGGTGATCGTCCCCGGGTACGGACTCGCCGTGGCCCAGGGCCAGCACACCGTCGCGGAGCTTGCCACCGCGCTGGAGGCCCGCGGCATCGAGGTGGTGTTCGCCATCCACCCGGTGGCCGGACGGATGCCGGGCCACATGAACGTGCTCCTCGCCGAGGCCAACGTGCCCTACGAGGCGCTCCGGGAACTGGAGGAGGTCAACCCCGAGTTCCCGAACACCGACATCGTTCTGGTGGTGGGTGCCAACGACGTGGTCAACCCGGCGGCCAAGTCAACACCCGGGGCCCCCATCTACGGGATGCCGATCCTTGAGGTGGCCCTCGCCGGCCAGGTGGTGTTCCTCAAGCGCTCGATGCGCCCGGGCTTTGCCGGCATCGAGAACGAGCTCCTGCACGATCCGAAGACCACCCTGCTCTTTGGTGATGCGAAGGATTCGCTCACCAGGGTCCTCGGCGCGGTCAAGGCCCTCTAGCCGCGCCGCCGCCGGGCGCTTAGAACAGGGTCGGCTGGGCGGCATCGACGGCCGGGCTGCCGCTCCGGGCGGCGTGCCCGGCCGTGTCAGGGATGCTGCCGGCCGGGTATTGCGCTTCCTCGTCACGGGGGTCGCCGTCGAGGTCGCGGTGGCTGAAACCATGCGAGCCGGCGAAGCCATGCAGTGCCTTGAAGTACCGGATGCGTCCGGCGAGCCAGGCCCGGTATTCCTTCGAGGCGTAGGATCCGCTGCCGTAGAGGCGCCGGTACTTGCCGGCGAGCTGGGGGTGCTCCCGGGCAATCCACTGCATGAACCATTCGCGCGTTCCGGGCTTGAGGTAGAGGGCGCCGGCCGTGACGCCGGTGGCGCCGGCCGCGGCGAGGGCGCCGAAGAGCGAATCCAGGGCGTCGTCGCTGTCCGAGAGCCACGGCAGGATGGGCATGGCCATGACCCCGCAGGGAAGTCCCGCGTCCCGCAGCCGGGAGACCAGCTTCAGCCTGGCCCGGGGGCCCGGGGTGCCCGGTTCGATGGCTTCGGAGAGCCGCTCATCGGTCATCGCCAGTGAAATGCCGACCCCCACGGGAACCTGGGCCGCCGCGTGCTTCAGCAGCGGAATGTCCCGGGCCAGGAGGGTGCCCTTGGTCAGGATGGACAGCGGAGTGCCGGAATCGGCGAGGGCACCGATGATGCCGGGCATCAGCTGGTAGCGGCCCTCGGCCCGCTGGTACGGATCCGTGTTGGTGCCCAGGGCGACGTGCTGCCGCCCCCACGAGGGCTTGGCCAGTTCCTTGCGCAGGACCTCGGCGGCGTTGATCTTGACCACCACCTGGCTGTCAAAATCCAGTCCGGCGTCGAAGTCCAGATAGGTGTGGCTCTTGCGGGCAAAACAGTAGACGCAGGCGTGGCTGCACCCGCGGTACGGGTTGATGGTCCACTCGAACGGCATCCGGGAACCGGCGACCACCTTGTTGAGCACCGATTTGGCGGTGACCTCATGGAAGGTGACCCCGGCAAACTCGGGCGTGGACACGGAACGCACCAGGCCCAAGAGCGGGAGGAGAGCATCGGTGGCGGGGGCGGCCGGGGATCCGCTGACTTCGGTGCCGGTTCCGGCCGGGGTGAGTGCCTGCGCGTCCCATCTCATGGCTCTATTCGAATCTATGTTCGAATGGAAGTCAAGCATTCCCGCCGGTGATTCGGCAACGCCTACCGCGTCAACGGGCCGCGGACGTAGTCGAGCAGCTCCCAGACGACGTCCACTGTGGCGCTCACGCTGGACTCGCCGGCCTCCACTGTGAGCGAATCCGTGGCGACGGCGCGCTGCATCCTGGCGACCGGGATGGGTGCCGGGTAGCCCGGCTGCTGGGCGATGGAGAGGACTTTGCCCAGGCGCGCCCCGGCGAGGGC
>JBKKDK010000040.1:0-7309 GCA_046708245.1 Arthrobacter sp.
GGCAAGGGCAGCACGGGTGGTGGATTTCAGCGGGCTCGAAAGAGCCGCGCGAGCGCCGTGAAGCGCAGCATTGTGCGTGAAGACACGAAAGTAGCCTCTCCCAATGCCTGCGAGGTGAGCTGTCGGATTCGGATGGGAGTCACCCGGCCGCGCTGCTTCCTGGGAAGCTTTGCGACTTAACCCCAAGGCCTTCTTTCGAAGGCCAAAATTGGTTCCCCCGCCCCTGCCAGACGATGTGATGCGAACGGACCTTGAGCGGTGGCAGAGCTAGGCAATCCACTCAAGAGCGCCAACTCCGGAGAAGTTGGCGTACTCATACGGTACAGCAATTGGGGCTCAATGTCACATTCAGATCACGGCGTGTCACATGAATGCGAGAGTCGTCGATCAGCTATTTAGAGCCAGCCCGTGGGGTCCACGACGTCGCCGTTGACCATGACTTCGAAGTGCAGGTGGCAGCCGGTGGAGGCGCCGGTGGTTCCGCTCATGGCCACGACGTCGCCGCGGGATACCTGCTGGCCGACCTTGACGCTTGAGGAGGACAGGTGGTTGTAGGTGGTCTCCAGGCCGTTGCCGTGGTCCACCACAACGCGGTTGCCGCCGCCGAAGGGGTGCCATCCGGTGAAGGTGACGGTGCCGCTGGCGGCCGCATGTACTGCCGTTCCGCACTGTGCGGCGTAGTCCTGGCCGCGGTGGAACTCGCCCGAACCGCCCGTAATCGGGCTGACCCGGTAGCCGAAGGGGGAAGCTGAAACCAGCTTGTCCAGCGGAGCGCCGAGGCTGCCGGAGGAGGCGGCGCGCGTGATGCTGCCAGCGGACTGGGCGCTCAGCAACTGCTTGAGCTTGCCGTCCGGATCGCCCTTGGTGGTCACGGCGGTCCGGCCGAAGTCGATCTTGGCGGCGGCTTCGGCGGTGACGTTCGGCTGCGCGGAGGCGGAAACCGCGCCGGCCGAGCCGGCATCCGTTGCCAGAACGGGGCTGGTGGCGGGCACAGTCACCGTCAGGACCAGGCCCGTGGCGGCCAGGGCGATGCCGGCCTTCTGCCCCACGCCACTGGCGGCGGCAAAGTCCGTCACCTGGCGGAACGGGCTCCGGCGGCCACGGCGTTCATCGCGGTGCGCGTCACGCGGCCGCTCAGCAGTGAAGGCCAGGGCCGGGCGCGGCTCCGGAGCGGGGCCGGTCGCACGACGGCGGCCCCTGGTGGTCTGGGTGGTCAAGAACGGTTCCTCTCTGGATAGCCTGCGAAGTTAGCTGTCGGATTCGGGTCAGAGAGTTCAAAGACCCGGTCCGCCGTGAACAAGCATTCAGGCACAGAGGAATCCCAAAAGAGTTCCTCCGTGGAGCGTGCTTGCCGCTGACGGACTTCACCCCAAGGCTGTTCGGAAACAGCCGGAAGTGGTTCCCCCGCCCCTGCCAGAAGGTGACTCTGCGACTGATCCGCTGGCAGAGCTCGGCTTCGGATCAGATAACGCTTTGGTATCGGTACTGCTGATTAACTATAGGCGATTAAGCCGTCCAGTAATAATCCCGTGATCTGACATGTGCACAACTTGTGGGCCGCCTCACGGGGTGCCGGTTCGGGCCGGTTAACCGACGGTAACAAAGACGTGCGCGGCAACCTCGGGAGGCAGCTCCAGCGCGCCTTCGATGTCCGGAACGCGGACGGAAATGTACTCGCCGACGCGCTCCAGGGACACAACGGCGCCGGGGCGGATGCCGCCCTCGTCGAGCTGGACAAGCAGTTCCGGTTCCACCTGGATGGGCTCGGCCAGCCGGTTCACCGTAATCCGGGACCCGGCCCCGTAACCGGCCATCGCCTCCAGCAGGTTCACGACGCCGGCGGAATAGGGCTGGGACGGCAGGCCGCCCAGTTCGGCGAGCCCCGGGATCGGGTTTCCGTACGGGGAGACCGTGGGGTGGTTGAGCATCTCGAAGATCCGCCGCTCCACGCGCTCACTCATCACGTGCTCCCAGCGGCAGGCTTCCTCGTGGACGTAGGCCCAGTCGAGGCCGATGACGTCGGCCAGCAGCCGTTCGGCCAGCCGATGCTTGCGCATGACCTCCACGGCGCGTTTCCGGCCCGTTTCAGTCAGTTCAAGGTGCCTGTCACCGGAAACAACCACCAGCCCGTCGCGTTCCATGCGCCCTACTGTCTGGGAGACGGTAGGGCCGGAGTGGCGCAGTCGTTCGGCGATGCGGGCGCGGAGAGCGACGATGTTTTCTTCTTCAAGTTCCAGGATGGTCCGCAAATACATCTCGGTTGTATCGATCAGATCCGTCATTTAGCTCAGCTCCTCGAGCGCCGTCCTTGCATCATTCCCACCGTACCGCGCCCACGCTACCGCCTGCCTGGCGGTGCGGCGTGCCGGGCGGGATCCGCCGTACGTTCGCAAGACAGCCTAGCCTATTTTGAATTACTCCGGATAAAATCCCGGCCTGTCCGCGGGGCAGGCCCGGCTGTCTCAATGACCGGACTGTGACGGACTCTTTTCCCGCCCTCATGCGGCAGTCAGGCAGAATGAAGGGGAGTCTCCGTTGCAGCCACCCCTGCCGGGACACCTCCCAAGCCACGCTTTGTACCAGGTAAAAAATTGGAGCCACTGTGAGCGACACCAGCATCACGATCCCCGCAAACCTGCTGCCCAAGGACGGCCGTTTCGGCGCCGGGCCGTCCAAAGTCCGTCCGGAACAGCTGGATGCCCTCGCCGCCTCGGCGGCCCTCCTCGGAACATCCCACCGCCAGGCCCCGGTAAAGAACCTCGTGCGCTCGGTGCGGAGCGGACTCAGCGACTTCTTCCGCGCCCCCGACGGCTACGAGGTCATCCTGGGCGTCGGCGGTTCCACCGCGTTCTGGGACATTGCCAGCTTCGGCCTGGTGCAGAACAAGGCCCAGCACCTCTCGTTTGGCGAGTTTGGCTCGAAGTTCGCCTCGGCCACCAACAAGGCCCCGTTCCTGGCCGACTCGTCCATCATAAAGTCCGAGCCCGGCACCCGCCCGGCACCCCGCGCCGAGGTCGGCGTCGATGTCTACGCCTGGCCGCAGAACGAGACCTCCACCGGCGTTGCGGCCCCGGTCCGGCGCGTGGCCGGCGCCGACGACGGTTCGCTCGTGCTGGTCGACGCCACCTCCGCGGCCGGCGGGCTCGACGTCGACGTGGCGGAGGCTGACGTGTACTATTTCGCCCCGCAGAAAAACTTCGCGTCCGACGGCGGCCTGTGGCTGGGCCTGTTCTCCCCTGCCGCCCTGGAACGCGCGGCCCGCATCAAGGCCAGCGACCGCTGGATCCCGGACTTCCTGGACCTGCAGACGGCCATCGACAACTCCCGGCTCAACCAGACCTACAACACGCCTGCGCTGGCCACCCTGGTGACCCTGGATGCCCAGGTGCAGTGGCTGAACGCCAACGGAGGCCTGGACTTCGCCGCCGGCCGGACGGCGGATTCCGCGGGCCGGATCTACCGCTGGGCCGAAGCCTCCGACTACGCCACGCCGTTTGTGGCCCGGGCCGAGGACCGTTCCAACGTGATCGCGACGATCGACTTCGACGACGCCATCGACGCGGCGGCCATCGCCAAGGTGCTGCGCGCCAACGGCATTGTGGACACGGAGCCATACCGCAAGCTCGGACGCAACCAGCTGCGGATCGCCACGTTTGTGGCGATCGAGCCGGACGATGTCTCGGCGCTGCTCGAATGCATCGACTTCGTCGTGGCCGAACTCAAGAAGTAACTCCGCCCCCCGGCCGATCGCCCGGGGATCAGCGGTCGACGGCGTCGTCCGGGCCTGGTGCCCGGCCGGCGCCGTTCGCGTTGCCGGCATCGCCTGCGGCGCGGCCGGCTTCCAGCCAGAAATAGTGCAGGCCCCGTGCCCGGAGGTCGAAACGGATCCTCAGCTTCCGGGCCCGGATGATCCAGAGCAGGCCGATGACCGCGGCGAGGAGCCCCGCGGCCGCCGCAACGCCCATCGACCAGCGGGGACCGGCCACGTTGGCCACCCAGCCGACGAACGGGGCGCCGATGGGCGTTCCGCCCATAAAGATCGCCATGTACAGGGCCATCACCCGGCCGCGCATCACGGGGTCGGTGGTTGTCTGGACGTAGCCGTTGGCGCTGGTCATCATGGTGATCGCGAAGAGGCCCACCGGCACCAGCGCCACCCCGAACCAGAAATAGTCGGGGGCCAGCGCGGCTATGCCCGAGGTGACACCAAAGGCGCCAGCCGCCCCGAAGATGATCCGCAGCCTGGGTCTGCTGCGCCCGGCCGAGAGCAGGGCACCGGCGACCGAACCGATGGCCATGATGGAATTCATCAGGCCGAAGGCCCCGGCATCCAGACCGAATTCGGTGCCGACCATCGCGGCGATGAACAGGACGAAGTTCAGGCCCAGCGTCCCGACGATGAACACCGCGACCAGCACCACCACGATGTCGGGCCGGAAGCGCACGTACCGCAGGCCCGCACGGATGCGGCCTTTGCCGGCCGGCGCCCGGGGAAGCAGGCGGAGTGAGGCGGCGGGAATCTTCCACAGGCTCAGCAGCAGGGCAAGGAAGGTGACCGTGTTGATCAGGAAGACCCAGCCCGGGCCGACGGCGACGGTGAGGAGGCCGGCCGCGGCGGGTCCGATCATCCGGGCCACGTTGAAGGAAGCGCTGTTGAGCGCCACGGCGTTGGGCAGGTAGTCGTCCCGGACCAGCTCGGACACGAAGGTCTGCCGCACGGGGGCATCAACCGCGGACACCACGCCGAGCAGCAGGGCGAAGCCGTACACGTGCCAGAGCTGCGCAGCCCCGGAAACCACCAGAATGCCAAGGGCCGTGCTCAGCAGCGCCATGGCGGACTGCGTCAGAACGAGGAGGTGCTTGCGGTTGAAGCGGTCGGCCACCAGCCCGGCCACGGGCGCGAGGAAAAGCTGGGGTCCCAGCTGCAGCGCCATCGTGACGCCCATGGCTCCGGCGTCCTGCCCGGTGAGGTGGTCAAAGACCAGCCAGTCCTGGGCGGTGCGCTGCATCCAGGTCCCGATATTGGAGATGAGCGCCCCGATGAACCAGGTCCGGTAGTTCAGGATGTGCAGGGACTTGAAGGTGGATGTCATCCCCCGCCAACCCCGCGCATCATCCCGACGTGGTCCAACCGCTAGTCAGCCTCGCGGGCGGGCTGCTCGTCGTCGGGCTCAGCGTCGGATTCGTCGTCAGACTCGTCGAGGGGCTCGCCGTCGGTGTCATTGTCCGCTACGCCGGCCGCCGGCTCCACGGCCGCGGCCGCCGGCTCGGGGGTTTCCTCATCCTGGGCGTCCCCTGGCCGGACCCGTTCCGCCCACGGCACCCATTCCGGGGCCAGGATCGAGTCCTCGGAGGGCAGCAGCCCGAGCTCGTCGACCGTGACCACCTTGGAGCGGGAGTTGCGCGTCAGTACGGCGAACCACTGCCAGCCGCCGTAGCCGGCCAGCTTGGACTCGAAGAGGTGGGTGACCAGGCGGTCGCCCTCGCTGCGGGCGCCAAGGTGCCGCCCGATCTGCTCGGCAGGGGCGATGCCTTCCACCGCGGTGCGTGCGGCGTCGACGGCGGCGGCCAGGACGGCGTCGGGCTTGCCGGTGCGCCACACCGGGACACCGGCGCGCGGCTTCGGCGCCGCGGCCTTGGCCCCGGCGGTGTTCGCGGCGATTCCGCTGTCTGCGGCCGGCCCGTTTTCCTCAGGTTCCCGTGACATCGGGAGCCCTACGCGTCCAGCTCGTCGGCAACCTTACGGAGGGCGACGGCGATCGCTTTGGCCTTGTTGCCTTCCGGGTACTTGCCCGCGGAGAGTGTGCCGGAGAGGTTGTCCAGCACGGAGACCAGGTCCTGCACCAGCGGCGCGAGGTCCTTGGCGCTGGGGCGCTTGGCCTTGGCAATGGAAGGGGTCTTGTCCAGCACACGCAGGCCCAGCGCCTGGGCGCCCTTGCGCCCGTCGGCCACGCCGAACTCCACGCGGGTCCCGGCCTTCAGTTCCGTGATGCCCTCGGGCAGTGCGGACTTGGGCAGGAAGACTTCCTGGCCGTCCTCGGCCGCGAGGAATCCGAAGCCCTTTTCCTTGTCATACCACTTGACCTTGCCGGTAGGCACGTAATCAACCTTCTTCGTTTCTGCTGGTGACACGGCCGACAGCCACCGCATCCGCATTGATATGCGGGTTCAGGGTATGGCTGCCCGGACCGTGTTGGTCTGTTTCCTCAAGGTTATCCTGCCCGGCGCACAATGACGGTGTGAGGCGCGGGCGAAGCCGGACTGTTAGCGTTGCCCCCATGACACCATTGCGCTTCCGGAGGCCCCTGCTGATCGTTGCGGCAGCGGCCGCCGTCCTGTCCCTGGTTGCCGTGGGCGCAGTGATGGCCATGGCGTTCGGCGGCCTCGTGGCCCCGGCCTGGGTTACGTCAACAGCCCTCTACGGGCTGCCCCTTGCTTTCCTGCTCATGCTGCTCCTGGTGGCCGACGGAATCGCGGCCCGGCGCCGGACGCGAGAGCCGGGCGAAAGGTAACGTTGGACTGATGTCCCTTATTCGCGCGCTCAGCAAGGAACTGGAGGCCCGCAGCGACGACTCGCTGCGGTCCCTGTTCTCCGCGCGGCCGGACCTTATCTCCCCCGGCGTTCCGGACTTCGCCGCCCTCGCGGCACGGGCCAGCGGCCGGGTCAGCGTGCAGCGCGCCCTGGAGCGGCTCAACCGCCCGGAAATGCAGGTCCTGGAGACGCTCCACCTCTGCACGAACACCGACACCGGGCACAGCGCCTCGTCCGCGATGCTCAAGAAGCTGATCAACGGCTCGTCCCTGGCCTCGATTGAGCGGGTGCTGCATTCGTTGCAGGAGCTGGCGCTGGTGCAACGGGCCGAGCCCCCGCACGGCGCCCCGCCGGCGGCCGCCGCCCGCCACCGGCACTACCTCCCGGTGGGCAGCTTGAAGGACGTCATCGGCATCTATCCCGCCGGGCTGGGACGCAGCTACACCGAGCTCGTGCGGCTGCAGCCGGCGTTTGCGCAGCGCGTGGTCCAGCTCGTCGGCGAGCTGCACCGCAGCGGGGCCGCCATCTCCCCGGCCGCCACGCCGATGGAGGCAGCATTGTCGCTGCAGCACTGGACCGCGGGGCCCGAAAACCTCCGGCAGATCCTCGCCGACGCGCCGGAACGCACGACGGCGCTGCTCGCCCGGTTCGGGAACTGGGCCATGGGCGCCGTGCCCCAGGCGCAGCGCCGCGCCTCCGTGGTCAACGAAAGCTCCGACGTCGGGCCGGTGGACTGGCTCCTGGCCCGCGGCCTGCTGGTCCCGCTCGACGCCGCCC
>JBKKDK010000041.1:0-8245 GCA_046708245.1 Arthrobacter sp.
ACCCGCTGAGCGAGCCGGGAAGTGAATCCGGGTAGCGGACGTAGACCAGATTCCCGCCCTGGCCCTCTAGCTTGGACGCCGTCCTGCGTTGACGGAGTGCGTCCAGGTGCCAGAAGACTAATGCGAATACGAACCACACAGCCGCGTTAAAGAGTGTAAGTTCCAACTCGTGCCCCAGGCTATCCAATCCTTCACAATGGTCATCGCCGTTCGGCGGCCGCGGTCACGACCGCGGTGGTAACGACGATTCGTCCGAAACCATGCTTTTCCGGCGGCATCCCACCGGCAGGTCGAACTGAGCGCTGCGGGCTATCCCGGTTTCCCAAACAATTAACGTAGCTCCCGACCTCGAACTGAGTGACGACGCCCACATTAGTTCCGGATTCCATCCGATGAACCCGGAGGCACGGCCTATGCCAGGGGCTTGCCGTGGCGGGCCTCAGCCCTGGCCTGGCAATCAGTGCTCGTTCCCGCTGGAGAACGACGCCGACCCGCCCGGGAACGGTCCGCCAGGACCATCCCCTTCGCTCCCTGCGCCGCTGCCGAGCAGGCTCCTGGTGAGGGCCTCGGAGTCCGCCATCAACTCCCCCACGGCCTTGGCCAGATGACTGTCCGCCACCGGGACGCCGTCCATCGCCGCGGAGACCACCGCGCGGCGGACCAGTTCACGGGCGAACGAGGCTGTGGTGCCTTCGGTGCTGTCCGCCGCCTCCTGTACCGCCTGGGCGCTGAACGGAATCCCGCGGGAGTAGAGGTTGATGAGCCCGATGCGCTCCGCCCGGGCCGGGAGGGGGATATCCACGGCCAGGTCGACGCGGCCGGGGCGCTGTGCAAGGGCGCGTTCCAACATGTCCACGCGGTTGGTGGTGAGAACAAACGCAACGTCGGCGTCACTGTCCAGGCCGTCCATGGCGTCCAGCACCTCGAACAGCAGCGGCTGGGGGCCATGCCCAAAACTGCGGTCCTCGGCGATGAGGTCGCAGTCCTCCAGGACCACGATGGAGGGCTGCAAGGCCCGGGCCATCGCGGCGGCCTCGGCGATTCTGGCCAATGATCCGCCGGACAGCAGAAGGGCGGTGGCTCCGTCGCTCTGGCTCAACAAATACCGCACAGTGTGGGTCTTGCCCGTCCCAGGCTTCCCGTACAGCAGGATGCCCCGCTTGAGGTGTTGTCCGTAGTGATTGAGCGAGTCCCTGTGCCGGGCGATCCCCAAGGCGTGGTCAGCGACTTTCTGCAGCAGGCCGGCCGGCAGGATGACATCGGAGGCGGCGAGGGCGGGCCGCGGATGGAACGTCACCCCGGCGGCGCTGGGTCCGTACTCCCCCATGACCAGGGAAATGACCTGGCCTTTCAGGACGCTGCGGTGCTGCATCCGCCGTCGGAAGTCCTGCAGGAAGCCGGCCGCATCCAGGGTGTCGCCGGCCAGGACTTCGAGCGAAGCGGACTGCCGGCCGTAACGGGGGTTGGCATCCCGCTGGAGCACCGCGACCGGGCTGCCTTCAAAGCGGAACAGCCACAGCCCCAGGGCCACAGCCTGGCGCTGCGCGTCCGGACCCACGGCGAGGTTGGTGTAGTCGGGCTGGGACAGCGGGAACTGCGGGAAAAACCGGGACTGCTGCAGCATGTCGCTCAACGACTGGTGGTGCCGCTGGTCCCCGCCGCCGATGCCCACCAGCCGGAAATCGCCGTCCCCGCCCGCGAGCTCCGCCATTTGGATGTCCGCGTCAACGAAGCGGTGCGCCGGGATCTCCTCCACCACCACGGACAACGATTCCGCCGGTACGGCCAAATGTTCGGTGAGCGTTGTCAGCAGCTGTTTTCCCGAGCGCACCCGGTGCTGGCCGGACTGGGCAAGCTGGACCAGCTGCGCAAAATCATCGATGAACTTCCCCAAATTTTCATCCATGCGCAGACCCTACCAGCGCCGGTCACTGCGTGGGCAGGCTAGGCCAGGCGGCTGCGTACGATCTCGCTGACGGTCTTGCCGTCGAAGCGTCCGGCAACCTTTGCCGTGACGGGTTTCATAACGAGGCCGATTGAACGCATGGAGAGTTCCTGCCCGTCGGCCTTCAAGGCGGTGATCGCCTCGTCAATAATCTCTTCGACCTCTTCGCGGGTGAGCGCTTTGGGCAGATAGGCCTCGATGATCTCCGCTTCGGCCAGCTCGGCTGCGGCCCGGTCGCCCTCGCCGGCTTCGGTGTAGATACGGGCGGTGTCGCGCCGCTTGGCAGCCTCCTTCTGCAGGAGCGAGGTCACCTGGGCGTCGTCGAGCTCCACCGGCATTTTGCCGGATTTCTCCCGGGTGCTGATCTCGCCCAGGACATTGCGGACAGTTGTCAGGGCCGTCTTGTTGCCGGCCTTCATGTGGGCGACGACGTCTTCTTTCAGGCGCTCTTTGAGCGACATGGTGTTCCTCGTTTCAGGTGGGACGAAAACGCCCCCAGCAGGCCGGCTTACGGCGTCCTGCGGCGGCGACGCGGAGCTGGACTCCCGCGATCTCTTCTCCATCATGCAGGAAAAGGCCCCCAACCAGTCCATCCAAGGCGTTCACCGGACAATGAAAAGACCCCGCCGGTATCAGCGGGGTCTTCCTCCGTGGCGGCTGCCGCCTGCCCGGCATTCGTGGCGCCGTTAGTGGCCGCCCGGGCTGTCGAACCGCTGGCCTGCCGGATTCGCCGGCAGGATCGCCATGATCAGCAGCGCGAGGGCGCCAAGGAACGGCACCAGGACGAGGAGAAAGAGCCAGCCGCTGAAGTTGGCGTCGTGGAGGCGGCGCACGGTCAGGGCAATCGACGGGACGATCGTGGCCAAGCTCCACACCACAACGACGATTAGCGCCGGAAGGGCGCCGGGACCCGGAACCGTTCCGGAGGCCGTCGTGGTTGCCCCGGCCGCGCCAGCCATGGTGACAAGGATCTGCAGGATGATGCTGATGATGACCGCAACGAGCGTCCACCACCAGTATTCACTCCGGCTGGCACGCCCGGAAAACACGGTGTATTTCTTCCAGAAGCGTTTGACTGCGGCCAGGAGTGGTGCGCCGTAGTACGGGGCCCACAGTGGGGGCTCACCGCCCTGCCACGCCTGTTGTTGCTGCTGCTGTGGATATTGCGGATAGCTCAAGGAATTCCCCCAGGATGTCGGATTGATCGGACGAGCCCATCGTACTGGCACGAAAGTACAAAATGGCTGTTCAGCGGCCTAAATCTGCAGATTTCCGGGAGCCCGGGCGCAGTGCGGTGCGGACGGTGTTGACGAGGGACTGGAACCGCGGGTTCTCCGGCAGCCCGTCCAGCAGGACGGGCCCGTCCGGGCCGGCCAGCGGTACGCGCCAGTTGGGGTACTGGGTACTGGTTCCGGGCTGGTTTTGGGTCCGGGATTCGCCGACCGCGTCCACGAGGGCCACGCCCAGCAGAGACGACGGCGCCAGTGCGGTGAACGCGTACAGCGCATCCACTGTGGACTGCACGTCCGGCCGGCCGCCGTCGGGTCCGTTCGGCAGCAGGCCGCGCTCCCGGACCAGGTCCAGCACGGCTTCCTGCTCGGCGGCGGCAGATCATGGGTGTTGACGCTTGTCAGGCACGCCTGGCGGTACCGTTCCGGCGGGATCGGCCCGTCGGCGTCGTGCTCGAACCAGAGTATGGACGTACCGAAGATTCCGCGTTCGGCGAGGTAGTCCCGGACCCAGGGCTCGAACACGCCCAGGTCCTCGCCGATCACGATCGCTCCGGCCCGCTGGGCCTCCAGGGCGAGGATCCCGAGCAGCGCTTCGTGGTCGTAATAGACGTAGGTGCCCTGCTCCGGCCCCGCTCCGGCCGGGATCCACCACAGGCGGAACAGGCCAAGGATGTGGTCTACCCGGATTCCGCCGGCATGGCGCAGAACCGTCCGGAGCATGTCCCGGTAGGCGGCATATCCGGAGTCCGCGAGACGGCCCGGATGCCACGGCGGCTGGGTCCAGTCCTGGCCCTGCTGATTGAACATGTCCGGCGGCGCACCGACCGTGACGTTCCGGGCGAGCACGCCGGCAAGGGTCCATGCATCGGCGCCGCCGGGCTTGACGCCCACCGCGAGATCGTGGATGACGCCGATTTCCATGCCCGACTGCTTTGCGGAGCGCTGCGCCGATTCCAGCTGCTGGTCGCAGCACCACTGCATCCATTGGTGGAATTCGATCCGCCCGGCCAGGAAGGTCCGTTGTCCGGCGCAGTACGGGGTATCAGGGGAGGCAGCCTCCTCTGCCCATTCCGGCGCCTCCGGGGGCAGCTGCTCGGCCAGCGCGCACCAGAGCGCGAAGTCAGCAAGGCCCGGGCCTTCCCCGGCGCAAAAGTCCTCGAACGCCTGCTCCCGCGCCGGCGCGCGCCGGACCCGGAAAATGCGCTCGAGAGCCGCCAGTTTCGCGGCATAGGCGGCGTTCCGGTCCAGCAGCTCCGGGGAAAGGTTGGCGGGGCGCTGCTGTTCTGCCAGCCGCTGGACCTCGGCCCGGTCCGCCGGGTCCAGGTACGCGCATTCGGGGATTTCCTCCACCCGGAGGTAGAGCGGGTTGAAGAAACGCCGGGTGGTGGGAAGGTAGGGCGAATCCTCGACCGGCGGGCGCGGTTCGGCGGCATGCAACGGGTTCACCAGCACGAAGCCGGCGCCGTCCGCCGCGGACAGGGTAGCCAGATCGGCCAGATCGGCGAAGTCGCCGATCCCCCAGGACCGGGAGGACCGGACGGAATAAAGCTGTGCGGTCAGCCCCCAGTTTCGTCGGTCCGCGAGCGCCCCGGTTGTGCGCAGCCGACGCGGGGTGACCACCAGCGGGCACTCGGTCACGGTGCCGGCGGAGTCCGCCATAAGTGTGTGCCAGCCCAGGGGAAGGTGGTCCGGAACGGCGAACGTCGCCCGTCCGGTCAGGACGCCGTCGACGTCGACGGGGTCGTCCCAGTTGTCCCGCTGGGGAGCCTCATGCCGGCTGCCGTCCTCGGCCACAATCCCCACACGCACATGGCTTCCGTGCGGAACATGGACGTTGACGTGGGTCTCCTGCCCTTCCCGGACCACGACGACGGCGGGCAGGACGCGCCGCCACGGTGCCAGCCGGGACTCGTGCAGCGCACGTTGCATCTCCGGGGCCCCTTGGCTCGGGACGCCCAGCGCAGCCAGGACGCCGTGCAGGGTGCTGTCCGGCACGGAGCGTTCGACGCCGTCCCAGCCCCAGTAGGTGGTCCCAACCCGGTGTGCCGCGGCGAGTTCCCGCAGGAGCCTGGAGTCGAGGTCGGTGTTGTGAGTGTCCGTAGCGTCCGCCATGGGGCCACTCTAGACGGTGCCCCCGCGCCCGGCGCCAGCCCCGTGCACGTGGGTTTCACCAACCAGTTCGGCAAGGCCCTCGACGGCCCGCACCAGCGAAAGCCCGGGGGACGACACAATGAGCGGCATGAGCAAACGGTTTTCCTTGTCCACATGCGCCGCGAAAACATACCGGAGGGCGCGGGCCACGGACGCAGCGTCGACGCCTGAGGCACCCCGCAGCTCCTCGACCAGCCTCACGGTCACCTCATGGTCCGCCAGCAGTCCCTCCACCAGCAGTCTGCCCTCCGGCTGCTGCCGGGCACCCGGGTAGAGGGCGGCTTCCTCGGCGAGCGCGTGCGGGACAAGTTCGGTTTCGCACCATTCCACCAGCACCGAATGGGCGTCGTGCTCCGCTACGGTGTCGCCCGCCTTAACGGCTCGGTCCAGCGTCGCCAGCAGGGCATCGACCCGCTGGAGCAGGCCGGCATGATGCTTGCCGGCCGCTTCCAGCGCTACGGCTTCCCCGGCGGGATCCTTAACCGGATTTTCGGCGGCGTTGTTGGCGGCGCCCGTCAGCGGTTCCGCCCTCACTGGCTCCGACCCGTCCATGTGGCTGCCTCCCTGGGCTGGCGCAACGCATCATCAGTTGGCGCACTCCTGCTGGTGCTCCCACTGTACGGCCGGCCGGTCCGGAACGGACGGGCCTTTTGGCCCGTCCCCGCCGGGGCTTTCCGCCCCGGGCCGCTGTCCGCTTTCGGCGCGTCGGCGCGTTCCGCGCTAGCCTTGCAGCCTTATGGTCGACGTCGAACGCTTCCGGGTGCTCCTCCAGGAGGAGCGCCGCCGCAAACTTGCCCTTCTTCCCGCCCTGCGCCGGGACATCACCTCGGTGAATGCCGCGCGGCAGGACTCCAACGTGGACGACGAACACGACCCGGAGGGCGCGACGATCGCCTTTGAGCTCTCCCAGGCCTCTGCCCTGCTGGCGCAAAGCACGGCCGGCCTGGCGCAGATTGATGCCGCGCTGGGCAGGATCGAAGCAGGCACCTACGGCCTTTGCCAGGTCTGCGGGGACGAGATCGCGGAGGCGCGCCTTGAGGCCAGGCCCTGGACCCCCTACTGCATCCGCCACACCGCGGGCAGAGCATGACCAATCCCCTCGGGGACAACGCGGCCGGGACCTGGTGGGACCGGATCGTCGCCGGCTTCAGCCAGTCTCCACTCCCCCACGTCACGGGCACCGAGCTCGCCGTCGTGATGCTCCTGGCAATCGCACTGTCCCTTCCCCGGGTCACCTGGCGCTACTTCGGCCTGCTGGCCACCGTGACCCACGAACTCGGCCACGCGTTCGCGGCCATCATGACCGGACAACGGCTCGGCGGGATCCGGGTGCGCCTTGACCACTCCGGTACCACCACCACCTACAGCCGGGGCCGGCTGCCCGCCGTCTGGTCCACGTTTTGGGGCTATCCGGTGCCGGCCGTCGTCGGCGCCGCCATGGTCTGGAGCGGCTTCAACGGCTGGGGTCCTGCGGCGATGTCGGTAGGGACGTTGCTGCTCTTGGCGTCATTGGTGTTCATCCGCAACTGGATGGGCCTGCTCATCACGGCCGCAGCGGTGCTGGCCGCCGCACTCCTTGTCCTGTTCGTGCCGCCGGAATTCAACGGCCACGTCATGATCGTGCTGGGCCTGGCCCTGCTGGTTGCCGCCGTCCGGGACCTCGCGAAACTGGCAAATGTCCACCTGCGGCGCCGGGACCGGTTGCCGACGTCGGATGCGTACTTGCTGGCCCGGTCCACCGCCGTACCGGCCGTGGTGTGGATCCTGTTGTTCGCCGCGGTTGTGGCGGGTGCCTGGTGGGTTGCCTGGCAGCCGATGGCGCAGGTGCTGACCGCCCTGCTGGGTCACGGCGGCGCCCCGGCATAGGCTGGGTCCATGAGCCAGACATCCACGAGCAAGAGCCCTTCCGGCGCGGACCACAACGGCGCCACCCGCAGCGGCGGCGACGGATTCAGCACCCGGGGCGCCTACGTCACCGGCGGAGCGGAGTTCACGCGGGACACCAACTACATCGAGGACCGGATTACACGGGATGGCGCTCCGGGCAGCCACGGCGAGCCCGGCTGGCCCGTGGAGCCCGGACGGTACCGGCTGGTTGCCGCCCGTGCGTGCCCGTGGGCCAACCGGACGGTGATCGTGCGCAGGCTGCTGGGCCTGGAGGACGTGATCTCGCTGGGGCAGCCCGGCCCCACCCACGACGCACGGTCCTGGACCTTTGACCTGGATCCCGGCGGCACCGACCCCGTCCTGGGCATCGAACGGATCCAGGAGGCCTACTTCCGCCGGTTCCCGGACTATCCCCGCGGCATCACGGTGCCGGCTATTGTCGACGTCCCCACCGGACAGGTGGTGACCAACAACTTCCCGCAGATCACCCTGGACTTCTCCACCGAATGGACCGCGTACCACCGGCCGGGCGCGCCCGAGCTGTACCCCGAGCAGCTTCGCGAAGAGATCGATGCCGTCAACAAGCGCGTCTTCACCGAAGTCAACAACGGGGTGTACCGGTGCGGGTTTGCCGGCACACAGGAGGCCTACAACGCGGCCTACGACCGGCTCTGGACGGCCCTGGACTGGCTGGAGGAGCGGCTCACCGGGCAGCGGTACCTCGTGGGCGGGACCATCACCGAGGCCGATGTCCGGCTCTTCACCTCGCTGGCCCGCTTCGATGCTGTCTACCACGGGCACTTCAAGTGCAACCGGCAGAAGCTCACCGAGCTGCCGCACCTGTGGGGCTACGCCCGCGACCTGTTCCAGACCCCGGGTTTTGGCGAGACGATCGACTTCGAGCAGATCAAGCAGCACTACTACCGCGTGCACACCGACGTGAACCCGACCGGCATCGTGCCGCTGGGCCCTGACGAGTCTGGCTGGCTGACCCAGCACGACCGGGCCTGACCGAGTCAGGGGGTGGGCG
>JBKKDK010000042.1:0-3973 GCA_046708245.1 Arthrobacter sp.
ATTCGTTTCACCAAAACGGGCGGGCCCCCCCCACGCGGTTTACGCGGCGGGGACCCTCCCTGTTTGCTTTGGCTGTTTGCCGGCTGGGCTAGTTGACCTGGTTGATGATGGTCTCGGCGACCTCGCGCATGCTGAGGCGGCGGTCCATGGAGGTCTTCTGGATCCAGCGGAAGGCCTCCGGCTCCGTGAGGCCCATCTTGGTGGTCAGGAGGCTCTTGGCGCGCTCCACGAGCTTGCGGGTGGCGAACTGTTCCTGCAGGTCCGTCACTTCGCTTTCGAGGGCCTTGATTTCCTCGTGCCGGGACAGCGCGATTTCGAGGGCGGGGATGAGGTCCGCCGGGGTGAAGGGCTTGACGACGTAGGCCATGGCGCCGGCGTCGCGGGCGCGCTCCACCAGTTCCTTCTGGCTGAACGCGGTAAGCAGGACCACCGGGGCGATCCGGGCCTTGACGATCTTCTCGGCGGCGGAGATGCCGTCCATGACCGGCATCTTGACGTCCATCAGGACGAGGTCCGGCTTCAGTTCTTCGGCGAGCTGCACGGCCTTCTCGCCGTTGTCCGCCTCGCCGACGACGTCGTAGCCCTCGCCCCGCAGGATCTCGATGATGTCCAGGCGGATGAGGGTCTCATCCTCGGCGACGACAACGCGGCGCGCCGGCTTGGAAGTGGGGGTTGACTCCGTCTGTTCTGACACGGGAACTCCTTGGAAAGGTACGGCGGGAACTAGACCATCTTAGGTTGCGCCCGCTGGTGTACTTGGACCGGTTTGGTTCGATGCGGCGTCACTGGCGCGATTCTGGAATTCAGCCTATCTGCATGTAGAGTAATTTCGCGCACTGGAAGCGATCGCGTTGCTCACAGCCCCGTGGCTTGGCGATTGTTACACCGGTGTACTCCGCGCCCGAGTGGCGGAATTGGCAGACGCGCCGCACTCAAAATGCGGTATCGAAAGGTGTGTGGGTTCGAGTCCCACCTCGGGCACGTGTTTTCCCTGTTCAGGGGCTTGTGTGCCTCTGGAGTATGCACCAGCTGTTCACACATGGGCCCCTTCGGGGGCCTTTTTTGTTGGTGGGCCGTTGCTGTGGCCGGGCGGCTCCTTTTCTTGATTTCGAGGCAGCGGTGGCGCTGCCTACTCGTTCATGGCCGGGAACGCGTGGAGCGGCACGACGGACGCTTCCTGGGCGAGCGTCGCTGCCTTTGCTGGCCTGCATTTCTTGATGTCATGACTGTTCATGGCGTTGCCAGGTAAGCGTATGACTTGATATGTCTTGTTGACGGCGGCTAGCGCTTCCTTGAGCCCGAGGCGTGCCCGTTCGGCACGGTCGAGTCCCTGGTCGGTGAACGTCGTGGTCTCGGATGTACCGTTTGCCCCCGTCACGGGGCATTTTGCGGGCGGGTCTTACGCGAATCTGGTGGCCGCGGAAATTCGGTGATAGGGATCCGGATATTTTGGGTGGCACTGGCGCCGCTGAACGACCGGCTTACGGGCACGCCGTGAAGGAAACTCTTTGGCACTAGAGTTCGGTCCATGATTGTTTGGCTCAACGGCACCCACGGGGCGGGAAAGACGACGACGAGCCCGCTCCTGCAGCAATTGCTGCCCGACGCGCGCGTCCTCGACGCTGAGAAGGTCGGTGAGGTGCTCATGGACATCAAGCCGGGACTTCCTGCAACGGACAACTTCCAGCACTGGGAGCCATGGCGAAGGCTCGTTGTCGAAACCGCTCGGAGCGTGCTCGAGTACACGGGAGGCACACTCGTGATGCCGATGACTGTCTTGGTCGAGAGCTACTGGCGGGAGATCAGCGATGGTCTCACCGAACACGGCATACCAATCCGGCATTTCGTGCTCCACGCCGACCAGGCAACGCTCCGCAACCGGATACAGAACGACAAAGTCCTCGGCCCCTCGACGTTCCGCTTCGCGTACTTGGAGCCATACGCCGAGGCAGCTCATACTTGGCTGCACAATGAGGCCGAGGTCATCGACACCACATACATCAGAGCGGACCAAGCCGCGCAGCAGATCGCGGATTCAGTGCTTGGGCGTTGAGATCCAGGAAGGTCCGACGCGCCTGTGTGTGCGCTGAGGGATCGCTGGACGCTATCGGGGCCTGATCGTGTAGCGCCCGACTTCCCCGTGGTCTGTCGTGACGATTCGGTCTAGAACGCCTCCGCAGCGTTCGATGGTCTTCACCGAGGAAACGTTGTACACAAAGCCGGCCAGCAGAACTCGATTCATGCCGCCGGCCTTCGCCAGGCAAAGCATTTCACGGAGTGCCTTTGCGGCGGGGCCGCGGCCTCTGGCGGACGGCCGGAGTCCATAGCCCACGTGCCCCAGCACGTCTACGTCCCGAGCTGATTCGTGACGCAGAGCGATTCCCCCAAGAACTTCTCCGTCCTCGACGATCCATCGAAAGGTGCCCCCGTCCTCGCCAAGCGACGCTTCCTTGGCGGAAAGCCGATCGACGAACAAACGGAATCCTCCTGACGATCGGACATCGTCGGTCCTTAGCAGACCGAAACCATCTTCGTGGGGGCCGTCGCCCTTAAGATCCATGCCATCAACGTGACACAGCCGGCGAAGCCCGAGCCGTAATTCCCTTAGAACAGCGGCCAGGGCACCGCCGGCATCTCACCGCTCGGAGCCGGTAACCGCCCTGCCAAGCGCAACCGGGCGCAGCGCGCGGCGAGCGATGCGATTTCTTCGGCGCTGAGCAGGTCCGCCAGGTTTCGGCCCAGCCCACCGTGCAGTCCTTCGCTGACACGATCGATGCCGTCGCGTTCCTCGGCGGTCAGAGCGTCTCCCAGCCATCCCCACAGCACCGTGCGGAGCTTGTGGTCACGGTGAAAGGTGAGCCCATGGTCCACGCCGCGCCGGTGTCCGTTGGTCATGGCAAGAATGTGGTCGCCTTTGCGGTCGGCGTTGTTGACGACTATGTCGAACACCGCCATGCGTCTAAGCGCTGGCGAGTCTTCGTGAACGAGGGCGACCATCCGTCCGTTCTCATCTTGTCCCTCGAGAACGTGTTTCCAGCCCGTCTCTGGCACTTCGTCCGTCGCGACCAGGTTCACGGCGCTTTGGGCGGGGTCTTGCTCTTGCCAGAGCTGCACCATTCCTTCGCCCAGCGGACCATCGCGCAGCCAGGTGTGCGGCACGACGTCCCAGCCGAAGATCTGCGAGACCAGGTAGGCCGCCACCTCCCGGTGAGCCAGGGTGCCGTGGGGAAAATCCCACAGCGGACATTCGCCTGCTATGGGCTTATAGACGACCACCACATCGCCGATGCTGCCCAGAAATGTAGCGTTTGAGGCCGTCGTGATGCGGCCGGTGAGCGTCAGCTCGGCGGTCACTAGGTCCGGCGCTGGCATCAGACCTCGGGAAGGGTGCAGATGTGCCCGTCGGCGTCTATGGGGTAACCACAGAGCGGGCACGTCGGACGCCCCGCGCCCACGATCTCACGGGTGCGCTTGGAGAATGCGCGGGCAGTGCCGACCGGCATTCGTACCAGCAGCATTTCGGGCTCGTTGGCGCCGTCCTCATCAAGCGATTCGTCGTTGTCATCAGCATCGACATCGGTGATGGGGTAGGCCTCTATTACGACCTGGGCCGTGGTTGGGTCCCATCCTAAGCTCATGGCGCCGGTGCGAAACTGCTCTTGAACGGCCTCGAGCTGGTCGTTGTCGACGAGTTCAATGGGAGTACTCGTGGGAACGCTGAAGGGGTTGCCCTCGACAGTGATGAGCTCGTCAAGAATTTCATCGATCTTCTCGGCGAGCACAGCCGACTGCTGCTTCTCGAGGGCGATACTCACGATTTGCGTCCCTGCACGCACCTGCAGGTAGAACGTGCGCGCGCCTGGAGAGCCAATGGTGCCTATGACAACCCGATCAGGCCAGGCAAACTCGTGAACGCGTGTAGGCATGTCAGTATTTTAGGCACATGAGGTTCATGGCGTCTTCTGCCCTGCAC
>JBKKDK010000043.1:0-3682 GCA_046708245.1 Arthrobacter sp.
CCGGCGGTACGTCCATTAACCGGCCGCTTTGCGCGGGGCAGGGGGCCGTGAGGTCCGTGCGGGTGCTGCCCCCCATGGCCAGCACCGGCACCTCGCTTCCGGCGGCTTCGGCAAGATCCGCCAGGAACCGGCTGTCGCACAGGGTGGCAGCGGGCCGGGTCAGGTCCAGCAGCGTCCGGATCTCGGTGGCCCGCAGGGCGGGCATGATGGTGACGACGACGGCCCCGGCCTTCAGCACACCGAGCCAGGCCGCAACGAGCCACGGGTTGTTCGGCGAGCGCAGCATGACGCGGTTGCCGGGCACAATCCCGAAGTCCTCGACCAGGACCTGCGCCACCTGGTTCGCGTGGCGCTGCAGTTCCCCGTAGCTCCACAAGCCCCCGTCCGGGGTGAGCAGGGCCGGGCGGTCCGCGCCGAAGCTGCGGACGGCGTCGTCAATCAGCACGGTGGCGGCGTTGAGCTGCTGCGGGTACTGCAGCTCCGGCAGCGTGAACTCCAGGGTGGGCCACTGCTCTGCCGGCGGCAGATTGTCACGCGCAAAGGTGTCCCTGTGTGCCGAGGGCGTCAGTTCCATTGCAGACCTTTCGTATCGTCATTGATAAGAGGTGGAAAAGCTCATCGACTGCTCCGTAGCGGCCGTTATGAAGGCCCAAAAGGGCAGTTACGGAGCAGTCGACATCCGGATCATGCCTTCCTGGACCACGGTCGCCAGGAGCCGTCCCTGCCGGTCGTAGAAATGCCCCTGGGCCAGGCCGCGGCTGGCCTGGGCCGAGACCGCCTCCTGGACGTAGAGGAGCCAGTCGTCCACCCGGCCGTCCCGGTGGAACCACATGGCATGGTCCAGGCTGGCCGTGACCAGTCCCGGATCCCCCCAGGCGTAGCCGTGGACCCGCAGGACCGGTTCGAGGATGGTGTAGTCGCAGACGTAGGCGAGGGCCGCGCGCTGCAGGTCCGGATCGTCCGGAAGCGTGTCGAAGGCCTTCACCCAGACGGCCTGGTGCGGGACCTGCTCGCCCTCGACGCTGAGGTAGACGGCGCCCGGCACGTGCCGCATGTCGAAGCTGCGGCCACCCGACCAGTACGCCGCAGCGTCTCCTGCGACGCCGTCGAGCAGCTCCGCGGACGACGGCAGCGACTCCGGATCCGGGATCCCGGCCGGCATCGCCCGGGCGAATTCCTCGCCGGATTCCGCCGCGTGGAACGAGGCCATGGCCACATAGACGGTCTTGCCGTTCTGGTACGCGCGGACCTGCCGGGTGGAGTACCCCCGGCCGTCCCGCAGCCGCTCCACTTCGTAGCGGACCTCCGCGCCGATGTCCGCGGGACGCATGAAGTAGCTGTGCATCGAGTGCAGCGAGCGGTCCTCCCCAACCGAGCGCATCGCGGCGGCCGCGGCCTGCGCCACCATGTCGCCGCCGTAGGCCTTGGGCCAGGGCACGTACTGGGTGGTGGCCGTGTAGGCCTCGTCCAGGAACGCCGGCTCGGCGGGTGTCAGCTCGAGGGCGGACAGGAGGATCTCCGACGTCGGGGTCATGCCCGGCGGTACCCGGCGAGCGTGGAGTCGTCGACGTCGTCGAGGTTCACCACGATGTTCTCCGGGGTGCGTGCCGTGAGCCAGACCAGCTCGTCGGTGATGCTCATGTTTGCCTCCACGTGGGGCATGTACGGCGGGACGAAAACCCAGTCACCCTCGGTCATGTCGATGAAGTCCTTGTAGTCCTCGCCGAAGTAGATCCGGCCGTGGCCGCGCAGCACGTATCCGCCGGTCTCGGCCTCGCCGTGGTGGTGCGGGAAGGAGCGGTAGCCGGGCTCGTTGCTGACCTGGCCGTACCAAATCTTTGTAGCGGGGGTGTGCTGCGGGCTGACGCCGGAGATCCGCACGGCCCCGCCGGACTGCCCGGTGTCTCGGTGCTCCGCGCCCTTCCGGGTGACGACGGGGACAACCTGGTCAGTTAGCTGATCTGCGATCTGTTCGGTCATGGGGGTTCCTCTCGGGTAGGGACGGGGTGTTGGTTTAGAGCCGGACAGTGTTGCTGAGCGTTCCGATGCCCTCGACTTCGGTGGTGACGACGTCGCCGTCGTGCAGGAAGCGCGGCGGGGTGGCTCCCATGCCGACGCCGCCGGGGGTGCCGGTGAGGACCACGTCCCCGGGGCGCAGCCGGGTGAACGTGGAGATATAGGCCAGCAGGGCGGCCGCGGAGAAAACGAGGGTCTTGGTGTTGCCGTTCTGGACTTCCTCGCCGTTGACCAGGCAGCGGACCTGGACGCCGGCCTCGGGGTCGCATTCGTCCGGGGTAACGAGCACGGGGCCCAGCGGGGTGGTGTGGTCGAAGGCCTTGCCCTGGAACCACTGCAGGGTCCGGTTCTGCCAGTCGCGCAGCGAGATGTCGTTTGCCACGGTGTACCCGGCGATCCCGGCGGCGGCCTCCGCGGCGGTGGCGTTCCTGAGCGGGGAGCCGACAACGACGGCGAGTTCGGCTTCCCAGTCCAGCTTGTTGCCGTGGCCGGCGGCGTCGATGGTCTCGCCGTCGCCGATCAGGGTGTCGGCGTACTTGGCGAAGAGCGTGGGGTATTCCGGCAGTTCCCGGCCCATCTCCTGGATGTGGTCCGCGTAGTTCAGGCCGCAGCAGATGACCTTGGCCGGCCGTGGCAGCACGGCGGCGAACCGGGCGCCGTCGACGGGCAGGCTCTCCGCGGCGGTCTTGTCGGCGGCGAGGGCGGCAGCCGCCTGCTCCCGCCAGTCCGGGCGCTCCAGCAGCTCGTTGAGGTCCGCGGCGGCGAGCAGGATGAAACGGCCCCCCGACTGGACGGCGGCACGCGTGGTGCGGCTGCCCCCATCCGCTGCCGTGATGACGGTCGCTAGGCGCATGTTTTTTCACTTCCGGTTCGACGGCGGAACCGGCCCCTTTGCCGGTCCCCGTGACGTCCGCTGTGCCATCCCCCTCGGGGTATGTCGACATTTTTACGGTCGTCACATATGCTCAAGTTAACACGAAATCACCGGTTTGGGTAGGGGTTTGGGCCGGCCGCCAATCCGGATGGTGCCGGCGGCCGGCCCGGCTCCTGCCCGGTACCCGGCACCATTCCGACTCGATGAGGAGCCACCATGAACCACAAGGTCATCAACCCCGCAGCATTGGCCAAGCCCTCCGGCTTCGCCCACGGCGTCCTCGCCGGCAACACCGTCTACCTCGGCGGCCAGACGGCCATGGACAGCGCCGGCGGCATTGTCCCCGGCGGCATTGTGGAGCAGTTCCGGCAGTGCTTCAGCAACGTCTTGACCACCCTTGCCGAAGCCGGCGGCCAGCCTTCGGATCTGGTCAACGTGAACATCTATCTCACCGACATCGACGACTACCAGAAGAACGGCCGCGAAATCGGGCGGATCTGGCGCGAGATGGCGGGGACCGACTACCCCGCGATGGCAGGCGTTGGCGTAACGCGGCTCTGGCAGCCCGAGGCGCTGATCGAGATCCAGGCCATAGCCGTACTCGCCGGCCAGGGCTGAGCCCTACGGAACCCCTAGGCGGCCCCGGATCTTCCCGTCGCCGCCACCAGCCGTTCTGCGTGCTGGCGGGCCGGGCCGTTCAGGAGCCGGTGCAGCTCCGCGAAAATCTGCTCAGCCGTGAGGCCGTGCCAGCCGGCCGGCAGGAACTCCTCAGGCAGGCCCGGGTCCAGGTAC
>JBKKDK010000044.1:0-7396 GCA_046708245.1 Arthrobacter sp.
GGCGGCATCACCCCGTACCTGGACCGGGTTGGCGCCTCGGAGCGGGTCAACGGCAGGAAATTCCTGGCGCCCGGGGTGGCGTCCGAGCCCGCCTAGGCTCCGTGTGCTCGTGCCCGGCGGCCGCCACTGCCCGGGCGCCAACGCCGCCTCGAGGAGGACCCGCCGCAGCCAGGCGAGGTAGCGCTCCGCGGTCGTGCCGTCCTGGGATCAGGCCTCCCACAGCCGGCCGGCTTTGAGTTCCAGGACGCGGTCCGCGTTCAGCCGGGCGTAGCCCAGGTCGTGGGTGACCATCACGACGGCCGCGCCGCGTGCGGCGGCACGGGCCAGGGCTGCCTGCAACGCGGCAAGGCCGTGCCGGTCCAGCCCGATGGTTGGTTCGTCCAGCGCCAGCACGTCGGGCTCGCGGGCCAGCACGGTGGCCAGGGCGAGGAGCCGTTGCTGCGAGGACGGCAGTTCCGCGGGATGTGTCCCGGCGGCCTCCGACAGTCCGACGGCGGCCAGCGCCTCGCGGGCGCGGGCGGCGGCGTGTCCTGGCCCGGCTAGCCTGCGGAGTCCGAAACTGACCTCCCGCAGGACCGTCCGCTCAAAGAGCTGGTCCCGCGGGTGCTGGAACAGCAGCCCGACCGAGGCGGCCACTGTTCCGGCAGGAACTCCGGCAATACTGTTTCCGCGGATCCGCACAGTGCCGGCCGAGGGACGGAGCAGGCCGTTGAGGTGGCGCAACAGCGTGGATTTGCCGGCACCGTTGGGCCCGGTGATGGCCACGGTCTCCCCCGCCCGGACCCGGAGGTCCAGCCCGGCCAGGACGGGCTCCGGGGCTGAGGCACCGGTGGAGGCGCGGGCGGAGGGATAGCTGAAGGCCAGGCCGCCGACCTCCAGCAGCGGGCTCCCGTCCGGGTCCCCGGCAGCGGCACTGGCACGGGCACGGGCACCGGCCAGGGCGCTGCGCGCGGCCGGAACCGCACCCGGGGCGGTGTCCACGACCACCCCGGACCCGGCCAGCCGCGGCGAGGCCTCCAGGTGCGCGGGGCTCCCGGCGGCGGCAACGGTTCCGGCGTCGAGCACCATCCAGTGCCCGGCGCAACGGGCCAGCGCGTCGGCCCGCTGGCTCAGCAGCACGACCGCAGTTCCAGCGGCCGTCAGCCCGCGGATGAGACCGCCGAGCCGGGCTGCGCCGCCGGCGTCGAGGGAAGCGAGGGGTTCGTCCAGGATGAGCACCTCCGGATCGGTGATGAGCGCGCAGCCCAGCGCGAGGCGGCGCAGTTCGCCGCCGGAGAGCGTGGCCGGGTTCCGGTCCAGGTGCCCCGTGAGGCCGACGAGCCCGGCGGTTGTGTGCACGTTCCGCAGCATCTCGGGCCGCGGTGTGCCGCGGTTCTCGAGTCCGAACGCCAGTTCCTCGGCGACGGTGGAGCCCACGGTGGAGAGCATGGCGGCCGCGTCCTGCGGGACGTAGGCCACGCGCCGGGACCATGCCGACGGGTCGATCCGCGGATCACCGGGTCCGCCCCGGAACTCCAGCACGGCGCCGGAGAGTGCCAGGCGTCCGCGCAGGGCCCCGGCGTCGCCTGCCCGCAGCCAGCCGCCCAGAAGCCTGCCGAGGGTGGACTTACCGCTTCCGGATCCGCCCAAAACCGCCGTCAGGGTTCCGCCGGCCACGCTGATGCCGAACCGGTGCAGCGCCGGGGTGTCCGCGCCGTGGAAGGTGAAGTCCGTGATGTCGGCAGCCAGCACCGGATCGCTCATGCGCTGACCGTCCCCGGCCAGGAGGCCACCACACGGAGCAGGACGGCCGCTGCCGCCAGGAGCAGGGCAGCCGGCCGGATCCACCGCTGCGCCCGCGGGTCGGCCAGGGTCCGGTAGCTGGTCCGCGGGCCCGTTCCGGCGAAACCGCGGGCGTCCAGGGCCTGGGAGCGGCTGGCGGTATCGTCGACCAGTCCCAACACCAGCGGGACCATCTGCAGCCGGAGGGCTGCCAGCCTGGACGGCAGCCCGCCGCCCAGCACCAGGCCGCGGGCCTGCTGTGCCTGCCGGATGCGGTCGAGCCTGGCGGCAATGGCCGGCAGGAGCGCCAGGCTGGAGGCCAGGACGAAGCTGAACTGGCGCGGCACCCGGCGGGCCGTGAGGGCGGCCACCAGATCGGGGACGTGAACGGTGAAGGAGAACAGCAGAAGCACCAGGACGCAGGCGGCGGTGCGGGTTCCGGCCTCCAGGGCGAAGCCGAGTCCTTCCGCGGTGACCCTCGCGGGCCCCCAGGCGGCCAGGACGGTGCGGCCTTCGGGAAAGAACAGGCCGTGCAGCAGCAGCAAGGACAGCCCGAAGGGGACCAGAATCACCGCCGCGGCCGCCAGCACCCGGCGGGCCACCCCGGCCCGTCCGGCCAGCAGTCCCGCAGCCAGCGCCACTGCCACCGAGAACGGCCAGCTGCCCGCGGCCGTCGTGACGGCTGCCGTGCAGCCGGCCAGGGTCAGCGCGGTTAGCGGATGCAGGGGCGGCAGGGCTGGCACAGTGCGGGGTGTCCGGCTCAGGCTGCGGGCGTGCCCGGCGTCTCGCCGGCGAGCACCCGGAAGCGCCGGACAAACGCGAACTGGAACGTGGTGCGCCGCGGCAGGGCGTAGACCAGCAGCGCGGCGATGGCGAAGACGATCGCCTTGTCCATCGGGTCCGAGATCAGCGCCTGCTTGGTGATGGCCGCCAGCAGGGTGTCGCCCATGGCCCGGAAGGCGCTCACGATCGCTCCGGTGCCGACACCCGAGGTGCCGCCAAAGACGAAGGCCGCGATCGGTGCGGACACGGCCCCGGCGAGGATGCCGGTGACAAAGCCGGCCACCGGGGCGAGGTAGAAGCGGCGGAAGAGGCCGCTGCGGGCGGCAAGGCCGGCCAGGAAACCGATCAGGGCGGCGCCGGCGGCGAAGGGCAGGACAGTGGGGTTGAAGAAGGACCACACGATGCTGCTGAGCGCGCCTGTGGCGGCGCCGGCCGCGGGCCCGGCGAGAACGGCGATCAGGACGGTGCCGATGGCGTCAAAGTAGAACGGCAGTCCGGTGGCGCCCATGAGCTGGCCGAGGACGACGTTCAAAACCAGTGCCACGGGCATCAGCACCAGGGTGGAGGTGGGAAGGACCGGCAGCACGGCAAGGATCAGGAGCATGGCACCGAGCAGGAACCCGCCCAGCGCCACCAGCGCCGGGAAGCTGGCCGGGCCGTTGGCGATGTCCGCGGGCTGGGTGAGGACCAGAAAGATGTAGGTGCCCGCAATGGCTGCGGCGCCTGCGAGCTCCAGCAGGCGGCGGCGCCGGCCGGCCGCCTGTCCGGAGGCGGGCCCGGCGGAGGGGAGGGTAAGGGCGTGCTGTGGCATGGGGATCGTCCTTCGGCTGGGTAGCTGCAACATCCGCCTATGTCACCTCGGCGCAGCTACCATCCTAGCGAGCAGCAGTGCCTGCTCCGACCACGGTGCCGGCTACCGGCGGCCGATTCCGCGGGCGAGGGCCCCGACGGAGGAAATCAGTTCGGCGAAACACTGCCCGGGATCGTTGGAGTCCACGATCCGGGCGTTGGGCGGCAGTCCCCAGAGGCCGCGGAAATCGGCCACCGTGGTGCCGAGGAGCAGCGGCGAGGAGACTTCGACGTCGACCGTCGCCAGCCGCGCCGTCACGGCCGTCCGGCCAATGGCCGCGCAGGCCGCGAAGGCATCGTGCATGTGCGCGATATACCCCTGGTCGTACTGCCGGTGGAACTCCATGTAGAACCGGATCGCGTCGGAAAGGCAGGCGATGAGCGGGTTGGCCGAGCCGCTGGGCTGGCCGTTGGGCTGCTCCGGCAGGACCAGTTCCGGCCCGGCGCCGGCAGCCTCCGCGAGGAGCGCCAGGTGCTCCGGCCGCATTTCGATCCGTTCCGTGGATTCCAGCGCGCAGACCAGCGGCAGCTTGTCCTCGGGCACTCCCCGGTAGGCCTCGAAGACCTCCCTCGCGGCGTGCGGGTCCACCGAGACGTTCCACTCGGCGGTCGGGGTGGTGTTGCCCTGGTAGTTGAAACTGCCGCCCATAACCACCAGGCCCTTGAGCAGCCGCGGCAGCTCCGGTTCCCGGCGCAGGGCGAGGGCGAAGTTCGTCAGCGGCCCGGTGATGAGCCCGGTCAGCTCCCCCGGGTGCGCGCGGGCCTCGTCCACCCAGACGTCGACGGCGTGCCGCGCCGAGACCGGCTGCGCCGGGGCCGGCAGTTCGGCGTAGCCGATTCCCTGCGGCCCGTGGGTTTCCTCGGTAGTCACCAGCGGGATTTCCAGCGGCACCTCGGCGCCGATCGCGACCTCCACGCCCTGCCGGCCGCACAGCTCCAGGAGGGCCAGGTTGTTCAGCGCCACCTGGCGGGCACCGACGTTGCCGGCGGTGCAGGTGATCGCCTGGATCCGCACTTCCGGGCGGGACAACAGGTACACCAGGGCCAGGGCGTCGTCGATCCCGGTATCGACGTCCATCAGGACCGAATGCGTCACGGCAGGCTCACGCAGGTCAGGCTCACGGCCCATCTAGAACAGCGCGACCTTGGGCGTGCGCGGGAAGAGGTCGTCCAGTTCCGCGAGTTCCGCGGCGCTTGGGATCCAGGCCACGGCGGCGGCATTCTGCCGGACCTGTTCCGGCCTGGTGGCGCCGGCAATGACGCTGCTGACGGAGGGCTGGGCGGCCAGCCAGGAGAACGCGACCTGAACTTCGTTGAGCCCGCGCTCGGCGGCGAAGGCACTGAAGGCGCCGAGCTGCTCCCAGTCGGCGTCGTGCACCAGATTGGTGCGGGTGTGGCTGAGCCGGGACCCTTCGGGCGCGGCACCTTTGGCGTACTTGCCGGTCAGCAGGCCGTTGGCGAGCGGGAAGTACGGCAGGACGCCGAGCCCGTAGGCTTCGGCGGCCGGCGTCACCTCGAGTTCGGCCCGGCGGTCCAGGAGGTTGTAGTGGTTCTGGCTGGAAATGAAGCGCGCTCCCCCGCGGTTCCGCGCCACGAACTCGGCTTCGGCGATCTGCCAGCCGGCACGGTTCGAGTGGCCGATGTAGCGGACTTTCCCGCTGGTCACCAGCTCGTCCAGGGCCGCGAGTGTCTCATCGATGGGGGTCAGCGGGTCCGGGGTGTGGAACTGGTAGAGGTCGATCCAGTCCGTGCCGAGCCGCCGCAGCGAGGCCTCGGCCGCCTTGATGATGTAGCGCCGCGAGCCGCGCGCGCCGAAGTCGTTCCCGTTTGCGCCCCGGGTGTCCATACCGAACTTGGTGCCGATGACGGCGTCGTCGCGGCGCCCGGCGAGGGCCTTGCCCAGCATCGTCTCGCTGAGGCCCGGCTCCCGGCCGTAGGTGTCCGCGACGTCGAAGAAGGTGATGCCGGCATCCAGTGCCGCATGCACGACGGCGTTGGTCCCCTCCTGCGACTCGGTCGCGGTGCTGGACCGGCCCAGGTTGTTGCAGCCCAGCCCTACGACGGAGACGGTCAGTCCGGAATTTCCCACACGGCGGTATTCAGTCATGGGATTCAGCCTATAACGGCCGGCACAGCCCCCGGATCATCCCGTCCGCAGCTCCAGTCCGTGGTCGTCCAGGGCCTCCCGGAGCTGCGCCATGGTCCGCGGGCAGACCCCCGCCATGCCGCCGAGCCGGCGTTCACCAAGCTGCACGAGCTGCTCCAGGGTTTCCACGCCCGCATGCGCGAGGGACCTGCGGGCGGGCGCCGCGATTCCCCGCGGAAGCGGGGTGCGGCCTGGTTCACGGGATTTCTGCGTCATTGCGGTTGCCTTCCAGTTGGTTGCCCCCAAACGGATGTGACCCTCATGCGCGGAACTGCACGCACATGCGGAACTACAGGCTGAAGCTGTTGGCCGGCTTCGGTGAGTGCTTGAGCTTGAAGGATGTCGCACCGTACGGTGCGGCACCAATGCTCAGCTTGGTGAAGTCAAGGTCCTCGCCCCGGATGCAGACCTTGATGGCGTTCACGGCCTTGTTGACGTCCGGCGTGAGGCAGAAGATGTTCAGCTTGGCGTCGCTGAATTCGGAGCGGTCCACGATCCCGAGCCCGCGCCAGGCCAGGTGGCTGATGAGGGCGTCCTTGGCCTTTTCCTCCAGGTACCGGTCACGGTCCGTGCCCTCCTTGGTCTTCAGGGCGTACTGGGCCACCACCCAGAACTGCTCCGCTTCGGGGATTTCGGCGTAGCCGTCCTCGGCGCACTGCACGGCAAAGGCATCCATAAGCCCTTCCGCGGCGGCGGCGTCCGCGACGTCGGTCTCCTCGGTCTTGCTTTGGTGCCCGACGACGCCGTGGTTCATCACAAACTGGCTGTAGTCCTCGTCAAACCAGGCTTCCCGGAATTCGAGGGCCCCTTCGTCGTTGCGTTTGTAGACCCGGATAATTCCGCTCATGTGCCAGTTCCTTCCTGGACCGTGCTGCGACGGCGCCTGCGGGGCGCGTCGGACGGTATTGGTTCTTGGAGTCGCTATTCAGACGTGCTGGCTAAAGCAACGGCAGGCTGCCGGTGCTGGGGTGTTCCTGCCCGGGCAGGGGCCGGGCGAACGGCACCTTGGTCCCCAGGACCTGGGCGACGACGTCGTGCGTGATCTTCCGGGCTGTCAGCCCGACGCGCTCCAGCACCTGGCTGCGGGATCCGTGGTCCAGGAATTCCACCGGGAGCCCCACTTCGTTCAAGGCGGTGTCCACCCCGGCGGCCCGCATTTCCTGCCGGATCCGGGAGCCGACGCCGCCGGCCCGCACCCCGTCCTCGATGCAGATGACGAGGCGGTGGTGCGAGGCGAGGGCGATGACCGATGCGGGGACGGGGAGGACCCAGCGGGGGTCCACGACGGTTGAGCTGATGCCCTGGGCTCCGAGCCGGTCCGAGACGTCGAGCGCGAGTTCGGACATCGCGCCGACGCTGACGATCAGGACATCGTTTTCGGTGGAACCGGCGGGCCGGCGGGCGAGCACGTCCACGCCGTCGGCGAGCCGTTCGATGGCGTCAACCTCGGCACCCACGCTGCCTTTGGAGTAGCGGAGAACGCTGGGGGCGTTTTCGATCGCCACGGCCTCGCGCAGTTCCTCGCGCAGCCGCGTCGCGTCACGGGGCGCGGCGAGGTGCAGCCCCGGCACGATCTGGACCATGGCCATGTCCCACATGCCGTGGTGGCTGGCGCCGTCTGGCCCCGTGACCCCGGCGCGGTCCAGGCCCATTGTCACACCGGCTTTGTGCAAGGCCACATCCATGAGCAGCTGGTCGAAGGCGCGGTTGAGGAAAGTCGCGTAAAGGCTGACGACCGGGTGCAGTCCCCCAAACGCCATGCCGGCGGCGGAGGTGAGCGCGTGCTGTTCGGCGATGCCGACGTCGAACACCCGCTCGGGGTGTCGTGCGGCGAACTTGTGCAGCCCGACGGGGATC
>JBKKDK010000045.1:0-2857 GCA_046708245.1 Arthrobacter sp.
AGCCGGCCAGGGCCTCATCGACGGAGTTGTCGATGATTTCCCAGAGACAGTGCATGAGCCCCCGGGAGTCCGTGGAGCCGATGTACATGCCCGGGCGCTTGCGGACGGCCTCGAGGCCTTCCAGCACAGAGAGATGCCGGGCGGTGTAATCAGAACTTGGTGCCACGGGGCGGAAACTCCTTCAGGGACGGAACAGGCAGAGTAATTTTGCGCTCTTCCTAGGGTAGTCGGAGTGCCGCCGCGCGCCGGGTTGCCACTCCCGTCCGCGGCCCGCCGCCGCCAGTGCCGTTATCGAGACGTGATACGCGGACAGCGAAAGTGGACCAACCGTGCGATGCTTTGGCTGCGAATGCTGGTTATATAGGTATACCGAACTACCAAGGAGGCCGAACATGACAACAGCAGTTGCGGACCGCACACTGACCACCGTTGACCGGTGCGATCGTTGCGGAGCACAGGCATATGTCCGGGTTGTTCTCGGTGCCTCCGGCGGTGAGCTTCTCTTTTGCGGCCACCACGCCCGCGCCGTAGAACCGACGCTGAGGCCGCTCAGCTCTGACTGGCACGATGAGACCGGACGCCTTCACGAGAAAGCGCCGCTTCCCGTCGACTAGTCCCTTTGCCCTTAGCAGACCAGGCTCCTCCGTTTCGGATGGGGCCTGGTTCTTTTTAAGGTCGCGGACCCGGTGTACTGCTCAACGAACCGCCGCTTATCGAACAGCGGGTTAACGAACGGCGGGGCCACCGGCCGCCGGCCCCTGGAGGGACGGCGGCAGGTGGCCCCGCGTTGCGGTGACGCCGGCGGTCAGCCCGGGCCGGTTAGTCCAGGTAGTCGCGCAGGACCTGGGACCGCGACGGGTGCCGCAGCTTGGACATGGTCTTCGACTCGATCTGCCGGATCCGCTCGCGCGTGACCCCGTAGACCTTGCCGATTTCGTCTAACGTCTTCGGCTGACCGTCGGTCAGGCCGAACCGCATGGCCACCACGCCGGCCTCGCGCTCGGAGAGCGTGTCCAGCACGGAGTGCAGCTGTTCCTGCAGCAGGGTGAAGCTCACGGCATCGGCCGGGACCACGGCTTCGGAGTCCTCGATGAGGTCACCGAATTCGGAGTCGCCGTCTTCGCCCAGCGGGGTGTGCAGGGAGATCGGCTCGCGGCCGTACTTCTGGACCTCCACGACCTTTTCCGGCGTCATGTCCAGTTCAAGGGCCAGCTCTTCCGGAGTGGGCTCGCGGCCGAGGTCCTGGAGCATCTGGCGCTGCACACGTGCGAGCTTGTTGATGACTTCCACCATGTGCACCGGAATGCGGATGGTGCGGGCCTGGTCGGCCATGGCGCGGGTGATCGCCTGGCGGATCCACCAGGAGGCGTAGGTGGAGAACTTGAAGCCCTTGGTGTAGTCGAACTTCTCGACCGCACGGATCAGGCCCAGGTTTCCTTCCTGGATCAGGTCCAGGAACAGCATGCCGCGGCCGGTGTAGCGCTTGGCCAGCGATACCACGAGGCGGAGGTTTGCCTCCAGCAGGTGGTTCTTGGCGCGCTTGCCGTCGTGGATGACGAATTCGAGTTCACGCTTGAGCTTCGGATCCATGGAGCCGTCGTCGGCGTTGATCTTCTCTTCGGCGAACAGGCCTGCCTCGATGCGCAGGGCCAGGTCCACTTCCTGCTCGGCGTTCAGCAGGGCGACCTTGCCGATCTGCTTCAGGTAGTCCTTGACGGGGTCGGCCGTGGCGCCGGCCGACATGACCTGCTGCACGGGCGCGTCGTCATCGTCGGCATCGGAGTAGACAAAGCCGGAGCCGGTGGGCGCTGCGGCGGCCTTGGCGGCAACCTCTTCGCCGTCTTCGCCGATCTCGACAGCGACTACGTCGTCAAGGTCAACCTCGACGTCGTCATCGTCGTCGTCGCCCCGGGCGGATTTGCCGGCGGCCTGCGCCGCGGCTTTAGCGCCGGGCTTGGGCCCGCGCTTTTTGGGTTCAGGCTTGGCGAGCACCGATGCGGTGTCGTCCCCGTCGGCGGAGGCTGCGTCTTTGACAGCCTTGTTGGCTGCACGCGTGGCGGCGCGCTTGGCGTTGGTCGCCGCCTTCTTCTCCTCGGGGGACAATACGGCCTGGTCGGCGGGTTCCTTCTTCTCGGAAGACGGGGTCACAGAAAACCTTTCTAGCGGCGGTCTGTGGAATCACCATACGGGCAACACCACTATGACCCTGTCAAGTCCGTGTTCAACATCAGATGCAAACCACGACCAGCAGAGCCACTAAGTAGAACTGCCGGGGCGGCCGTAATGTTCCCTGTTTCCAAGGATTGCTACGGGCTCCTGATACACGGACCCAACCGGGTCGCGGCAACCATTGTCTCACGGTTTTCGGATTCGCCGCCGTTCCCGGCCGACCGCGCCCTGCCGTAAGTCCTGAAGGTGCGCGCTGCTGTCCATCCATCTTCACGCGGCGCCGGATTCAAACCGCTGCCACGCGGCCTCCCTCCGTCCGGCCCATCCGCACAGGGTCCCGCGGCGCACCAACTCGGCCAGCAGCCCGGCGAGCCGGTAGCCGGGGAACACGTCTTCGGCGCGGCGGAAAAGCGCATCGGCGAACGAGCCCTTGCCGCGGCACCATTCGATCCATCCGCGTCCGGTCAGCGCCGCGGCGCCCGCCTCCCCGCCGCCCCCGCCCAGCTCCGCGAGGACCCGGTCCAGCCGTGCCATCCGGAGCCAGTCGGGCACCGGCGGCGCCAGGCCAAGCAGCACTTCCCCGTAACCCGGGACCAGCGCCCCGGGCCGGCCGCTGTCCGGCCCGGCGCCTGCCGCCGGCGGCGGCACGGGCGGGTAGCCGGCAAGCGGCGGCAACGGCACCGGAGGC
>JBKKDK010000046.1:0-8324 GCA_046708245.1 Arthrobacter sp.
CCATGGTCATTGTGCTCCTGGCCATGATCCTGCTGGTCCGAGGGGCTAAGGAAAGCGCCTGGATCAACACCGCCATCGTGGTGATCAAGGTCGGGATTCTGATCTTCTTCTGCGCCGTGGCGTTCACCGCCTTCAACGCCGGCCACTTCGAGCCGCTCCTGCCCATGGGTGCTGCCGGGGTCTCGGCAGCCGCCTCCAGCGTATTCTTCTCCTACATCGGCTTCGACGCGGCGTCCACCGCAGGCGAGGAAGCCCGCAACCCCAAGCGGGACCTGCCGAGGGCCATTCTGCTCTCGATGCTGATCGTCACCACCATCTACGTGCTCGTCGCCGTCGCGGCCATCGGGGCCCGGCCGTGGGGCTGGTTCGACGGCACCGAAGCCGCCCTCGTGAAAATCCTCGAGGAGACCACCGGCCAGCCGTGGATCGCCCTGGTCTTCGCCATCGGAGCCGTCCTGGCCATCGCCAGCATCGTGCTGACCGTCCTCTACGGCCAGACCCGGATCCTGTTGTCCATGGCCCGGGACGGAATGATCCCCAAGATCTTCGGTCGGGTCTCGGCGCGAACCGGCACCCCGGCAGCCGGCACCCTGATCGTCGGGACCCTGGTGGCCCTCGCCGCCGGCCTGGTTCCGCTTGGCGCCCTGGCGGACGCCACCAGCATTGGCACGCTCTTCGCCTTCGCCCTGGTGAACGTGGCCGTCATCTACCTGCGCCGCAAGCGGCCGGAGCTCAAGCGGACGTTCCGGGTCCCGCTGTTTCCGCTCACGCCCATCCTGGGAGCGCTCATGTGCGCCTTCCTAATGGCCAACCTCGGCGCCGACACGTGGGCGACGTTCGGCATCTGGATGCTCGTCGGCGTTGCCGCCTACTTCGGCTACGGCCGCCGGAACTCGAGGGTAGCGGCCCTGAGCTCCGAGGAATACCGTGAGCTATCCGCCGGACAAGCCACCGACACCGCTGACTCCAGCCCCGAACCGACGAAAGCCAGCCACTGATGACCACCGCCACCGAACTGCCCGCCCCCGGCCCGGACGCGCAGCGCCGCGGTCCCGCCGAGGCACCGATCACCATGCTGAATCCGGACTTCCCGTTCAGCTACGACCACTACCTGGCGCATCCCGACGGCCTGGGCACGATCCCCGCCGAGCTGCACGGGACCGAAGTCGCGGTGGTGGGCGCCGGCCTCTCCGGGCTGGTCACGGCCTACGAGCTGATGAAGCTCGGCCTGCGCCCCGTGGTCTACGAAGCGGACCAGATCGGCGGCCGCCTCCGCACCGCGAGCTTCCCTTCCGCGGCCGGCGTCGTCGCCGACCTGGGCGGGATGCGGTTCCCGGTTTCCGGCAAGGCCTTCTACCACTACGTGGACCTGCTCGGGCTGGAGACCCAGGACTTCCCCAACCCGCTGGCGGGCGTCACCTCCAGCACGGTGATCGAACTCGCCGGGGAGAAGTTCTACGCCGAAACCCCCGCGGACCTCCCGCCGTTCTTCCGCGAGGTGGCCGACGCCTGGAAGGCCGCCGTCAACGACGGCGCCAGGTTCACCGAAATGCAGGACGCCATCCGCGCCCGGGACACGGCCAGGATCAAGGAGCTCTGGAATGAGCTGCTCCCGTTGCTGGACGAGCAGACGTTCTACGGTTTCATCGCCGGCAGCGACTCGTTCAAGCAGGCCGGCTTCGCCCATCGCGAGGCGTTCGGCCAGGTGGGTTTCGGGACCGGCGGCTGGGACACGGACTTTCCCAACTCCATCCTGGAAATCCTGCGGGTCGTCTACACCGACGCCGACGACCAGCACCGGCTCATCGCCGGCGGAGCGCAGCGGCTCCCCGAGGCACTCTGGAAGCACGCGCCGTCGGGCATGGCCCACTGGCCCGACGGGACGTCCCTCGCGTCGCTGCACGCGGGGGCTCCACGCGGCGCGGTGAACCGGATCGCCCGGGACGGGGACGGCAACTTCCGGGTCCGGGAACGGTGGGGCCGCGAGTCCGCTTTCCCCGCCGTGGTGACCACCTGCCAGTCGTGGCTCTTATCCACCCGGATCCACACCGAAGAGAACCTTTTTCCCGCCGAGCTCTGGACGGCGATCGAGCGCTCGCACTACATGCAGTCGTCCAAGACCTTCGTAATGGTGGACCGGCCCTTCTGGAAGGACATCGACCCCGCCACCGGCCGCGAGGTCCTGTCGATGACGCTGACGGACCGGCTGAACCGGGCCACCTACCTGCTGGACAACGGTCCGGACCAGCCGGCCGTGATCCTGCTGTCCTACACCTGGAACGACGACGCGCTGAAATGGCTGGCGCTCGATGCCGACGAGCGCGTGGAGCTGATGCTGCACTCGCTCGCCCAGATCTACCCCGATGTCGACATCGCGGGACACATCGTGGGCCAGCCCATCACGGTTTCCTGGGAAGCGGACCCCAACTTCATGGGCGCGTTCAAGGCGAATTTGCCGGGGCACTACCGCTACCAGCAGCGGCTCTTTACCCACTTCAAGCAGGACAGGCTGGCGGAGCACCAACGCGGGATCTTCCTGGCCGGCGACGACGTCTCCTTCACGGCCGGTTGGGCCGAAGGCGCGGTCACCACCGGGCTGAACGCGGTGTGGGGCGTGGTCAACCACCTGGGCGGCCGCACTGCCCCGGGCAACCCGGGCCCGGGGGAGCTGCTGGAGGAGTTCGGCCCGATCGCGCTTGACTAGGCGCTCGCGGGAACAGGCGCTCGCGGGGCCCCGGGAGCGGCCCGGGTCCGTCAGGCGCCGTGCAGCTCCCGGTGGGCCCGGGCCAGCTCCTGGTAGTGCGCCGCGTTGTGCTGGACGCCCGCGAGCTCCTCGTCGCTGAGCTCGCGCCGGACCTTTGCCGGCACCCCGGCGACGAGCGAGCGGGGCGGCACGACGGTGCCTTCCAGCACCACCGCCCCGGCGGCCACGAGGGAGCCGGCGCCGATCACGGCGCCGTTGAGGATCGTGGCGCTCATCCCGATCAGGCAGTCGTCCTCGACCGTGCAGCCGTGCACCACGGCGCTGTGCCCGACGCTCACCCGGGCCCCGACGGTGCAGGGGAAGCCGGGGTCCGCGTGCAGCACCACGTTGTCCTGCAGGTTGGTCCCGGCGCCCACGGTGATGGCGGCGGTGTCGGCGCGGACGGAGACGCCGTAGAAGGCGCTGGAATTCTCCGCCAGGGTGGCCTTGCCGATCACCGAGGCGGTCGGTGCGACGAAAACGGAGTCATGGACGGCCGGGGTGTCGCCGGCGAACGCGTAGAGGGGAGCCATGCCTCCAGCCTAGGACACACCCCCGCCCCCCGGTTGAGCTATCAGGTTTGGTGCTCTCCAGGTCCCCGTGAGCACTCCAACTGATAGCGCAACGAGGGGGGAGGGGGTCAGTCGGGGGAGCGGAGCACCGTAAAGCCGTGCCCGGGTTCGGGCAGGACGACGGCGATCGGCGCGCCGGGGGCGGTCACCCGGGCCAGCTCGCGCACAACGTCGTCCCACTGCTCCGGCGGCAGTCCCACCAGGGCGTCCACCGCCCAGACGGACGGGAACGCCGCATCGGCAAACGGCAGCGGGACCGGGCCCGCGACGGTGGCTTCGAGCCCCCGGGCGCGGGCGGAGTGGATGTTTTCCTCGGACGGGTCCACCCCGGTGAAATGGATGCCGGACTGGACAAAGTGCAGCCCGTCCGCGCCCTGGCCGCAGTTGAGCCCCAGCACGCCGCGCCTGCCTTCAGACTTGAGCAGCGCCACGAACTCCGAAAGCCGGTCCTGCCGCAAAGCTGCCATGCCTCCAGTAAATGACCGTGGTCAGTTAAAGACAACCGTCCGGTTGCCATCGAGCAGGACCCGGTGTTCGGCGTGCCACTGTACTGCCTGGGCCAGGGTCCGGCCCTCGACGTCCCGGCCCATCTGGACGAACTGCTCGGCCGTGCGCCGGTGGTCCACCCGGATGACTTCCTGCTCGATGATGGGCCCCTCATCCAGGGCGGCCGTGACGTAGTGCGCGGTGGCGCCGATGAGTTTCACGCCGCGGGCGTGCGCCTGGTGGTACGGCCTGGCGCCCTTGAAGGACGGCAGGAAGGAGTGGTGGATGTTGATCGCCTTGCCGGTGAGCTCGTTGCACAGTTCGTCGGAGAGGATCTGCATGTAGCGGGCCAGGACCGTGAGCTCGACGTCGTGTTCGGCCATGAGCGCCCGCAGCTGGTCCTCGGCCTGGGCCTTGGTGTCCCGGGTGACCGGGATGTGGTGGAACGGGATGCCGTAGAACTCGGCCAGGCCGGCCAGGTCCTTGTGGTTGGACACAATGGCCGGGATCTCGATCGGCAGCGTTCCGGAGCGCTGCAGGAACAAGAGGTCGTTGAGGCAGTGGGCCGAGGTGCTGGCCATCAGCAGGGTGCGGACCTTCCGGCCGGCCGGGTTGAGGCTCCACTGCATGCCGAAAGCCTGCGCCACCGGCTCGAGGGCCGCGTGCAGCCCGGCCTGGTCGGTGGCCGTGGTCGCCTCGACCCGCATAAAGAAGGTGCCGGTGCCTTGGCTGCCGTACTGCTGCGAATCCGTAATATTGCAGCCCGCCACGAGCAGGGCGCCGGCAACGGCATGCACGATGCCGGGCCGGTCAGGGCAGGAAAGGGTCAGGATGTAGGAAGCAGTCAGCTGGTCGTCATTCACGATGAACAGCCTACCTGCGTACGGGGCAGCGCCTGGGGTAGGCTTAAACGGTCGCAACTGGCGTTGGGTGGCTAACCACCAGGGAGCGGCACTTACGAAGACCACGGATCGTACGCCTGGGCCGAGGGTCATGTTTTGCCGGTCGGCAGCGCCTGCTGCCGCCCCGCCGTCGGCATCCCGCAAAAGGTGCCAGCCCTTGGCATGCGCCCGGATCTGCCGGCCCGTAATCTAAGGGCGCCGCGTCGGGCCAGCCGGTAACCTGACCTTAAGCAGTGCCCATTGCCTAGCCAGGAGTTCTTCGTGACTACTTCCGTTAACCTTTCCTCGACCGCCGTGAGCAACCAGCCGCTGGCCGACCTTGACCCCGAAATTGCCGCGGTCCTTGCCCAGGAGCTTGGCCGCCAGCGCGGCACCCTGGAAATGATCGCCTCCGAGAACTTCGCCCCGCGCGCCGTAATGGAGGCCCAGGGCTCGGTCCTGACCAACAAGTACGCCGAGGGCTACCCGGGCCGCCGCTACTACGGCGGCTGTGAATACGTCGACATCGCCGAGCAGCTCGCGATCGACCGGGTCAAAGAGCTCTTCGGTGCCGAATACGCCAACGTCCAGCCGCACTCCGGCGCCCAGGCCAACGCGGCGGCGCTCTCCGCCATGATCACGCCCGGGGACAAGATCCTCGGCCTGTCGCTGGCACACGGCGGCCACCTGACCCACGGCATGAAGCTGAACTTCTCCGGCAAGCTCTACAACGTCGCCGCGTACCAGGTCGAGCAGGACAACTTCCGGATCGACATGGACAAGCTGCGCGAGCAGGCCATCGCCGAGAAGCCGCAGGTCATCATCGCCGGCTGGTCCGCCTACCCCCGGCACCTCGACTTCGCGGCCTTCCGCTCGATCGCCGACGAGGTCGGCGCCCTGCTCTGGACCGACATGGCGCATTTCGCCGGACTCGTCGCCGCGGGCCTGCACCCGAGCCCGGTGCCGTACTCCGACGTCGTCACCTCCACGGTCCACAAGACCCTGGCCGGCCCCCGCTCCGGCGTGATCCTGGCCAAGCAGGAGTGGGCCAAGAAAATCAACTCCAACGTCTTCCCCGGCCAGCAGGGCGGCCCGCTCATGCACGTGATCGCGGCGAAGGCCGTGGCCTTCAAGATCGCCGGCACCGAGGAATTCAAGGAACGCCAGGAACGCGTCCTGGAAGGCGCCCGGATCATCGCCGAACGGCTCAACCAGGCGGACGTGTCCGACGCCGGCGTGTCCGTCCTCACCGGCGGCACCGACGTGCACCTGGTCCTGGTGGACCTGCGCAACTCCCAGCTGGACGGCCAGCAGGCCGAAGACCTGCTCCACTCCGTGGGCATCACCGTCAACCGCAACGCCGTGCCGTTCGATCCCCGCCCGCCGATGGTCACCTCCGGCCTGCGGATCGGCACCCCGGCCCTGGCTACCCGCGGCTTCGGCGCCGAGGAGTTCACCGAGGTGGCGGAGATCATCGCCACCGCGCTGAAGGCCGGCTCCGCCACGGACGTCGAGGCCCTGCAGCTCCGCGTGGACAAGCTCGCCGCCGACTTCCCGCTGTACCCGCAGCACGAGCAGTGGTGACCGCATGAGCCCGGCAGAGACTGCAACAACCGCTGACTCGGCGGACACGGCAACACATACAGCCAGGATCCTCGACGGCAAGGCCACCGCCGCTGCGATCAAGGCCGAACTGACCGAACGCGTCGCCGTCCTCAAGGCCCAGGGCATCGTCCCGGGGCTCGGCACCATCCTGGTCGGCTCCGACCCCGGCAGCACCTGGTACGTCGGCGGCAAGCACAAGGACTGCGCCGAGGTGGGCATCACGTCCATCCGCCGCGACCTGCCGGCGGAAACCAGCGAGGAAGAGCTGCTGGCCGTGGTCCGGGAACTGAACGGGAACCCGGAATGCACCGGCTACATCGTGCAGCTGCCGCTGCCCAAGCACATCAACCAGGACGTCATCCTGGAGGCCATGGATCCCGAGAAGGACGCCGACGGCCTGCACCCGATGAACCTGGGCCGGCTGGTGGCCAACGTCAGTGGGCCGATGACCTCGCCGCTGCCCTGCACTCCCAAGGGCTGCGTCGAGCTGCTGACCCGGCACGGGATCCAGCTCAACGGCAAGCGCGTGCTCGTGGTGGGCCGCGGGGTGACCATCGGCCGCCCGGTGGGACTCCTGCTGACCCGCAGGGACGTTAACGCCACGGTCATCCTGGCCCACACCGGCACGGTGGACCTGGCCGCCGAACTGCGGCAGGCCGACGTCGTGATTGCCGCGGCAGGCCAGCCGCACATGATCAAGGCCGGAGACCTCAAGCCCGGCGCGATCGTGCTCGACGTCGGCGTCAGCCGGGTCGATGACGGCAACGGCAAGGCCGTGGTCACCGGAGACGTGGACCCCGCCGCGGCCAGTGTCGCCGCCTGGCTCTCGCCCAACCCCGGCGGAGTGGGGCCCATGACCCGGGCCATGCTGCTCGCCAACGTGGTGGAAACTGCGGAACGCCAGGCAGCGGCAGGCACCCCGGAGGACGCCTGAGAAATCTCTGCCCCGGAAAGCGGCAGGGCGGCGGCTCCTTCCGGGGCCGGTGCCCTGCCGGTTTCGGGGAGATAACGGAACGGCCACCGTCCGGATCTTTTGCGAAAAGACTCTTTCATAGTTTGCCGGGATCCACTACCGTGTCTCGGGTGCCTGAACTCGTATCAAAAGCCCAGGAATCCGCCCCGAAGGAAGCTCAGTTGAGCAATCCCTCCGACCCCGTACCACCGCAGTACGTCATCACGGCCGAGAACCTGGTCAAGCGCTACGGCGATGTGGCCGCCGTCGACGGGATCTCCTTCCGGGTGCCGGCCGGCGAGGCGTTCGGCCTGCTCGGCCCCAACGGCGCCGGCAAGTCCACCACCATGAAAATGATCGGCGGGGTGTCCCAGCGGACCTCCGGCAGCCTCAGCATCATGGGCCTGGATCCGGACCTGAACGGCCCGGAAGTCCGCGCCCACCTGGGGGTCGTCCCGCAGCAGGACAACCTCGACGAGGAACTCAAGGTCCGGGACAACCTGCTGGTCTACGGCCGCTACTTCGGCCTGCCCATGAGCTACCTCAAGCCCAAGGCCGATGAGCTCCTGGAGTTCGCGCAGCTCACGGACAAGGCCAAGTCCAAGGTGGACGCGCTCTCCGGCGGCATGAAGCGCCGGCTCACGATCGCGCGCTCCCTCATCAACGAACCCCGGATCCTGCTGCTCGACGAACCCACCACGGGCCTGGACCCGCAGGCCCGGCACATCCTGTGGGACCGGCTGTTCCGGCTCAAGGAGCAGGGCGTCACCCTGATCCTGACCACCCACTACATGGACGAGGCCGAGCAGCTCTGTGACCGGCTGATCGTGGTGGACAAGGGCAAGATCATGGCCGAAGGCTCGCCCGCCAGCCTGATCCGCGAATATTCCACCCGCGAGGTCCTCGAACTGCGCTTCGGATCGGAGCGCAACGCCACTATCGGTGCCGAACTCGAGGGCATCGGCGAGCGGCTCGAAACCCTCCCGGACCGAGTCCTCATTTACGCCCACGACGGCGAAGCCGCTCTTGAGCAGGTCTCCGCCCGGGGACTCCGGCCGGTCACCTCGCTGGTGCGCCGGTCCTCG
>JBKKDK010000047.1:0-10633 GCA_046708245.1 Arthrobacter sp.
CACGGCTCGCTGGAACGCGGGCTCATCGAACGGGCCGGCACCCAGCTCGGCGGAAAGCTTCGCGCCGGCCGTTCACGCAACGACCAGGTGGCAACGCTGGGGCGGATGTTCCTGCGCGACCACGCCCGGATCATTGCGCGCGGGGTGCTCGCCACGATCGGCGCGCTGGTGGACCAGGCCAAGGCGCACCAGGGTGTGGCCATGCCCGGCCGCACCCACCTGCAGCATGCCCAGCCGGTGCTGCTGAGCCACCACCTGCTGGCCCACGCCTGGGCGCTGCTGCGCGACGTGCAGCGGCTCCAGGACTGGGACAAGCGCGCCGGTGTTTCGCCTTACGGCTCCGGCGCCCTTGCGGGCTCCTCGCTGGGCCTGGACCCTGAGGCCGTCGCCGCGGACCTGGGCTTCTTCTCCGCCACGCACAACTCGATCGACGGCACCGCCTCCCGCGACGTCTTCGCCGAGTTCGCCTGGATCACGGCCATGATCGGTGTGGACCTGTCCCGGGTCTCGGAGGAAGTGATCCTGTGGGCCACGAAGGAGTTCTCCTTCGTCACCCTGCACGATTCCTACTCCACCGGCTCCTCGATCATGCCGCAGAAGAAGAACCCGGACGTGGCCGAACTGGCGCGCGGCAAGGCCGGCCGGCTGATCGGCAACCTGACCGGGCTGCTGGCCACGCTCAAGGGCCTGCCGCTCGCGTACAACCGCGACCTGCAGGAGGACAAGGAACCGGTCTTCGACGCCGCGGACACGCTGGAGGTTCTGCTCCCGGCCGTTTCCGGCATGATCGCGACGCTGACGTTCAACACCGGACGGATGGAATCGCTGGCCCCCCAGGGCTTCGCGCTGGCCACGGACATCGCCGAATGGCTGGTCCGGCAGGGTGTTCCCTTCCGCGAGGCGCACGAGCTCTCCGGGGCCGCGGTCAAGCAGGCCGAAAGCCGCGGCGTCGAGCTCTGGGACCTGACGGACGAGGAATACGCCGGCATTTCGGCGCACCTGACACCGGCGGTCCGCACCGTCCTGTCCACGGAGGGCTCGCTCAACAGCCGCAACTCCCAGGGCGGCACGGCACCGGCCGCCGTCGAGCGCCAGCTGCTGGCCCTTGAGGGCGAGCTTGCCGGCGCGCGGGAGTACGCGGGCTAGCGATCCCTTGGGGTGCGCGAGATGACACTTCGCGGCAATGTTTTTCGCAAACACTGCCGTCAAGTGTCGTCTCGCGGCGGTTAAGGTGGGTGGATGAGCGAATCATTCCGCCAGTTGCTGCGCTCCCTGCCCGATTTTCCCGACGCGCTCCCGGACTTCGACCCGGCCGCGGCGCCGGCAGAGCCTGTGGAGCTGTTCCGGCTGTGGCTCGCCGAAGCCCTGGCGGCCGGGGTGCCCCAGCCCAACGCCTGCAGCCTCGCCACTGCCGACAGGCAGGGCCGGCCCTCGTCCCGGATGCTGATCCTGAAGGACCTCGACGCCGACGGCTGGCACTTCGCGACCTCCCGTGCCTCCCGCAAGGGCCAGGAACTCGCGGCGAACCCGCACGCCGCGCTGAACTTCTTCTGGCAGCAGCAGGGCCGCCAGGTCCGGGTCGCTGGCACCGTACTGGAGCTCTCCGCCGAGGCGTCCGCCGCCGACTGGCAGTCCCGGCCCGGCGCCGACGGCACAGCGAACCCGGACTGGCAGCTCTACGCGCTCCGGCCCCGGGAGATCGAATTCTGGCAAGCCCGGCATGACCGCCGGCACATCCGCCACCGGTACGGCGCGGGGGCGTCCGGTTAATCCCGGTTAGCCGGAGAGCTCGGCTAGGATGGCGCCATGACCGCAATTACGCCAGAAAACCTGCTGGAAGAACTCCGCCGCGCCGCCGACGTCGTGGCCGGGATCACCGCAAAACTGACCGAGGAGGACGTCAAAGCGCCCTCGGACCTGCCGGACTGGACCCGGGGGCACGTCCTGGCGCATATCACCGGCATTGCCAACGCGATGGCACGGCAGGTCGAATACGCCGCCCGCGGGGAAAGCATCGAGCTGTATGACGGCGGCTTCGAGGGCCGCACCAGGGCCATCGAGCTGGCCGCCGGCCACAGCCTGGCGGAACACCGGGCCGACGTCGGCGCCGCCCTGGACGGCGCCCTCCGCGCCTTCGGCACGCTCGACGACGCAGGCTGGCGCCGGCCCATCAGCTACCGCGGCGGCGTGGCGTTCGACGGCGGGCTGGCGCTGTGGCGCGAACTCGTCATCCACGCCACCGATCTCGGCACCGGCCGCGGCCCGGAAACCTGGAGCCGTCCCTTCTGCGAGCAGCTCTTCGGTTTCCTGGCCGCCCGGGTACCCGAGGGCGAAAAGTTCGTGCTCCAGCCGCTGGGCCTGCCCGCGGTGGCGATCGGCACCGGCGCCAAATCGACGGTGATCAACGGGATGCTGACCGACATCGCCGCCTGGCTCGCCGGCCGCACGCCCACCCTGGGCAGCCTGCGCGCCACCGCCGCGGCCGACGGCGTCGACCTCCCGGACCTGCTGCCGTGGCCGGCCGGGGTGCCCGCCAGCCGCTAGGACCAGGCGCCTAGTTGTGGGCAAGGACGGTCTGGCGTTCCCGGTCCAGCAGGCTCTCCTTGATGGCCAGGCCCCAGCGGAAACCGCCGAGGCTGCCGTCGGTACGGATGACCCGGTGGCAGGGCACAAACAGCGCCGCCGCGTTGAACGCGCAGGCGCTGGCCGCGGCCCGTACGGCCTTGACGTTCCCGGACAGTTCCGCGTACTCCGTGTACGTCACGGGGTGTCCCGGGGCCACGGTCCGGAGCATGTCCCAGGCGTGGTTGCGGAACGGGCCGGACTTCTGCAGGACCGGGACGTCCATGGCCGGGGCCGGATTGCCCGCGTAGAACTCCTCGACGGCGGCCGAGATGGTGCCGAGCTCCCGAACGGCCTCGTATTCGCCGGGGAGCAGCTCCGGGTGGATCTGGCCGGTCAGCTCGCCCGGACCGGCGGTCCAGCCGGAGGCCAGCACCACGCCGTCCCTGGCGATGACGGTGAACGGACCGTCGGGGGTGGGCATGGTCAACAACTGGGCTTTCATGGCGTCACTTTCGTCAGGCTGGGGGTGATGGCGCGGGCTGCGGTTCGAGGTGCGGCCCGGGCGGCGGACTGGGCTTGGGCGGCTGCGCGCCAAAGGTGCATCGTGGCGTAGGAGCGCCAGGGGCTGAGCTCACGGAAATCGGCGTGCAATGCCGTGCCGTCCGCGACCGCTTCAAGGGACCGGATGCCGTTCCGAACGGCGGCATCGTTGGCCAGGAAAACATCCGGCGCCCCAATCACCCGCATCGCGACGTACCCCACAGTCCAGGGCCCGACGCCGGCCAGCGGCAGCAGCTTGGCCTCCAGCCCGGGCAGGTCGTCGCCGTAGCCGAAATCCAGCCCGCCAGACGCCATCGCGGCCGCGGCCCCGCGGACGGAATCGATGCGGCGCGCCGGGCCGCGGAGCAGTTCGAAGCCGGACTCTGCGATCTGTGCCGCCGTCGGGAAGAGCCGGTTCAGGCCGTCGGCGGGAACCAGGCTTTCGCTCCCGGCCCGGGACAGCTGGACCAGAGCGGTCCGGGCAGCGGCCACGGTGATCTGCTGCCCGATCATGGCCCGGACCAGCAGCTCCTGCGGGTCAACCGCGCCGGGCATCCGCATGCCAGGCGTGCCGGCGACGCACGCCGCGAGCCGCGGATCCGCGGCCAGGGCGCTGTCGATGGCCACCGGGTCGGCGTCGAGATCGAGCAGCCGGCGGACCCGGCTGAGCAGGGAAGGCAGGTCGCGCAGATCCACGGCGCCGATCGTCAGGACAAGCGGCCGGCCGGGGGCGGCGGCGGCGTAGTCCACCCGGAACCTGGCGTCCCCGTTGGCCAGGCGGAGGGTCCGCGCGTAGGAGCGTGAGGTTCCCTCCTCGATGCCCGGGATGGCACGGACGGCCAGGAAGTCGAAGACGCCGGGGTCGAACGGTTCGCGGTAGGGGAGGTTCAGGGTCAGGGCGGTGGAGGACACCGCGGTCATGGCCGGCGCGCGGTGGTGCCGGGCAGTTGCCCGCAGCTCCGATGGCGTCATGGCGAAAACCTCGCCGATGGTCCCGTTGAACTGGCGCACGCTGCTGAAGCCGGCGGCAAACGCGATGTCGGCGGCCTTCATGGACGTGGAGACGAGCAGGGTGCGGGCTGTCTGGGCGCGGCTGGCCCGGGCCAGGGAGAGCGGCCCGGCGCCGAGTTCGTGGCTCAGGATCCGGTTGAGCTGCCGGGAGGAATAGCCCAGCCGGGACGCGAGCCCTTCGACGCCGTCGCGGTTGATCACGCCGTCGTTGATGAGCCGCATGGCACGGCCGGCCAGGTCGGAGCGGAGGTTCCATGCGGGGGTGCCGGGGACGGCCTCCGGAAGGCAGCGCTTGCACGCCCGGTACCCCGCCTCGTGGGCCGCGGCGGACGTCTCATAGAAGGTGACGTTTGCCGCTTTGGGGGTCCGCGCCGGGCATGAGGGCCGGCAGTAAATGCCGGTGGTGCGGACGGCAGTGTAGAACTGCCCGTCGAAACGGGTGTCCCGGGCGTCGATTGCCCGGTAGCGCTGCCAGAAGTCCATGGGTTCATCCTGCCAGCTTCCCGAAGCAGCTGCTAGCGGAAATCGGACATAGGCGTGGAAGGCCGGACGCGGGATTTGTTAAAGTCGGACCATGACGACCCACCTGCCGGCTGCCGGCGCCCTGACCGCCCCAGGGCTGCGGGAACTGCTGTCCGCCGATGCCCGGCACGTGGCGCCGCTGCTGCTTGGGGCAGTCCTGACCCACGAGGGCCGCGACGGCGCGGTCTCGGTCCGGATCACGGAAGTGGAGGCCTACCTGGGCCCGCACGATTCGCTGCACCCCGATCCCGGGTCCCACACCTTCCGGGGCGCGACCACCCGCACGGCGCCGATGTTCGGCCCCGCCGGGCACCTCTACGTGTACTTCACTTACGGCATGCACCATTGCGCCAACATCGTCTGCGGTCCGGACGGCGTCGCCTCGGCCCTGCTGCTGCGGGCCGGCGAAGTAGTTGCGGGGGAGGAACTGGCACGTGCCCGCCGGCCGACGTCGAAATCCCGCAAGGACCTGGCGAGCGGACCCGCACGGCTCGCCACTGCGCTGGGACTGACGACGGCGGACAGCGGCCGCGACGCGCTCGGCGCCCCGTTCCACCTCGCATTGCCGCACGCCCCGGCCACAGACATCAGCGCGGGGCCGCGGGTCGGCGTCTCCGGAGCGGGCGGCACGCACGAATACCCCTGGCGCTTCTGGCTCACCGGCGATCCGACCGTCTCCCGCTACAAGGCCGCGAAGGTGCGGACCGCCGGCTGAGCGGACCTGGGTCCGAAGCGGCGGCAGCGCGGGATGAAGGAGCCTTATGGGCGAGAGTAAGCGTGGAAAACCGGCCAGCGAGCTGGAGCGGCTCCGGATCTTCGAGCCGCTGGCCACCGAGTATTTCCGGATGGTTGACCTGTTCAGACCTGTTGGCGGGCCGGTAGCGGCGGACTCCATCGAGGCGGATCGCAGGCACTGGGTGGAGCTCTTCCGTGCGGCGCTGCTGCGCAAGTTTGTGGTGCGTGACGAGCACGTTTCGCTCAAGCTCGTGGTCCGGGCCCTGCGGCTGTGCAACTACACGGCGGACCGCACCCTGGCGGCCGGCACTGAGGAAGTGGCCGCGCTGTTCACCGACGAGATGGCCGGGGACCGTCAGCCGGTGCCGGGGCAAGGCCAGGATGCCGGGCAAGGTGTCTTCGAGGACGTCTTGTACGGCCGGCTCCTGCAGTCCCCGGACGTTGCGGCACGCCATGCCGGGGTTTGACGCCAGCGAGTAAGGTTGACGGGTGAATCAAAGCCAGCAGGACCTTCGCCAGACCATGACCGCGGCACCGGTGGACGAGCTGATCAGCAGCCTGTGCGCCACCATTCCCGATTACCCGAAGCCGGGAATCAGCTTCAAGGACCTGACCCCGGTCTTCGCTGACGGCGCCGCCTTCGGGGCCGTCGTCGATGCCCTGGTGGGGCCCTTCCAGGGCCAGTTCGACGCCGTCGCCGGCGTGGAGGCCCGCGGCTTCCTGCTCGCGGCCGCCGCCGCCTATGCCACCGGCACCGGCGTTATCACTGTCCGCAAGGCAGGCAAACTGCCGCGCGACGTCGTCTCCGAGGACTACGCCCTGGAGTACGGAACCGCCACCCTGGAGCTGCACACCACGGATCTGGCGCCCGGCAGCCGGGTCCTGATTCTCGATGACGTGCTCGCCACCGGCGGCACCCTGGCGGCCGCCGCGCGGCTGTTCGACCGCTGCGGGATCACGGTTGCCGGTGTCGGCGTGGTCCTGGAACTCGAGGAGTTGGGCGGCCGCCCGGCCCTGGCCGGGCACCGGGTGCGCTCGCTGCTCCGCGTGTAGCCGGAGCGCGCCCAGGCCGGGGGAGGCTGGACGAACCGGCAGGCATCGGTAAACTGCCGTGAAAAAACAGGGCCCGACATGATTCCGCCGCGTCAACCGAAATGGTTGTAGAATGGTAGGTCTGGCTTTTTCGATAGGGGAACGTTCAATGCATGACGCTGATTTGGCCCATGAACGCGACTATGTGGCCGGACTGTACGCCCGGCTCGATGAGTTGCGGGCAGAGAAGCGCGCCCAGCTGGCCCAGGTCCGCCGTGCCGGTGCCGTAGGAACCATGCAGAACGTCTCCGAACGTGATGCCTTCGCGGCGCTCTACGAGGACCGCCTCGCCCAGCTCGACGCCGTCGACGACCGCCTGGTGTTCGGCCGGCTGGACCTCGACTCCGGGGAAGCACAGTACATCGGGCGCATCGGCCTGACCACCGAGGACCTGCAGCGGCTCATGGTGGACTGGCGGGCCCCGGAAGCCGGCCACTTCTACCAGGCGACCGCCTTTGACCGGCAGGGTGTCCGCCGGCGCCGCCACCTGATCCTGCAGGGCCGCGAGGTCAAGGCGATCGAGGATGACGTGCTCGACGCCGACATGCTCGCCGACGACGATTCCCTCCAGGGCGAAGGCGCGCTGCTGGCAGCCCTGAACTCCAAGCGGACCGGTCGGATGTCGGACATCGTCGGGACCATCCAGTCCGAGCAGGACCGGATCATCCGCTCGTCGATCTCGGGCGCCCTCGTGGTCCAGGGCGGACCCGGCACCGGCAAGACCGCCGTCGCACTGCACCGCGCCGCCTACCTGCTCTACACCCACCGCGACCGGCTCAAGACCGCCGGCGTGCTCCTGGTGGGACCGTCATCGTCCTTTATGAAGTACATCGAACGCGTGCTGCCCTCGCTCGGCGAGACCGGCGTCGTGATGGCCAGCGTGGGCCGGCTGATGCCCGGCATCCACGCCGTTGCCGAACCGGACGCGGCGGTTGCCGCCATCAAGGGCCGGCTGGACATGGCCGACGTCGTTGCGAACGCCATCGCCAACCGGCAGCGGATCCCCGCCGGGAACCGGGTCCTCGAAGTCGACGGGCGCAGACTGCTCCTGACGCCGCGGCAGGTCCGCCGTGCCCGGGAAAAGGCACGCGCCACCGGCAAGCCGCACAACGAGGCCCGCGTCTCGTTCGTCAAGATCCTGCTGCGCGAACTGACCGAGCAGATGACCGAACTGGTGGAGGCCGGCAGCATCGGCAACAACGCCGACCGCTCCTACCTGGCCGAGGACGTCCGCTCGGCCCGGGACGTGCGCATTGCCCTGAACCTGTGCTGGATGCCAATGACGCCGGAAAAGCTCGTGGCGGAACTGCTGAGCAAACCGGCCATTTTGGAGGCCTGCACCCCCCACCTCAGCCCGGCCGAGCGTGCCCTGCTGCTCCGGCCCGCCGACGCACCCTGGACCGAGGCCGACGTGCCGCTGCTCGACGAGGCCGCCGAGCTGCTCGGCGAGCTTGATCCGGCCGCGGGCCGGGGCCTGGCGCAGCAGGAGCACGACCGCGCCCGCGACCTCGCCAACGCAAAGCAGACCCTGGTCAACATGGAAACCGCGGGCGTCGACGTCCTCATCTCCGCCGAGGACCTCGTGGACCAGAACCAGGAACGCGAGCACCGGCAGACTGCCGCGGAACGCGCCACCACCGACCGCACGTGGGCCTTCGGGCACATCGTGGTGGACGAGGCGCAGGAGCTGTCGCCGATGCAGTGGCGCCTCCTGGTGCGCCGCTGCCCGCTGAAGTCCTTCACGATTGTGGGCGACATTGCCCAGACGAGCTCCGTTGCCGGCGCGAACTCGTGGCAGAGCGCCCTCGGCCCGATGTTCGGGGACCGCTGGCAGTTGGAGGAACTCACGGTCAACTACCGCACACCGTCCCAGATCGCCGAGGCGGCCGCGCGGATGGCCATCGCGGCCGGGCTGGTTGTCTCCGCGCCCAAGGCCGTCCGGGAAGGCCGCTGGTCGCCGATTATCGACCAGGTCGAACCGGGCCAGATCGTCAGCAAGCTCGTCGAAGTGCTGCCGCGGGAACTGGACGCCCTCGACGGCGGCCTGCTGGCCGTGATTGCCGACGGCGACCTCCTCCCGCAAGCCACCGCTGCGCTGCGCGCCGCCTATGGCCGCCGCGTGGGCACGGATGCGGGCAGCTACGTGCAGGACATCGTGGTGATCAGCCCGCGGGAGGCCAAGGGCCTGGAGTTCGACGGCGTTGTGGTGCTGGAGCCGAGCGCCATGCTCAACCATGAGCACGGCCGCGTGGGCGACCTCTACGTCGCCATGACACGGCCCACCCAGCGGCTGCGTCTCATTGCCGCCGCCCCGATCCCGGCCGGAATCGAGGACTAAGCCCCCTGCCGCCGGCCCCGCACGGGCCGGCGGCGATCCGGGGTTGCCGGGGACCGGAAGGTCACACGCGTTGGGCCGGTCCCGATCCTGCTAACTTAGATTGCGTGTCCCAGCAAAATGATCTCCGTCCCCAGCAGAACGACCCCAGCTTCGCCAACATCTGGCAGGAGCTGAAATGGCGTGGCCTTGTCCACGTCTCCACGGACGAGGCGGAGCTGGAAAAGCTCCTCGCCGGCGACCCCATCACCTACTACTGCGGCTTCGACCCGACGGCGCCCAGCCTGCACCTCGGGAACCTGGTCCAACTCCTTCTCATGCGCCGCATCCAGCTCGCGGGCCACAAGCCTCTCGGCCTGGTCGGCGGATCCACCGGCCTGATCGGTGACCCCCGGCAGACCGCCGAGCGTGTCCTGAACACGCCCGAGACCGTCGCGGAATGGGTGGGGAAACTGCAGGCACAGGTCCAGCGCTTCCTCAGCTTCGAGGGCGGGAACGCCGCCCGGATGGTCAACAACCTGGACTGGACCGCCCCGCTGAGCGCCATCGACTTCCTGCGCGGCATCGGCAAGCACTTCCGCGTGGGCACCATGATCAAAAAAGACATCGTCGCCAACCGCCTGAATTCGGATGAAGGAATCAGCTACACCGAGTTCAGCTACCAGATCCTGCAGGGCATGGACTACCTCCAGCTCTTCCGGGACTACGGCTGCGTCCTGCAGACCGGCGGCTCGGACCAGTGGGGCAATCTGACCAGCGGGACCGACCTCATCCGCAAGGTCGAGGGCAAGCACGTCCACGCACTCGGGACCCCGCTGATCACCAACGCCGACGGCACCAAGTTCGGCAAGAGCGAAGGCAATGCCATCTGGCTCGATCCGGAGATGTGCAGCCCGTACGCCTTCTACCAGTTCTGGCTCAATACGGCGGACAGCGACGTCGTGGCCCGGCTCAGGATCTTCACCTTCCTAAGCCGCGCTGAAATCGAAGCGCTGGAGGCTGCCGTTGCGGAGCGCCCCTTTGCCCGGGAGGGCCAGCGGAAGCTGGCGTACGAAGTGACCTCCCTCGTGCACGGCGTCGACGCCACGGAGAAAGTCATCGCCGCGTCGGCCGCGCTCTTTGGTAACGGGGACCTCACCGTCCTGGACGAGGCGACGCTTAAGGCGGCAACGTCTGAACTGCCTTCCGCCACGGTGGGCGCCGGCTCCCTGGGGATCGTCGAACTGCTGGTGGCTTCCGGGCTCTCGGAGAGCAAATCCGCCGCCCGCCGTACCGTCGGTGAAGGCGGCGCCTATGTGAACAACACCAAAGTGTCCGATCCCGAGGCCGTCATTGACCCGGCCCAGCTGCTGCACGGCCGGTACCTGCTGCTGCGCCGCGGCAAGAAGAACCTGGCCACGGTCGAGGTCTCCGCGGCCTAGCGGGCGGACACAGGCAAGGCATCACCTGCAGGCTCCTTCCCGGCTGATTTGCACGGCCGGGGAGGAGCGTGTAATGTCTTCTGAGTCGCCACCGAAGAGTGGCGGCCAATCCCCACTAAAATAGAGAAGCAATTTCATCCGCGCTCGGCGCAGATACGAAAATTGCTTCGAATTTTGCTGGGCGGATTCGTTCCATAAAGTGAATTTCGAGAGAATATCCCGGATTTGCAAAGTGAATATGAATGAAATAGGCTATAAACATCGCAGCGAAGGAAAGCGAAACAAAGGAATTCATTGCAAAATGAATTGTTTCGACAAGTATTCGAATGTGTCTGTTGTTTGAGAACTCAATAGTGTGCCAAGTTTGTTGATACCAATTTGTTTATATGGATTGGTTGAATTGACCGGGCTA
>JBKKDK010000048.1:0-3419 GCA_046708245.1 Arthrobacter sp.
CTGGGACGACGGCGTGATCGACCCCGCGGACACCCGCACCGTCCTGGGACTGGCGCTCGACGTCGTCTCCCGCACCCCGCTGCCGGAGACCTCCTTCGGCCTTTTCCGGATGTGAGCCAGCCATGACTACTCCTCTTGCAACACCCCAGCAGCCCCTCTTCGGCACCGTGCTCGTCGCCAACCGCGGCGAGATCGCGTGCCGCGTCATCCGGACCCTGCGCGACCTCGGCATCCGGTCGGTGGCCGTCTATTCGGACGCCGACGCCGAAGCCCGGCACGTGCGCGAAGCCGACGTTGCCGTGCGGATCGGCCCGGCCGCCGCGGCCGAGAGCTACCTCAAGATCGAGGCCATCCTGAAGGCCTGCCGCGACACCGGCGCCGAGGCCGTCCACCCGGGCTACGGCTTCCTCAGCGAAAACGTCGACTTCGCCCGCGCGCTGGACGCGGCCGGCATCACCTTCATCGGGCCCGGCGTCGAATCCCTCAACGTCATGGGCGACAAGATCCGCTCCAAGAACCACGTCACCGGCTACGGCGTCCCGGTGGTCCCCGGCATCGCCGAGCCCGGGATGACGGACGCCCAGCTGATCGGGGCAGCGGCCGGCGTCGGCTTCCCGCTGCTGATCAAGCCCTCCGCCGGCGGCGGCGGCAAGGGCATGCACATCGTCGAACGCCCCGGGGAGCTGGCAGCCACCCTGGCCACCGCCCGCCGGGTCGCCGCAAGCGCCTTCGGCGACGACACCCTCTTCCTGGAGCGCCTCGTGCTCACCCCGCGCCACATCGAGGTCCAGGTCCTCGCCGACAACCACGGCAACGTCATCCACCTGGGCGAGCGTGAGTGCTCGCTGCAGCGCCGGCACCAGAAGGTCATCGAGGAGGCCCCGTCCCCGCTGCTGGAGTCCCTCCCCGACGGCGCGGAAATCCGTGCCCGCCTCGGCGAGGCGGCCTGCAACGCGGCCCGCAGCGTCCACTACTCCGGAGCCGGCACCGTCGAGTTCCTGGTCTCGGACAACGCCCCGGACGAGTTCTTCTTTATGGAGATGAACACCCGCCTGCAGGTCGAACACCCCGTCACCGAGATGGTCACCGGCGTCGACCTCGTGGAATGGCAGGTGCGGATCGCCGCCGGCGAGGTGCTCACGGTCCGGCAGGACGACGTCGTGCTCAACGGCCACTCGGTGGAGGCGCGGGTGTACGCGGAGGTCCCGGAGAAGAACTTTCTGCCCTCCACGGGCACCGTGCTGCTGCTGGATGAGATCCCGGGGCCAGCCCAGCGCCCCAGTGCCCCCGCCCGCAGGGAAGTCGAGACACCCCATGGGCGCGTCCGGGTGGACTCGGCCCTGGTCCAGGGCCTCGAGATCTCCGCCAGCTACGACCCCATGATTTCCAAGGTCATCGCCTGGGGCGCGGACCGCACGGCGGCCCTCGACACCCTGGACACGGCGCTCGCCGGGTACACCGCGCTGGGCATCGACACCAACGTCGAGTACCTGCGGCTTTTGATCAACGACGCCGACGTCCGCGCGGGCAGGCTCGACACCGGCCTGATCGAACGCAAAATGCCGGACTTCAGCTTCCGGCGCGTGGGCGACGCCGAACTCGTCGCCGCAGCCCTCCTGGTCCTCGCGCAGACGGAGGAGGAGCACCGGCACCAGCCCGGCACCGGGCCGTGGCAGCGCAGGGACGGCTGGCGCTTCGGTGCCCGGATTCCGCGCCGGATCAGCCTGGGAACCTCCGACGGCGGCGTCGCGGCGGTCGCCGTCACGGGCGACGTGGCGGCAGGCGCCGTCACGGTGTCCGTCAACGGGGGACGGGAGCGGACCGCGGTGCTGCATCCCATCAGCCGCCGCGGGGCGCAGTTGAGCCTCGACGGCGAAACGACGTCCCATTCGTATGCGCCCGTCTACACCAGCCCCGTCACGCCGGGCCGGGTCCAGCCGGAGCCCGGCGCACCCACGGAACTCTTCCTCGGCAACGACGGCTGGTCCTGCCGGCTGGCGGTGCTCACCCGCGAAACCCGGCTGGCCCGGGTGCTCGCGGCGATCGAACGCGAGGACGGCGCCGCAGACCCCGCCGTGCGCTCGCCCATGCCGGGCACCGTTGTGTCCGTGTCCGTCCGCAACGGCGACACCGTGGAAGCCGGCCAGGTGCTGGTGTCCGTGGAGGCCATGAAGATGGAGCACCAGCTCGTGGCACCCCTGGGCGGGACCGTGCACATCAGCGTCTCCTCCGGCGACCTCGTCAAGGCGGACCAGGTGCTCGCCACCGTCCACCCCGCGATGCCGCCGGCGCCCGCGACGGCAGGGGACACGGTCGAGGAAGCCGTCCTCGCAATGGGCGCGGAGTAGCAGCAAAGTAGCCCGGCGCGGCATCCCGGCGCGGGACACGCGGCGCCGGACCACAGACAAGCAGTACACCCAATCAGGACAGCTAAAAGGAGTCACCCCAATGCCGGATTTTGAACTCAGCGAGGATTACCAGGACCTCAGCAACACCGTCCGCGAATTCGCCGACGAAGTGGTGGCCCCGGTCTCCGCCAAGCACGACGAGGAACACAGCTTCCCCTACGAGATCGTCGCCCAGATGGCGGACATGGGCCTGTTCGGCCTGCCGTTCCCGGAAGAGTTCGGCGGCATGGGCGGGGACTACTTCGCCCTGGCCCTGGCCCTCGAACAGCTCGGCCGGGTGGACCAGTCGGTCGCCATCACCCTCGAGGCGGGCGTCTCCCTCGGCGCCATGCCGATCCACCGCTTCGGCAATGCCGCCCAAAAAGAGGAATGGCTGCCGCTGCTGGCCTCCGGCAAGGCGCTCGCCGGCTTCGGCCTGACCGAGCCGGAAGCAGGCTCCGACGCCGGCGGCACCAAGACCACCGCCAAGCTCGGCGGCGGAGAGTGGGTCATCAACGGCAACAAGGAGTTCATCACCAACTCCGGCACCGACATCACCAGGCTCGTCACCGTCACCGCCGTGACCGGCCAGGAGGAACGGCCGGACGGCAGCATCAAGAAGGAAATCTCCACCATCCTGGTGCCCACCAACACCCCGGGCTTCACAGCGGAGAAGGCCTACAACAAGGTCGGCTGGAACGCCTCGGACACGCACCCGCTCACGCTCAACAACGTGCACGTCCCGGAAGCCAACCTGCTGGGCAGCCAGGGCCGCGGCTACGCCAACTTCCTCTCCATCCTGGACGAGGGCCGGATCGCGATCGCCGCGCTGGCCGTCGGCGCGGCGCAGGGCTGCGTGGACCAGTCGGTGAAATACGCCAAGGAACGCAGCGCTTTCGGGCAGAACATCGGCAAGTACCAGGCCATCGCGTTCAAGATCGCCCGGATGGAAGCACGCGCCCACACGGCCCGGCTGGCCTACTACGACGCGGCCGCCCGGATGCTCGCCGGCAAGCCGTTCAAGACGCAGGC
>JBKKDK010000049.1:0-10889 GCA_046708245.1 Arthrobacter sp.
GACCAACCATGGCCAGCAGACCGCGCTGGGTGTGGTAATCGTGCTTGTGCACCTTCATGTGCTCAGTGAGATCCTTGATCCGCTGAGTCAGGACTGCAACCTGGACCTCCGGCGAACCGGTGTCGCCTTCGGACGTTGCGAAATCCTGAATGATGGACTGCTTTACAGCGGCTTCAAGTGCCACGATAACTCCTAGAGATGTGCCGTGAGGCCCGAGTCAGTAACTCACTGCCGGGGGTGCCACGTACGGTTTTTTACGCTCCGAAGAGACGCTTGCCGTACATAGCAAGAGCCAGCCGCCACGGACTGCAGCCGGATCCAACGTTTAGTTTACCGGTTTCCCGCTAATGTTGTCGAAACCGCCGGTCCTGCTGCTGCCCGCGCCGGCTTCCAGCCGCTCGCGGATGGCGGCTACGCCGCGGTACAACTCGGTGAAGGACGTGCTGAGCGGCGAGAGCCCGATCCGGATGCCCTGCGGCGCGCGGAAATCGGGAATGACGTCCTGCTCCCACAACGCTGCGGTCATCTCCCGGAATGCCGGGTGGTCCACGGTGATGTGGCTGCCGCGCAGTTCCGGGTCCCGCGGCGTCCCCAGGGTCACGCCGGATGGTGCGAGCCAGGCGTCGTGGAGTTCGACGGCGAAGGCCGTCAGCAGCCGCGACTTCTCCCGGACCGCGGCCATACCTACTTCCTCGAGCAGGTCCAGCGTGCCGCGCATGGCGAGCATCCCGAAGATCGCCGGAGTGCCGCTGAGGAATCCGCGGATGCCGGCGGCGGCCTCATAGCCCGGCCCCATCTCGAAGGCGTCCTTGCGGCCCATCCAGCCCCAGATCGGCTGCTGCAGGCCCGGCAGGTGGCGGGCGTTGACGTAGGCGAACGCGGGCGAGCCCGGTCCCCCGTTGAGGTACTTGTACGTGCAGCCGGCCGCAAAGTCGACGCCCGCGGCGTCCAGGCCGATCTCCACCGACCCGGCGGAATGGCACAGGTCCCACACCACCAGCGCGCCGGCGTCGTGCACGGCTGCGGTGATGCCGGGCAGGTCGGCGAGGAATCCGGAGCGGTAGGCAATCTGGCTCAGGACCACGACGGCGGTGGCCGGGCCGGTGGCGGCGCGCACCTGCTCGACGCTCACGCCGGAGGCGGGATCGGCGTCGATCCAGCGCAGCGTGAGGCCCTCTTCGCGGGCGATGCCCTCGACGAGGTAGCGGTCGGTGGGGAAATTGTCGGTATCCAGCACGACTTCGGTGCGGGCCGGGTCCGTGACGGCGGCCAGCGCGGCGCGGATCAGCTTATAGAGCACCACTGTGGTGGAGTCGGCGATAATGGTCTGCCCGGGGGCGGCGCCGAGCACGGCCCGTCCGAGCTGGTCGCCGATGGCCTGCGGGAGCTCCAGCCATTCCTCGTCCCAGCCGCGGATCAGCCGGCCGCCCCAGCTCTCCTGGATGAAGCTGCCGACGTCGGTGACCGTGCGCTTGAGCGGGCGGCCCAGGGAGTTGCCGTCGAGGTACGACAGCGCCGTGTCGGTTCCGACGAAGTGCCCGCGGTACGCGGCGAGCGGGTCGGCGGCGTCGAGGTCCCGGGCCCGCTGCCACAGGATGTCCGTCGCTTCTGTGCTGGCGGAGATGCTCACTGGCCGATCTCCGTCCGGACGGCGAAGAGTTCGGGGAAGAAGGTCAGTTCGAGGGCCTTTTGCAGGAAGGCAGCCCCGCTGGAACCGCCGGTGCCGGACTTCATGCCGATGGTGCGCTGGACGGTGCGCAGGTGCCGGAAGCGCCACAGCTGGAAGTTGTCCTCGAGGTCCACGAGCTCCTCGCAGGCCTCATAGGCGCCCCAGTTGGCGGCCGCGTTCTCGTAGATGTACTTGAACACGGGGACCAGTTCAGGGCAGAACTCGTGGGCTTTAGTGACATCGCGCTCCAGCAGGGACGCCGGGACATCGAAGCCCTGGCGCTTGAGGTAGGCCAGGAAGTCGTCGTAGATGCTGGGCGCTTCGAGGAGCTCCAGCAGCATGGTGTGGGCCTCGGGGTCGGATTCGAACACCGGGAGCATCTTGCGGTTCTTGTTGCCGAGCAGGAATTCGACGGCGCGGTACTGGCTGGACTGGAAGCCGGAGGAGTTGCCCAGGAAGCCGCGGAACTGCGAGTACTCGGTGGGCGTGAGGGTCGCGAGCACGGACCACTGCTCGGTCAGGGTTTTCTGGATGTGCTTGACCCGGGCGATCGCCTTCAGGGCCGAGCCAAGGTCATCGGAGCGCAGCCAGGCGGCGGCGCTGCGGAGTTCGTGGAGGACCAGCTTGAGCCACAGTTCCGTGGTCTGGTGCTGGATGATGAACAGCATCTCATCGTGGTGCTCCGGGGTGCTGACCGGCTGCTGGGCGCTCAGGAGCGTGGGCAGCTGCAGATACGACGCGTAGCTCATGCGTGAGCTGAAGTCGCGGACAATATCCTTGTCCAGCTCCCGCGTGTTTTTCTCAAGGGTCACGTCTCTTGCCTTCCTTGCCAAGTGGCGGTGAATTCGTCCGGTGACCGCCGCCGGGGCGCCGCGGACCGGGACAACGGGTCCGTGCAGCGGTCAGTGTGCAAACAGGATCTGGTGGGCCTGGACAACGTCCAGCCGCATCTGGTCAATCAACGCTTCAGGGCCACGGTACGCCACCATGCCGCGCAGCCTGGCGACGAATTCCACCACTACTGTCTGGTCGTACAGATCGAAGTCCTCCACGTCCTCTTCCGGCCGGTCGATGACGTGGGCCTCCACCTGCCGGCTGACGCCGTCGAAGGTGGGGTTGGAGCCGACCGAGATCGCGGCCGGCCAGCGGGTGCCGGCCTGGTCCACGAGCCAGCCGGCGTAGATGCCGTCCGCGGGGATGTAACCGGTGGAGCTGGGGCTGAGGTTGGCCGTGGGGAAGCCGAGGTCGCGGCCGCGCGCGGCGCCGTGCACAACCTCGCCGCGCATCCGGTGCGGCCGGCCGAGAACGGCGGCAGCGGTGGCGACATCGCCCTCGCGCAGGGCTTCCCGGACCCAGGTGGAGGAGCAGCGGCGGTCCGTGCCGGCGTCGCTGTGGATGGGGAACCCCTCGGAACCGAATTCGCTGATGACCAGGACTTCGAAGCCGAGCTTTTTCCCGAGTTCCTGCATCGTGTGCAGGTCCCCGGAGTTGCCGCGGCCGAACCGGGCGTCGTGGCCGATCACCACGTGGCTGGCCCGGAGGCTGTCGACGAGGACCGAGGAGACAAATTCCTCGGGTGTGAGGCTGGCCAATTCCAGGGTGTACTTCATCACCAGCACGGCGTCCAGGCCCACCTCGCCGAGGGCCGCCAGCTTGTCTTCCAGCCCCATGATCAGTTCCGGCGCGGACTCCGGCCGGTGGACCTGCGCGGGGTGCGGATCGAAGGTGATGGCGACGGCGCGGGCGTGGTTCAACCGGGCAATCCGGATGAGCTGGGAGAGCACCTGCTGGTGGCCGCGGTGCACGCCGTCGAAGTTGCCGAACGTGACAACGGAAGGACCGAAGTCCGCCGGGACTTCGGACGGATCGTTCCAGATGTGGACCATCTACCTCGCCTTTTGCTGCCTGCCATGGGCTCGTCCGGAGCAGCGGTGCCGGCTCCGGAACTCTCTAAGATTACCCGCATTCACGGCAGGTCCAGGACGCCCGTGGCACGCTGCCCCGACCTGCGCCACACCGGCAACCCGCCGTTGTTCCCACCAACGGCCAACCCGTGGACCGCAGCCCCGGGTGCAGCTATGTTGTGGGAATGGGGAGGCATTTTCGGACCGTGCTGGTGGCATTCCTGGCCTGCGTCCTGACGGCAGGCTGCAGTCTGCTGCGCGGCCCAGCCACCGAAACGTGCGTCGATTGGATCCATTTCGACTCAGCCCAGCGGCAATTCGATGAGGCGGCCCTCGTGGTCATCGGGAAACCCAAGGGCACGGACGGGGAAACCTCACTTTACGGCTACCGTGCCCGGATCCACCTGGTGGAGGTGGAGGCGGTTCATAAAGGCGAACCGGCCGCCGCGGTGCTCCGGATCGCCTCGACCCCCGTGACCTGCAGCCAGGGCGTGTCGTATCCGGACGGTGATCCGCTCGATACCAACCAGCGGATGCTGATCTATGCCAGCAATCAAGGCGGCGAATGGTTTACGCAGACCCCGGCCCAAGGTGCCGTACCGTTCAAAACCGGCACGCCGCTCCCCTTCCGGACGGGTTGAGCGCCGCACGTCATTCGAGCCGAAAGAAGCCGTTCCGGCGCGGCACCTGGCGCGGGTCCACGTGCGGCGGCGGGATGAACCAGGGAACACCGCTTCGCATCTGGATGGCCCACTGTTCTTTGTGGATCAGGTGTTGGTGGTGCGAGCAGAGCAGCGTCCCGTTTTCGGTGCCCGTGCTTCCGCCGCGGGACCAGTACGTGATGTGGTGGGCCTCGCACCACGGCGCCGGAATCGTGCACTGCGGGAAGGCGCATCCCCCGTCCCGTGCAGTCAGCGCCTTCCTGACATGCGGCGGGAAGACCCGTGACGCACGGCCGACGTCGAGGATCCGGCCGTCTCCGCCCAGGACGACCGGGATGATGTCCGCGTCGCAGGCGATCCTGCGCACGGTCGATGCGGTGACCGGGCCGGTAAACATCAGGGTTCCGGAATTCGAGCCTGGACCTCCGGCATCCGGGACCGCGCCGTGAACCTGCTCGAGGAGTTGCCGGTAGTCGATGGTGACCATCACCTGCGGGCGCAGTCCACCCGCCGCGGGCAGGCCTCCTGCGGCCAGGCCTGCCTTGCAGCCGCCGACGAGACCGTCGAGGAGACGCTGTGGCCGGGAACGGTGATCCAATTGGGCGGCGCCCGCTTCAGCGCCGCCGCGGTCAGTGCGCGGGTTCGTGGCAACGTTCATGACCGTGAGGAGGTGTTCGAACTGCTCTGTCGTGGCGAAGATTTCGAGGTGCTGCAGCCCGTGGCGGGGCGGGCGGATGAACGCGCCCTGCCGCTGGCGGAGGAGTTCTTCGGAGGGTTCGGCGCCGTCCTGGTCCAGGGCATCCGTCCAGCGTTTGGCTATCCGGGTCAGGAAATCGTAATCCTTCTCGATGGCCGTCATGGTCAGGGCGTGTTCCATTTGAGCTGCAGTCTCCGGCGGGACCACCTGACGGACACTGTCCAGGGCGAGTGCGATCACTGTGGCGGCACGGGACGAGATGCTCCCGGCGGCGACCGCCGCGGCGAGCTCTTCCTTCGCGGCGGGGAGGCGTTCGCCCCCGATTCCGGTGCGGGGCAGGACGGATCCGACCAGGGCCAGCCGGCGGCGGGCCTCCGAGGCGCCGATCCGCAACCGTACCCGCAGGAATTCGGCGGTGCTCCGGTACCCGTCATCCAGGCATTCCGGGACGGAGGCCTCGGCGTGCGGATCCTCCGGCGGGACGGCCTCCGGTGTGTTCCAGCCGGTCAACCAGCCGGCGGGCGCAACGGCCCCGGCTCTGCCTGCTGCCGCGGAGGCCGCTTTGCGGGTCCGGTCTACGGCCGCGGCGGCGATGACCTGCAGGAACCCGGTCAGGCGGGACACTTCCTCCACGCGGGCGGCGAAGTCCGAGGCGTCATTCAGGCCAAACAGCGCCGACTCTGCGACTGCCGTATCCGCTGCGTGGCGCAGCAGCCCAAGCGCATCAGCCAGGGGCAAACCGGCCGGAACCGCGGCCGCGGCCGGCTGCTCCGGGTTGAATAATTCGAGCGCCTCCATAACTGAACTCTGCCAGAGGGGTCCGACAATAAAGGCAGACGGCGTTGATGCCCCGGCGTGTGCTCTGGCGGCCCGTGGCAAGCTGGAGTCATGGACCGTACCGGCGCCCCGCAAACTGGAACCCAGCACCCGACAATCACACAGCCAACAACCCGACCACCGGGCGATCCGCGCCGCCCGCTGGGTCCGCGCGACCCCGGGGATGCGTGGGTTGAAGGCGACCGCGGACGGTTCTGGGGCCGTTTCGGCTCGGCGGGACTGCTGGTCCACGATCCGGCCAGGGGCGTCCTGCTCCAGCACCGGGCCTTGTGGAGCGACCACGGCGGAACCTGGGGCCTGCCCGGCGGAGCGTTGCATCAGGGCGAAGAAGCGGTCCACGGCGCCCTGCGGGAGGCGCGGGAGGAAGCAGCTGTGCCGCCGGAGAATGTCCGGACGCTTTTCACCTCGGTCTTCGACGTCGGCTACTGGACGTACACAACAGTGGTGGTCGAGGTGGTGGAGCCTTTTGAACCGGCCATCAACGATCCGGAAAGCCTGGAACTGGTGTGGGTCCCCGTGGACGGGGTGGGCGACAAGGCCCTGCACCCCGGTTTTGCGCGGTCCTGGCCGGACCTGCGCCGCCGGCTGCTGGATTCCGGCGCCGCCAGGTCCTAAGGTACCGGCATGACTACTGAGGACCGGAACCCGTCCCCTGTGCGGCAGCTTCGCCTGGTCGTCGAGACCGAGGATTTCGACGCCGCCCTCACCTTCTACCGCGACGTGCTCGGCCTGGTGGAACGCGAGGCGGTCCAGGGCGAAGGCGACGCCCGCATCACCATCCTGGAAGCCGGCCGGGCCACCCTGGAACTCTCCAACCCCGCGCAGGTCAGGATGATCGACCGGATCGAGGCGGACGGGCAGCCGAGCGCGAGGATCCGCGTGGCCTTTGAGGTTGAGGATGCCGCCGCAGCCACGAAGGACCTCGCGGCGGCCGGTGGAAAGCTGATCGCGGAGCCGCGCGAAACGCCGTGGCGGTCGTTGAACTCCCGGCTGGACGCGCCGGCCGGGCTGCAGATCACGTTGTTCCAGGAACTCGGCCCGGAACCAGTCGGACTCAGCCCTGACGTGCCGGACGACGGCGGTACAGCCAGATGAGGCCCAGGACCGGAAGCAGCAGCGGGATAAAGCCGTAGCCGCGGCCGAAGAGCGACCAGACTGTTTCGTGCGGGAAGTTCACCGAGTCGAAGACGCTGAGCGCCCCGACCACCAGCACCCCGATCAGCTCCACCAGGACGGCCGTCACGGATACCTTGAACCACGTGCGGCCCGGCTTCGCGAGCGACACGGTGGCCACGAGGTAGACGACGGCTGCAAACGCGGACAGCAGGTACGCCAGCGGCGCCTCGGAGAATTTGGTGAGGATCTGGTAGCCGGCCCGGGCGGTCGCCGAGATGGCGAACACGGCGTACACCGCGATCAGGAGCCGGCCGGGACCGGTGTTGCGGGTGTCGGTGGCCGGTGTCCCGGGCGCGGCCGGGCGCTCGCCTGCGGCGGTGTCCTGCTGCGAAGGTTTTGCCGTCACGTTGTGTGCCTCTTCCAAGTCAGTACCAGATCTGGTTCATGCGCGCCGCCATCACGAGTGCCGTGACACCGACGGCGGCCAGGACAAAGTTGCTCCAGCGGGTTCGTTCCAGGATGGACCAGTACACCGCGCCGACGGGCAGCAGCAGCGCGGTCAGCAGGTAGCCCCAGAATTCCCAGGCCTCGCCGGCGATCCGTTCCCCGCCCGCGACCCGGACGATCGATCCGGCCAGATACACCAGGAGGGACAGTTCGACGGCGGCCACGGACAGGATCGTCGTGTCGTTCGGAGCCTTCTTGAGGATCCCGGCGGTGAGGCAGATGACGGTGGAGGCCAGCCCGACGGCCAGGATGATGTAGAAATACGCGTCCAAGGCTAGTCAGCCTGCTGTTCCTGCTTGGCGGCGCGCTTTTCGTTGTCCGGGGCGAAGACGAGCACGGGCTTGGCGTAACTCCCGGCGTCGGCCAGCAACGCCACGAGTGTCCCGTCCGGGGCGAACGCCGCGGCCGGCCTGTCCGCCGTCGCCGCGTCCGGTGTGCCGGCGGCGGGGCCCGCGGGGACCCTGCGGCCAAAGGAAATCTCGGTGGTTTCCTCGTCGCTGAGTTCACGGTTGGGCATCAGCGCCCGCGCGGCCTGGGACATTTCCAGGACGTCGAGCTGTTCAGCCAGCTGCTCCAGGGTGTGGGCCTGGTCCAGGGTGTAGGGGCCAACCTGGGTCCGGCGCAGCGCCGTCAGGTGGCCGCCGACGCCCAGGGTGTTGCCGAGGTCGCGGGCGAGGGCGCGGATGTACGTGCCGGAGGAGCACTCCACCGTGACGTCCACGTCCAGGGCCTCGCCGTCGCGCGCCGGACGGATCCCGTGCACCTCGAAGCGGTGGATGGTGACCGGCCGGGCGGCAAGCTTGACCTCTTCGCCGGAACGGACCCGGGCGTACGCACGTTCGCCGTTGACTTTGATGGCGCTGACGCTGCTTGGGATCTGTTCGATGTCGCCGGTCAGCGCGGCGACGCCGGCCCGCACGGCTTCCTCGGTGACCGAAGCGGCGCTGCGTGTCGCCGTAACCTCGCCCTCGGCGTCGTCCGTTACGGTGGATTCGCCCAGCCGGATTGTGGCCGTGTAGGTCTTGGAGGTGCCCACGATGTAGGTCAGAAGCCGGGTGGCCTTGTTGATGCCGACCACCAGAACGCCGGTGGCCATAGGATCCAGGGTTCCGGCGTGGCCCACCTTTCGGGTACCGGCGAGCCGCCGCATCCGTCCAACCACATCGTGGCTGGTCCAGCCTTGCGGCTTGTCCACTATCACCAGTCCAGAAAGCACGCTTCCCAGTATATCTGCGCGCGGCCCCACCCCCGCGCCCGGCGGCTAGGATGGCTGACATGCCCGAGCTTGCCGCCCATGTCCGCGATGTCCCCATCAACCAGATCCGGGAGATCACCGAAGCTGCCTGGCGCACCCCGGGCGCGATCGTCCTGAGCATCGGCGAGCCGGGCTTCGCGCTGCCGCGCCACATCCTGGAGGCCGGGATGGCTTGCCTGGACCGGGACGAAACCAACTACACACCCAACGCCGGCATCCCGGCGCTGCGGGAGGCGTTTGCGGCCAGGTTCCGGGAACACAACGCGACGCCGGTCGGGGCGGACCGCGTGTACGTCGTCGACGGCGCCCAGCAGGGCCTGCACTTCGCCATGAGCCTGCTGCTCTCCCCCGGAGACGAAATCCTCATCCCCAACCCCGGCTACCCCACTTTCGCGATGACCAGCAGCCTCCTGCACGGCGTGCCGGTGCGGTACCCGCTGTATCCGGAGCACGACTTCCAGCCGCGGATCGAGGACATCGAAGCGCTCATCACGCCGCGGACCAGGGTGCTGATCCTGAACTCACCGTCCAACCCGCTGGGCGCCGTCCTGGGCGGGGAGCTCACGCGCAGCCTCGTGGAACTGGCCCGGCGGCACGATCTGTGGATCATCTCGGACGAATGCTACGAGGCGTTCACCTATGACGTCCCGCATGTGAGCCCTGCCCGGTTCGACAGCGAGTTTCCGGGCGAGGCCCGGGTGTTCACCTCGCTGACGCTCTCCAAGACCTACGGGCTGACCGGGCTGCGGATCGGCGCGCTGATCTGCCCGCCGGGCCTGGAACAGAAGATGAACAACGTGATGGAGTCGATTGTCTCCTGCGTCGCCTCGCCGTCGCAGTACGCGGCGCTGGCCGCGCTCACCGGCCCGCAGGATTACGTCAGCGACGCCCGCGCCCACTACCGCGCCAACCGGGACGCCGCCTCGGCGGTCCTCGAATCCAGGGGGATCCCCTTCCTCACCGCACAGGGTGCCTTCTATCTCTGGGCGGACATGTCGCACGCCAGCGGCGGTGATGTCCGGGCCTGGGTGCGGCGGTTCCTCGCCGAGTCCGGCGTGTCCTTCGCCCCGGGCACTGCGTTCGGCTCGATCGGCGAGGGCTGGATCCGGATAGCGCTCTGCGGCAGCCAGGACGAACTCGTCGAAGGCCTCGGCCGGCTCCCGGCCCGGCAGATTTGACTCCCGCCGGGGCCATAGGGTCTCCAGCCCCTACCGCGCCGGGACCGCGGCCCCTAGCCTGAATCCACGGCGTATGGCGCCGGGCTTCATGGTTCCGTCGGGAGGAATGGCATGTGGTGGCAGGACTTGCTGTGGGGCATCTGGAACGGGATGACTGCGTGGATCGTGTTGATCGTGCACGTCTTCGGGCAGTGGGGTGAGTTCCCCTTCTACAACACCGCCCGGGCCGGAAACTGGTACGACTTCGGGTTCCTGCTGGGCATGGGCTCGCCCCTGCTGGGCGGCCTGGGCGTGCGCGGAGGGCGGTCCAGGCGCCGCTGAACCTGACCCGGACACAGCAATGGCCGGCCCGTTGCCGGGTCCGGCCATTGCGTGCGCTGTGGGAGGACTACTTGTTGCTGTCCTCGTCCAGGGTGCTGTCCGCCCTGACGTCGATGTCCTCTTCGTCGAAGTCGTCCTCGTCCAGGTCCACGTCCTGCGGGACGTCGGACTTGTACGGGTCGGCGTCGCCGGCGTGCTGGGCGCTGGCGGCCAGCGCCGCTACCTCGGCGTCGCGCTTCTTGGCAGCCCGGAGCAGTTCCTCCAGGTTGGAGGCGGTGACCGGGATCTGGTCCGCCACAAACTCCAGGGTCGGGGTCAGCCGGACGGTGATGTTCCGGCCCACTTCCTGCCGGAGCACACCCTTGGCCTTCTCCAGGCCCTTGGCGGCCTCGGCCTGGACCAGCTGGTCACCGAACACCGTGTAGTAGACCGTGGCATGCTGCAGGTCGTTGGTCACGCGGGCATCCGTGACAGTAATGCCCTCAAGCCGCGGATCCTTGACCCGGCGGCCCAGGGCCTCGGCAACAACAACCTTAATGCGCTGCGCCAACTTGGCAGCCCGTGCGGGATCAGCCATTTCCACTCCTAAAAATTTGGGTTGTACGACGGCGCGGTGGCGCTTGGGCTTTTGAGTTGCCTTTGCTGCCACGCACCTATTGTGAGTCTATGACGATGCCGGAGAGTTTTGGGGGCGCCCGGGAGTGGCATCGGGCCTACCGGAGCTGGGCGGCACAGGATCGCAG
>JBKKDK010000050.1:0-6661 GCA_046708245.1 Arthrobacter sp.
TTCCGGCAACCAACCCGCTGACCAAAAGAAAAGCCGGAAGCACGGCTGCGGCGGTGGTCCTGGTTTTCATGGTTACCCCTGGAGCTGAAATTGAATGGAACTGGCCGCATTCGGTGCCCCGTTCACGAAATCAGCCAGCAAAGAATCACCCGCACCGCCTTATGGGCGCGGAACATCAAGGACAGTGACTCGGGACGCTGCGTTCGACTGACTAGCCATGCCCTGCGGCTGCAGAACTGAGGTGGGTCCGAAAAACCCGGTCAGGCAAGCCTGTTGCCGGAGAAATCCAAACCCGTGCGGTTAAAGCTAGATACCGCTCCGGTCTAAGTCAAAGGATTTCGACGTGAAAATGCGGGGATTAGCGCTGCCGGGAAAGCACCCAAATTTCCAGAACCAGGTTGACCTGCATATTCACCGCTTAGAAGGGCCTGCTAAGACCCGCAAAATTCTTGAGCTCAGGGATGGGGTTCCAGAGTCTGCGCATCGGTATTGGCCCCGCAGACAATCACTGCGACGCGTTCGCCTTCGCCCGGAACATAGGCCGCCGACGTGAGTGCGGCGAGGGCGGCTGCGGCACCGTACTCGGCAGGGATGCGGTAGTCGCTCCATAACCGTCCCCGGGCTGAGGCGATGGCTTCGTCGTCAACGAGCACCGACGTCGGCGGGACCCTTGATGCCATGCTGAAGCCAATGTCCCCCACGCGGCGGGCGCCCAGCGAATCCGCCGCGATCCCGGACACGGCAACGTCGACCGGCCGGCCGGCCTCTAACGCGGCGTGCAGAGTAGGAATGTTGAAGGGCTCAACCGCGACCACACGTGCCCTGCCCTCCGCAGCTGCGGCCACTCCTGCAAACAGCCCTCCCCCGCCAACGGCGACGACGATCGTGTCGATGCCCGGCTCGTCCTGGAGGATCTCTTCCGCGATGGTGCCGGCGCCGGCGGCAATTTCGAGCTGGTCGTAGGCATGGCAAAAGAGCGCACCGCTCGTGTCAACGTACTCCATGGCAGCCGCGTACGCCTCCGCGTACTCCGCGCCGACCTGGCGGACCGTCGCGTTGTACGAAAGGAGTCGCTCGACCTTCACGCGCGGGGCTGTCTCCGGAACGAAGACGGTCGCCGGGACTCCCAGTACCGCCGCAGCGTAGGCATTTGCCAGGCCCGCATTCCCACCGGACGCCGCGACCAGGCCGACGGCGGGGTCCAGTTCACCGCGCTCCCGGGCGGCCAGGATCCGATTGAACGCCCCCCGGGCTTTGAACACCCCGGTGTGCTGCAGGAATTCGCATTTGAACCATAGCGGCGCGGCGCACGTGCCCGCACGGAACAGGGGTGTGCGCCGCACATAGCCGCTGATGCGGCTCTCCGCCTGTAGTACGTCGTCTCGAGTGATCATGAATTGTCTCCCACCTGGGTTGCCGCCTTTGGCTTCGAGGTTATCCAATGTTCACCGGATCCCACCGCGGCATGGCCCCGGCCGGGGTGGAACGGGTACAACTGAGGGATGACGACATCACTCCTGGTGCTCGGCCCGATGATGCGGTACGTGGACCAGACCTCGGCGTGTATTTGGGTGGAAACCCGGGATCCCGCCCGGGTTTCCGTCCGTGCAGGCGGCAGGGAGTGTGAGGCACGCACCTTTGCAGTACACGGCCACCACTTCGCACTCGTGGAGATGGACGGACTGGAGCCGGGAACCGTGACGCCCTACACAGTCGAAGTCAACGGGACACCGGTCTGGCCGGATCCGGCGTCGGAATTTCCGCCGCCAGTCATCGCGACGCTGAAGCCCGGCAAGCCGCTGCGGCTGGCCTACGGCTCCTGCCGCACGAGTGTCCCGCATGATAAATCCGGCAACCGGACCCACGGCATCGACTCGCTGCGCGCGTACGCCCTCCGGATGGCGTCCGACAGCAATCCGGCGTGGCCGGATCTGGTCGCCTTCCTTGGGGACCAGGTCTACGCCGATTCGACCAGCAAACAGATGCAGGAGTTCATCCGGGCCCGCCGAAATATCCATGAAGCGCCTGGCGAGGAACTCAAGGACTTCGAGGAATATGCCCACCTCTACAATCTGGCGTGGTCGGACCCGGCAAACAGGTGGCTGCTGTCCACACTGCCCAGCGCCATGATTTTCGACGACCATGACATCCGCGATGACTGGAACGCCTCGCTGAGCTGGAAGCAGGAGATGGAAGCCACCTGGTGGTGGCGTGATCGGATTGTCGCAGGCCTCGCCTCCTACTGGGTTTATCAGCATCTGGGGAACATGTCGCCGCAGGAGCGGGCCGAGGACGCAACGTGGCAGCTGATCGCCCGGCATGGGGGCGAAACCGAGCCCGACGTGAGCGCGGAACTCGACAGTCTCGCATTACGCGCAGACCAGGATCCGGAATCATACCGGTGGAGCTTCTGCCGGGATTTCGGCGATACCCGGCTGATAGTGGTTGACTCCCGCGCTGCCCGGAACCTGGCCCCGGACAACCGCGCCCTGATTGACAAGGCGGAAATGGCCTGGCTTGACGGCAGGATGCGCGGCGGCTTCCGCCACCTGATCGTGGCGACCTCCCTGCCGTTCCTGCTGCCGATGGGCCTGCACCATGTCGAGTCCTGGAACGAGGCGATCTCTGAAGGGGCATGGGGGAGACTGGCCGCCCGGGCCGGCGAGAAGCTGCGCCAGGGGCTGGACCTTGAACACTGGGGCGCCTTCCAGCAGAGTTTCCAGGCTGTGGCGGTCATGGCGGCGGAGGTCGCCGATGGTAAACGCGGCCCCTCGCCGGACACCGTCACCTTCCTGTCCGGAGACGTTCATTTCTCCTACGTCTCGGAGGTGGACCGCACTTCCGGCAGCCGGATCGTACAGGCAGTCTGCTCCCCCATCCGCAACCCCCTGACCCGGCTGATGAGGTTCGTCACCGCTATCCTCTCCTACGGCCTGGCCGAGCCGGTGGGTGCACTGGTGGCCCGGTCTGCAAAAGTTCCGGACCCGCCATTCCGCTGGTCAGGCGTCAAGGGGCCATGGTTCGACAACAACCTGGCCTGCCTTGAAGTGACCCCGCAGGGGCTGAAGCTGTGGTGGCAGAGGGGCGTCGAGAAACGCGGCGACCCCCTGCAGCCCGGCCTGGAACGCGTCGCCTCCGTCACCATCGCCGCACGGAACGTCGAAGAACCTGCCCGCGATCAGGTGTGAACACGGCCCGTCTGGACCGCCGGGGCGGCGAGGCTCCGGTCCCGCCCGTGTTTGACACCACCCTGTGATCCATGCCATATTCGAGAGGTGAACCTGTCAGACAGCCGGACAGCAGGACAGCCTGCACCAGACCCTCATGGCCTCGGCTCCCGCCCGCTGCCCCGCCTCAGCGCCGCCGAGGCAGTCTTCAACGCCCTGCGCACGGAAATCGAATCCGGCAGGCTCGAAGTGGGGGCGAAGCTGAGTTCCGAAACCACGCTCGCGCAGCGATACGAAGTGAGCCGCTCGGTGGTGCGTGAAGCGCTGCGCTCGTGCACGGCACTTGGACTCACCGTGACGAAAACCGGCAAGGGCACATTCGTGGTGGCCAACCGGGTGGCTAAAGACCTCGTGCTGGGCCACTACTCCGCGCGGGATCTGACGGAAGCCCGGCCGCACATCGAGGTCCCGGCCGCCGGGCTCGCCGCACAGCGCCGCACCGCCGAGGAACTCGAAACCCTGAGGGACATCGTGACCGCCATGACCGCCGAGGATGATCCGGAGGCCTGGGTCACCCTCGACTCAAGCTTCCACGCTGCCATCGCCCGGGCCAGCGGCAACAAGGTCTTCGAAAGCGTCGTGGCGGAAATGCGCGACGCACAGGCGCACCAGTCGGAGACGCTCAACATCGTGGCCGACCGGCAACTCGCCTCGGACTTCGAGCACCAGCGCATTCTCCAGGCCATCGAAGGCGGGGACGCGGCCGGCGCCCGCGCGGCAATGGCCGAGCACCTCCACGCCGTGGGCGTTGCCCTCGATTCCATCCTGAGCCAGTAACCAGCAACCTCCCAAGGACACCATGCCCTTCCCTGCCCTGACCGACGTCGCACGCCGTCCGGAGCACACCGCCTTGCCCCACCACGCTCCGCTCGCTGCGCAGATCCGCGACGGACTGGTGGAAAGCATCCACTACGGTTCGCTGATCGCGGTCTCCGGAGAAGCGGCCGGCTCCAGGACCCTGCTCACTGTGGGTGATCCGCTTGCGCCGTTCTACCCGCGCTCCGCCCTCAAACCCCTGCAGGCGGTGGCGATGGTCCGCGCCGGGCTGGACCTGCCCGCCGACCTGCTTGCCCTCACGGCAGCCAGCCATTCTGGCGCGGCGATGCACCGCGACGGCGCCGCCCGGATCCTGCAGTTCCACGGACTCACCGCCGGGTCCCTCGAAAACAGCGAGGATCTCCCCTATGGCGCCCGCGAACGCGAAGATTGGCTCCGCGGTGGCGGCTCGCCCACGCAGCTGGCGCAGAACTGCTCGGGCAAACACGCCTCGATGGCCGCCACCTGCGTCATCAATGGCTGGCCTGTCCAGGGCTACCTGGATCCCGCGCACCCGCTGCAGCAGCACGTGGCGAAAACTGTCCGGGAACTCACCGGCGAGGAACCGGCCGCCATCAGCACTGACGGCTGCGGCACCCCGCTCTTCGCCCTCACCCTGCGCGGCATGGCCCGCGCCTTCGGGCGCCTGGCCTCCGCGGCAGCACACGCTGGCGATCCCGCGGCCGACGGCGCCGAGGCCTCCGTCGCGGACGCCATGCGCCGGCACCCGGAGATGGTGGGCGGCGAGGAACGCGACGTCACCGACCTCATGCGTCTGTCCCCCGGGCTGCTGGCCAAGGACGGCTTCGAAGGAGTGCAGCTGGTCGGCCTGCCGGACGGCCGCGCCATTGCCCTGAAGATTTCCGACGGCGGCGACCGCGCACGCATGCCGGTCACCGTCCGCGCGCTGGAGGCGCTCGACGTCGACACCGCACCGTTCGCTGGCCTCGCCACGCAGACCGTCCTGGGCGGCAGCCGGCCGGTCGGACTCCTGCATTCCCTAAATTTCACTCCCGCAACCCCTCCCGTCCCCGAAGCCCTCTAAGGACAGCCATGAGCTCACCCGAACCCCGCACGGCTCCCCGCACCGAGAGCGGCCTGCGCTCCGAACACGACCTGCTCGGGGACCGCGACGTGCCCGCTGACGCCTACTGGGGGGTCCACACGCTCCGCGCCGTGGAAAACTTCCCCATCACGGGCCAGCCGCTGTCGTCCAATATGCACCTGGTCCGCGGGCTGGCGGCAGTGAAACTGGCAGCCGCCCGCACCAACCACGAGCTCGGGCTTCTGGACGGCGAGCGCGCCCAGGCCATCGAGGACGCCTGCATGGACGTGATGATGGGCAGGCTCAGCGAGCAGTTCATCGTGGACGTCATCCAGGGCGGCGCCGGGACGTCCTCGAACATGAACGCCAACGAGGTCATTGCGAACCGCGCGCTGGAAATCCTGGGTCACGCGAAGGGTGACTACGCGCGGCTGCATCCCAATGACCACGTGAACCTCAGCCAGTCCACCAACGACGTCTATCCCACCGCTGTGAAACTCGGCACGATCTTCGCCGCCCGCGAACTGCTGGAAGCCCTCGCTGAACTGGAGGAAGCCTTCGCCGCCAAGGCCATGGAGTTCCGGACCGTTGTAAAGATGGGACGCACGCAGCTCCAGGACGCGGTCCCGATGACCCTGGGCCAGGAGTTCGGCAGCTACGCGGTGACTATCGGCGAGGACCGGCTGCGGCTCGCGGAGGCGGACCTCCTGATCCATGAGATCAACCTCGGCGCCACGGCAATCGGCACAGGGTTGAACGCTCCCGCCGGCTACGCCGAAGCGGCCTGCCGGCACCTGGGCGAGATCACAGGCCTGCCGCTGGTCACCGCCGTCGACCTCATCGAGGCCACCCAGGACGTTGGCGCGTTCGTCCACCTCTCTGGTGTGCTCAAGCGGGTCGCAGTCAAGCTCTCCAAAATCTGCAACGACCTCCGGCTGCTTTCATCCGGACCGCGCGCAGGCTTCGGCGAAATCAATCTCCCGGCCGTCCAGTCCGGTTCCTCCATCATGCCCGGCAAGATCAACCCGGTGATCCCGGAAGTGGTCAGCCAGGTGGCCTACGAAGTCATCGGCAACGACGTCACCATCACCATGGCCGCCGAAGCCGGACAGCTTCAGCTCAATGCCTTCGAACCAATCATCGTCCATAGCCTGCACAAGAGCATTACCCACCTGGAAGCAGCCTGCCGGACCCTTACGGCCCGTTGCGTCCGGGGCATCACCGCCAACACCGAACACCTCCGGGCAACCGTGGAACAGTCAATCGGCCTGGTCACGGCCCTTAACCCCCATCTTGGCTACGCCACCGCAACCGCCATCGCGCAGGAAGCCCTCGCCACTGGCAAAGGCGTTGCCGAGCTGGTCCTGGAACATGGGCTGCTCACAGCCGCGCAACTCCAGGAGCTGCTCAGCCCCGAGCGCCTTGCCAACTTGAGTAAATAGACAAAGGAGTCTTATGAACCAGCCCCAGTCGGCCAGCCCTCAAAAGCAGGCCATTACCGACCACACCATTCCGGCGCATGCCCACGCCTCGGAAACCACCCTCCATGTCGAGGATGAGGGCTACCACAAGG
>JBKKDK010000051.1:0-11016 GCA_046708245.1 Arthrobacter sp.
TGGGTGCGGGGTGTTACTCGAGCCGGCGCTGTTTGGTCTCGGGCGAGAAGAAGGCCATCCACAGCACGGAGACGAGCACCAGCCCGCCGGCCAGGGCGAACGAGGTCGCGAGCCCCAGTTCGGGCCACAGGAACGCCGCGAAAATCAGCGGTCCGAAGCCGGCGCCCAGCCGGGAGAACGTCGAGGCCCAGCCGAAGCCCGAGCCCCGCAGCTCGGTCGGGTAGAGCTCGGACACGTAGGCATAAAGCACAGGGATGGCCACCTGCACCACAAACCCGAAGACCAGCAGCCAGAACACGGCCGCCGTCGGGATGTCCACCACGATCGCCACGATCACCAGGGTCAGCGCGGAGAGCGGGCCGGTGATCGCCAGAATCCACTTGCGGCCCACCCGCTCCACCAGGAGGGCGGCCACCACCACACCGAGGAGCCCGACGGCGGCCATCGAGGCGGTGGTCAGGAAGGCCTTGTACTCCGCGAAGCCGGCCCCGATCAGGATCCGCGGCATCCACGTCAGCGACAGGTAATAGACCAGCAGGATGCTGAAGAACAGGGACCAGGCCGCCGTCGTGATTTTCCAGTCGTACTTCCACAACAGGGCCAGCTGGGTCCACGCGCTGCCGGCGGACAGCCGCGGGGCGTCCTGGGCCTCCGGCAGGCTGTAGGCGCGGGGCTCGGCGCCGGTGGCCGCGACGAGGTCGTCGATCACCTTCGCGGCCTCGTCGCGGCGGCCCTTGCGGATGAGGAACAGCGGTGACTCCGGGACGCTGCGCCGGACCCAGAACACCAGCAGCGCCGGCAGCACCATCACGAGCATGGTCAGCCGCCAGTCGGCGAACGCCGCGATGAGGCCGGCGGACACGAAGCCGCAGAGTGCCGCGCCGATCGGCCACCAGCCGTCCATTGCCGTCAGGACCCGGCCGCGCTGCCTGCGGGGGGTGAACTCGCCCACCAGGGCATAGTCCACCGGGATACAGCCGCCCAGGCCGAACCCGGCCATGAACCGGAACGCGCAGAACCAGAGGAAATCGGGGGAGAAGGCGCCCAGCACGGTGAAGAGCGAGAAGATCAGCAAGGTGGCGGTGAAGGCCTTCTTCCGCCCGATGGTGTCCGCGATGGTGCCCCAGATGAACGCGCCCAGGGCCATGCCGATCAGGTTCGAGGCGCCGATCCAGGCCGCCTCGCCCGGGGACAGGGACCAGTGGGTGGACAGCAGCGGGATGAGGATGCCGTTGAGCGTCACGTCCCAGGCGTCGAACATAAAGCCCAGGCCGCCGATCAGGAAGATCCGTCCCTGCACATTCCAGCGCCACGGCAGTTCCTGGACCACCTGTTCGCCGCTCGGCACTGTGGTGTAAGTGTTCATCTCAGCCTCCTGGGAAAACTCTACGTTGTGGCGCGCGGCCGCGGTGTGTGCTTCACACTCCGGCGCGCGGGAGGCCCCGATGCGGGGACGCGATAAACTGGCCCCATCCCCACCACCCGCGGCCCCGCCGCGACATAAGACGGAGACTTTTGTGAGCTTTACGCAGCTTGAGCGTGTATCCATCGACCGTGTTCCCATCCGCCGGGCCCTGATCTCGGTCTACGACAAGACCGGGCTGGAGGAGCTCGCCGCGGGCCTGCACGCAGCCGGCGTCAAGATCGTCTCCACCGGTTCCACCGCCAAGAAGATCGCCGCCGCGGGGATCCCGGTGCAGGAAGTCGAGGAAGTCACCGGCTCACCGGAAATGCTCGACGGCCGCGTCAAGACCCTGCACCCGCGCGTTCACGGCGGCATCCTCGCGGACCGCCGCGTCCAGGCGCACATGGAAACCCTGCAGTCGATGGACATCGAGCCGTTCGACCTCGTCGTCGTCAACCTGTACCCCTTCGTCGAGACCGTGAAGTCCGGCGCGGCGCAGGACGACGTCGTGGAGCAGATCGACATCGGCGGTCCCGCGATGGTGCGCTCGGCCGCGAAGAACCACGCCGCCGTCGCGATTGTGGTGGACCCGTCCGCCTACGGTTCGGTTGTGGAGGCGGCCGCCTCGGGCGGTTTCGACCTGAAGACCCGGCGCCGGCTGGCCGCGAGGGCCTTCGCGCACACCGCGGCGTACGACAACGCCGTGGCCACCTGGACCGCGAGCCAGTTCCTCGATGAGGACGGCGCCGGCGTGATCGACTGGCCCGCCTACGCCGGCCTCTCGCTGGAGCGCTCCGAGGTGCTGCGCTACGGCGAGAACCCGCACCAGCAGGCCGCGCTGTACGTGGACAAGGCCGCGCCGGCCGGCATCGCCCAGGCCGACCAGCTGCACGGCAAGGCCATGAGCTACAACAACTTCGTCGACGCCGACGCCGCCCTGCGCGCCGCCTTCGACTTCGCCGAGCCCGCCGTGGCGATCATCAAGCACGCCAACCCGTGCGGTGTGGCCGTCGGTTCCGCCTCGGCCGCCGATCCGATCGCCGATGCGCACGCCAAGGCCCATGCCTGCGACCCGGTCTCCGCATTCGGCGGCGTCATCGCAGCCAACCGCACCGTCACCGCGGGCATGGCCAGGACCGTGGCGGGCATCTTCACCGAAGTGGTCATCGCGCCGGGCTTCGAGGACGAGGCCGTGGAGATCCTGTCCAAGAAGAAGAACATCCGCCTCCTGGCCCTGCCCGAGGGCTACGGCCGCTACCCGTCCGAGATCCGCCAGGTCTCCGGCGGCGTGCTGGTCCAGGTGACGGACAAGGTCGACGCCGACGGCGACAACCCGGCCAACTGGACCCTCGCCGCGGGCGCGCCTGCGGACGAGGCGACGCTGGCCGATCTGGCCTTCGCATGGACCGCCTGCCGCGCCGCCAAGTCCAACGCCATCCTGCTCGCCTCCGACGGCGCCGCCGTGGGCATCGGCATGGGCCAGGTCAACCGGCTCGATTCCTGCCGCCTCGCCGTGGAGCGGGCCAACACCCTGGGCGTCTCCGTGAACTCCGACAGTGCTGCTGGGGGCGACACCCCCGGCGGCGCCTCCAACGCCGACGCCAGCGGAGCCCCCCAGCGTGCCCGCGGTGCCGTGGCGGCGTCGGACGCGTTCTTCCCGTTCGCCGACGGGCTGCAGATCCTGATCGACGCCGGCGTCCGCGCCGTGGTCCAGCCCGGCGGATCCGTCCGGGACGAGGAAGTCATTGCCGCAGCCAACGCCGCGGGCATCACGATGTACTTCACCGGAGCCCGCCACTTCTTCCACTAGGAGCTCTGGTTCCAGCAAAAAATGGACATGCCCACCCTTGCCGGAGGACATGTCCATTTTTTGTGGCCAGGGCTGGGCATATTGGGATCATGCCCACGCTTCGCAGCCAAGGGTGGACATGGTCCCTGGCCGCGGTGGGCAGCGGGGGACATGTCCAGTGCTGGCCAGTTCCGGACGGGCATCTCTCCGGGGGACATGCTCATTCTTCGCGCCAAGGGCTGGGCACTATGGGATTATGCCCACGCTTCGCAGCAGGGGGAGCGCATGTCCCCTGGTGGGGTCGGGCGGTGTGCGGTCAGCTTTGCTGCCGGTGCTGCTCCACGACGTCGCGGGCGGTGGTCCACTTCCGGCTGCCATATCGGTCGTTGTTGATATAACGCAGGTTCGCGTCGCCGCTGAACATGCTGGCGAAGTACTGCATGCCCTGCCACGGCGGGAAGGGCTCGTCCGAGGCAGGCATGACGGTTTTGAGTGCCCGGCTCATCACATTTAGGGAGCCGACGCTGCCTGCGTAGAGGAGCCGGAATTGCGTCCCGGACAAGTCGGTCATCGTGGATGCCAGGGCCCTCGCCGTGATCTGGTCACCTGCGATCTGCAGGACGCGGGGCGCCCGCTCATCGAGAGCTGCGGCGGCTGTGTATGTGGCGACGTCGTCCTTCGTGGTGAAGTCGAGCACTTGGTCGGCGTCGGACCAGAAGAGCACGCGGCGCCGCGAGAAAAGGATCATCGGGGCCTGCCCGGAGAGCATGTCGGTGAAGGCGCCGTTAAGGATGGACGTGGCCCGAATTTCGGTTGCGTCCAGTCTCTGGGCGAAGTCCCTGCGGAGCTGCAGGTTCCGGTTGCTTCGGGGCCCGATGCCACGGTAATCGATCGAAAAGTCGGAAGGGATGAAGCGCGGCACACCTACCGCGGCCGCCGCTTCCAGCAGGCGGGATTGCGCACCGATGATTGCGTCGTGGAGGCCGTTGACCGCGGAGACCACGCAGTCAACTCCCGTGCAGGCGCGTCGGAGGCCGCCCACATCGTCGTAGTCGGCCTGGACCACCTCGACGCCCTGGGCACGGAACTGCGCGATTCGCGCCGTGCTGGTCCCTTGGCGGGTCAGGACCCGGACGGTCGCCCCCAGTGCGACCAATTCCGGCAGGATCCGCCCGCCGAGATCGCCGGTGGCGCCGGCAAGAAGGACGGTGCTTGGAGCGGGTGTCGTTGCGGTCATGGTTCACGCCTCAAGAAAATGCTTGCCGGCGGCATAGCGAATCGGCTAAGAGTACCTTGCGACGGGCAGGTGGCCCGGCCCGTCTGCCATTTGCGGGGCCGTATTGTCGCGCCGTCGCGGAAGACGGGGGCCCGTGGCTGCTGCCGCTACGTTCGGCGGTCGGCCAGGGCGGATGCCAGCGCTGTCGCGGAGCTCGGGCTGCTGTTGATCCGCCAGTCTGTCTCCTTGTTGAAGTTGAACCAGACCACCGCGGTCACATCTGCCTGGGCCGCCAGATAGCTGATCAGTGCAACGTTCCAGTCCGCTTTCGAGCCGCCCTGTTCAGCGGACGACGTCTCGGCCACAAGGATTTGTTTGCCGGGGGCAAGCCGTCTGAGTTCGGACAGGCCCTGGCCGAAGAGTTCCGGCGGTGAAATCCAGCTGCTCCAGGCCGCGGACGTGCCCCAGTTGTAGCCGTCGAGAGCTACTGCGTCTACGTACTCGGGGCCGGGGTACAGGCCGTCGAGCGGCGCGGATCCGGAGTAAGGGACGTTAGGGTTCCAGACCCATGTGATGTTCGTGGCCCCCGTGGCAACGACGACGTCATGGACATGCCGCCAGGCTGCCGCGTAATCGCCGGGTCCGTTGCCGTTGACGCTCTCGGACCACGGGTACCAATTGCCGTTCATTTCATGCCCGAACCGCAGCATCACCGGATGCCCCCAGGACGCCAGCGCCGCGCCCCACTGCCGGAGGTAGGGGTCGAAGTTTCCCGCGGTGATGCGGTCGAGCGCATAGGCGGGCTGTTCGGTCCCGCCGCCCCAGGCCCAGGGTTCCCAGGTCAGCAGCGGTAAAGCGCCGCGGCTGCGAACGGCGTTGAGCTCCGTGATGGGCGGGGCCTGGTTGAAGTCCTTGTAGGACAGGATGACCGACGGCGCTTCGCCGGCGAGGGTCGCGACCTCGTCGAGTTCCGCCGACGCCAGCGGTCCGCCAGGGGTGCCGGCGCCGAAGCGTAGCGTCGAGCTGCTGATGGCCGGCGGAGTCGCCGGCGTCGCGGTGACGACGGTGAAGGCCGCGGACGCCTTCACCGTTCCGGACGTGGCCTGCACAGTAAGGACCGGTTCGGATGTTTGCGGGATAACGACGGCGGCCGTGAAGTAGCCGGAGGCACTGGCCTTGAAGGCGGAGGAGCTCCCGCCAACGCTGAGGGTTCCGGAGCCCTTCTTGGGAAAGCCCGTGCCGGTGACAGTGACCGTAGTTCCCGCCGGTCCCTTGGCCGGGCTGAGGCTAATCGACGCGGAGGCGGCCTGCGCGGGGACGGCCGCGAAGGTCAGGCTCAACGCTATGAGGGCAAGGACGCAGGCCAGGCTTCGCAGCGGTTTCATCGGGACTCCTAGGCCGGACCCCGGGAAATTCGGGGCATCCTGACGGGGACGCGGCTTGCCGGTCGGAAGCCCAGGTATCCAGTGTCCGTCACAACCGTCCCGGCACGGGGCTAAAAGGGGCAGGAGATTCCGAGGATTGTCCAAGGATTTCGGAAGTGGATCCCTTACCGGAGGACATGTCCATTCTTTGTGGCCAGGGCTGGGCACATCGGGCTTATGTCCAGGCCCGGCAGCCAGCGGAGGGCATGCTCCGTGGCCGCGGGGGCGCACGGGGGGACATGTCCAGTGGTGGCCGGGGTGCTGCGGGCATCCCTGCGGGGGGACATGCTCATTCTTCAGGCCAAGGATTGGGCACATTGGGATTATGTCCAGGCCCGGCAGCCAGGGGAGGGCATGCTCCGTTGGCCGCGGGTGCGCAGGGGAGGACATGTCCAGTGGTGGCCGGGGCTCTGCGGGGGACATGCTCATTCTTCAGGCCAAGGACTGGGCACATTGGGATTATGTCCAGGCCCGGCAGCCAGGGGAGGGCATGTCCGGTGGTGGTGGGCGAGGGCAGAACAACGGCGGCCGCCCGGGGTGTGGGCGGCCGCCGTCGAGGGCTGGTCGGGCTGGGCTAGGAAGCGGCAGCCGCGGAGTAGGCCGACTGGATGACCGTGCCCCAGTACGGGCCGTACATCTTGGTGGAGTTGCTGCCGTAGCCGTAGCTGTTCACGGAGTTCTGGTAGCCCGAGGAGCTGGAGCCGATGAACCACGGCCCGCCCGAGGAACCACCGGTCATGTTGCAGGGGATGCCCTGGGAGTTGAACGGCGGGTTGTAGGGATCGTTCGTGGCGGTGCCGGTGCAGCTCTTGAGCGACTCACCGTTGAAGGGTGCAGCCGCCGGGTATCCGAAGGACTTGTAGCTGAGGCCCCGGGCGGCGTTGAACTGCAGGCCGGAGGCGCCCACGACGTCGGACAGGTACTGGCCGTTGAGCGTGTTCATCACCGCGAAGCCGGTGTCGTACTGCATGTTGCCCGCTGAGCTCCACTCGGTGGGGGCGTACAGGGCCTTGGCGGTCCACATGCCGTACGGTGCGGCCCCGTTGAGGTAGGCCGGGACAAACGTGAACTTGGTGGCGAAGGCGCCCGGCCCCTCGTTGAGGCAGTGGCCGGCCGTGGAGACGGTGCTCTTGTTGCCGGAGGCGATCGAGTTGCCGGAACAGACGTAGTTGGCGCCGCCAAGGGTGAAGAAGACCTTGCCGATGTGCGGGACGGGGGATTCGCTCGCGTTCGCCTTGGTCTGCACCGCCTTGGTCTGCACCGCCTGGGCCTGCGGGCTGGGGGCTGCGGCCTCGATTTTGCTGGGGGCGCCCACTTCAACCGGACGGTTCAGGGCTGCTTTGGAGTTGTTGCCGCGCTGCATGGCCTTGTCCGCCAGGACGTCGCCGGGGATGGCGGCGCGCATGCGCTCTTCGGTCCAGTAGTCCGCCGCGCCGGTCTCGGTGACGGTATGGCTGCTGACCCCCGACGGATCGGTCGGTGCGTTCCCGGGTGCGGGGGCGGCGGTGGCCGCTCCCGCTGCGCTCAGGGCGAGCAGTGCCGCCGCCGAGAGGGTGAGAAGGCTGGTGGCCAGAGTCTTGGGTGTTCTCATGGTTGTCCTAACCGGTGGAATGCGGAACGGCCACCCGTGGCGGCCGCTGTGATGGACTGAAGCTACGGGAAATTGACGAATGAGTAAAGTATTTTGTCAATTCCTGTCAAACGGTGTTGAATAATTGTTGAGTGGCTTGCGGAGTCATGGATCGTCCGGCCGCCGACGCCGGTGGACGGCTGGGCGGTCACCTCGGGTAAGTTAGACCTGTTGAGATAACACCCGATTCCGGATATCCGCAGACCTTCAGGGAGACGCCCGAGCAATGGCCAAGATTATCTATACCCACACCGACGAAGCGCCCATGCTGGCCACCTATTCGTTTTTGCCGATTGTCGAGGCGTTCGCTTCGACGGCCGGTGTGGAAGTGGAGACCCGAGACATTTCGCTAGCCGGCCGCATCATCTCGGCGTTCGGCGACTACCTCACCGAGGAGCAGTGCGTCAGCGATGCCCTGGCTGAACTCGGCGCGCTCGCCAAGACGCCCGAAGCCAACATCATCAAGCTGCCCAACATCAGCGCCTCCGTGCCGCAGCTCAAGGCCGCGGTCGCCGAGCTCCAGGCCCAGGGCTACGCGCTGCCGGACTACCCGGACAACCCCAGCTCGGACGAGGAGACGGACATCCGGTCCCGTTACGACAAGATCAAGGGCTCGGCCGTCAACCCGGTCCTGCGCGAAGGCAACTCGGACCGCCGTGCGCCGCTCTCGGTCAAGAACTACGCCCGCCAGAACCCGCACAGCATGGGCGCGTGGACCCCCGAGTCCAAGACCAGCGTCGCGCACATGGATGCCGATGACTTCCGCTCCAATGAGAAGTCCGTGGTCATCGACGCGGACACGAACCTCAAGATCCAGCTGGTCAAGGACGACGGCACGGTCAAGGTCCTCAAGCGCGCCTTCCCCGTGCTGGCCGGCGAGGTCATCGACGGCACCGTCATGCGTGCCGCCGCCCTGGACGCGTTCCTCGCCGCCCAGGTGGCCCGCGCCAAGAAGGACGGTGTGCTCTTCTCCGCACACCTCAAGGCCACCATGATGAAGGTCTCCGACCCGATCATCTTCGGCCACGTCGTCAAGGCCTACTTCGCCGAACTGTTCGACACCTACGGCGCCCAGATTGTCGCCGCCGGACTGAGCCCCAACAACGGCCTGGCCTCCATCCTCAACGGACTCGAGGACCTCCCGGAGGATATCCGCGGCGACGTCGAGGCGGCCATCACCAAGGGCCTCAACGACGGCCCGGAGCTGGCCATGGTGGACTCGGACAAGGGCATCACCAACCTGCACGTGCCGTCCGACGTGATCGTCGACGCCTCCATGCCGGCCATGATCCGCAGCTCCGGCCACATGTGGGGCCGCGACGGCCAGGAAGCCGACACCCTCGCCGTCCTGCCGGACAGCAGCTACGCCGGCATCTACCAGGTGGTCGTCGACGACTGCCGCGCCCACGGCGCCTTCGACCCGACCACCATGGGAACCGTCCCCAACGTCGGCCTGATGGCCCAGGCCGCCGAGGAATACGGCAGCCACGACAAGACCTTCGAGATCCAGGAAGCCGGAACGGTGCAGATCGTTGCCGGCAGCGGCGCTGTGCTGCTTGAACACGAGGTTGATCCGGGCGATATCTGGCGCGCCTGCCAGACCAAGGACCTGCCCATCCGGGACTGGGTCAAGCTGGCCGTCACGCGTGCCCGTGCTTCCCAGACGCCGGCCGTCTTCTGGCTGGACGAGGAACGCGCTCACGACGCCAACCTGATCGCCAAGGTCAAGGAATACCTCAAGGATCACGACACCGAGGGTCTGCAGCTGGAAATCATGTCCCCGGACAAGGCTACTGCCTTCACCCTGGAGCGCATCCGCAAGGGTGAGGACACCATCTCCGTCTCCGGCAACGTGCTGCGTGACTACCTCACGGACCTGTTCCCCATCCTAGAGCTTGGTACCAGCGCCAAGATGCTCTCTGTTGTGCCGCTGATGAACGGCGGCGGACTCTTCGAGACCGGTGCCGGCGGATCCGCGCCCAAACATGTTCAGCAGCTGCTCAAGGAGAACCACCTGCGCTGGGACAGCCTGGGCGAATTCCTCGCCCTGGCCGTGAGCTTCGAGCACCTGGCCACCACCACAGGCAACGCCAGGGCGCAGGTCCTGGCCGACACCCTGGACCGGGCCACCGGTACCTTCCTCCTGGAGAACAAGTCCCCGAGCCGCCGCGCCGGCGAGCTGGACAACCGCGGCAGCCACTACTACTTGGCCCGCTACTGGGCCGAGGAGCTGGCCAAGCAGACCGAGGACGCAGAACTCGCAGCTTCGTTCTCCGCAGTGGCCCAGGAGCTGACGTCCAACGAGGAAACCATTGTCGGCGAGCTCGCTGCAGTCCAGGGCGCGCCCGCCGACATCGGCGGATACTACCGCCCGGACCACGCCAAGGCGTCCGCGGTCATGCGTCCGTCCGCGACGCTGAACAGGGTTATTGAGACCCTGAACTGACGGCTTTGAGCTAGAAAATACAAAGAGGCGGCGCACCGGGAAACCGGGGCGCCGCCTCTTTGTTAGTGCGGGAAGGTCTATGGCACAGACGGATTATGGATCTCCCCCGAGGTGCGTGACGGTCGGTCTCTTCCGGGTGTCAGTCGTCTCTATCTTTGCCTTTGCCGCCGCCTTTGGGAGTTTCCGCCGGTGCCGGCGCGACAGCAGCCTCCTGGGCGGCTTTCGCCGCGGCGTCGGCGTCGGCTTTGGCCTTTTCGGCGGCTGCTGCTTCCTCGGCGGCTTGGGCCGCGGCAGCCACCGCCGACGCCAGGTCGGTACGGACGGCAGCAACTGCAGTGGTGATGGATCGCCGGCGGTCCTCGGAGACCTGGCCGTTCGTGGCGGCTGCGGCCAGGTCAGCCTCCAAGGCTTCCAGGGTCTTCAATGCCGTAGCGTGGTCATTGGCCGCAGCGGCCTGGCTTACGCCCATCACCCGCTCCTGGAGTTGGCGTGCGGCATCTTGCTGTAACCCCGTCTCCGCGGGACCGCAGCCAGCCAGCGACGCGGCGAGCAGCAGGGCCGCCGCAACTGGCATTACGCGTGCGGTGCCGAAGCGCGAGTGGCTGTTCTGCAAAGGGGTCACGGTTCCACGCTCTTCTGAAGTTCCTTGAGATGGTCACCCAGGGTGCCGGTGACTGTGGGGTAAGGGACGACGTCGGGCGTTGACGGCGTGGACAAGCTTGCGGTGAGTGCCACAGTTCCGGCCACCGCCGCGAGCACCAGCAGGACGGCAGCCAGCCAGAGCCGTTTGCCGCCGCGCCGGAGCCGGGACCAGGCTTCGCTGCTGCGCCACTCACCGGCCGGCTGTTCCTCCGGAAGTGTCAGCCTGTGCCGGATGGCGGCGCCGGCGGGCGCCTCTGATTCGCCGCTGCCCGTAACGGACGGGGGCCGGAAGGGCATGGCTGGCAGCACACGGGTGGTTTCCGGCGCGAGTTCGCCGGGAGCGGAAACCGGTGAGACCAGCGCCTGGCGGAGCGCGGTTTCAACGTCAGCGGCCGCCGGGCGTTCCAGTGGTTCGATAGCCGTCATGGAGCGGATCAGGTCTGACCATTCCGACGGGACATCCG
>JBKKDK010000052.1:0-4916 GCA_046708245.1 Arthrobacter sp.
GGCCTGGGTCGGCCCGGAGGAATTCATGGCCGGTGTCCGCGAGTACTTCAGCAAGCACGCCTGGCAGAACACCGAGCTGAGCGACCTCGTGGCGGAACTGGAAAAGGCCAGCGGCCGCGACCTGGACCACTGGGGCCGGCTCTGGCTGGAAACCGCCGGGGTCAACACCCTCAAGCCCGAGCTCGCGCTGGCCGCGGACGGCACCATTTCCTCCTTCGCCATCCTTCAGTCCGCCACCGAGGACCAGCCGACCATCCGCCCGCACCGCCTCGCCGTCGGCTTCTATGACCTCACCGCCGCCGGGAAGCTGGAACGCGTCCACCGCGAGGAGCTCGACGTCGATGGCGGACGCACCGAGGTTCCGGCGCTGGCCGGCCGGGCGCAGCCGGACCTGATCCTGCTCAACGACGACGACCTCGCCTACGCCAAGGTCCGGCTGGACCCGAAGTCATTGGCGACGGCCACGGCGCATCTGAAGGACTTCAGCCAGAGCCTGCCCCGCACCCTCGTGTGGGGTTCGGCCTGGGACGCGGCCCGCGACGGCGAAACCCCGGCCCGCGGCTACGTGGAGCTGATCCTGGCGAACATTGCCGAGGAGTCCGATTCCTCCGTGATCCTTGTCCAGCTGCGCCAGCTGGCGACGACGTTGAACTTCTATGTCGCCGAGGCCCACAAGGAAGCGACCGCCGTCGCCGCGGCCGACCGGCTCTGGGAGCTGGCCTCCGGCGTCCCCGCCGGTTCCGACGCCCAGCTGCAGTTCGTGAAGTCCTACGCCCTGCTGGCGCGCAGCGCCGGGCAGCTGGACACCGTGTCCAACCTGCTGGAGGGCACCCTGACGCTCGACGGGCTGACCGTGGACCAGGACCTCCGCTGGGAACTGATCGCGTCCCTCGTCACCGGCGGCCGCGCCGGGGCAGAGCTGATCGACGCGGAGCTGGAGCGCGACAACACGGCCACGGGGCAGAACGCAGCGGCCCTCGCCAAGGCAGCCATCCCCACCCCGGAGGCCAAGGCCGCCGCATGGGAGTCGATTGTGGCCAAGGGCGAGCTCTCCAACGCGCTGCAGGGTTCGGCCGTGACCGGCTTCACCCGGGTGCTGGACACGGCGCTGCTGGAACCGTTCGCCGAAAAGTATTTCGAGGCTGTCCCCGGCATCGTCAAGAACCGCACGCACGCCCTGGCGCAGCAGATCGTCGTCGGGCTCTACCCGGCCCAGCTGACGACGCAGGCCACCGTCGACCGGACCGATGAGTTCCTGGCCGCGCTGCCGGAGGACAGCGCGGCCCTGCGCCGGATGATGCTCGAGAACCGCGACGGTGTGGCCCGCGCGCTGCGTGCCCGCCAGGCCGACGTCGACTCATGAGCCTCGACGAACACCGCTATGCGCTGACGGTGCGCTGGACCGGGAACCTCGGCGAGGGGACGGCGTCGTACCGCGGCTACTCGCGGGACCACGACATCGACATCCCCGGCCTCCCGGTGCTCCGCGGCTCCGCCGATCCGACCTTCCACGGCGACCGGACCCGCTACAACCCGGAGCAGCTGCTCCTGGCCGCCCTCTCGCAGTGCCACATGCTGTCCTTTTTGCATGTCGCGGTGAAGCACGGCGTGGTGGTCACGGCCTACGAGGACCAGGCCGAGGCTCTGATGCGCACCCACCGGGACGGCAGCGGCCAGTTCGAGTCCGTCACGCTCAAGCCCCGGGTGACGGTGGCGGCCCCTTCCGCCGGGGAACTGCCGGACGACGGGCTGCTGGCGGAACTGCATGCCGAGGCGAACAAGGTGTGTTTCATCGCCCGCAGCGTCAACTTCCCGGTCCTGCATGAGCCCACCCGGCTCGTGGCGGGCGCGGCCTGAGCCTCAGCCTTCCTGGAACTCGCGCAGGAGCCGGCGCTCGGCCTCCGGACTGAGACCGGCCCTGCGTTCCCGGCCGAGCCCGCGGAGGCGTTCGTCGGCCAGGGTGTCCCGGACCGTGTCCATCCAGGGCCGGATCCGGAGCCCGGCCGCCCGGGCGGCGTCATTGCTGCGCGCCGCGAAGCCGTCGTTGCCGGGCGGCAGCCACAGGGGCAGCGAGTCCGGACCGGACCAGTAGTTGACGCCGTGCGCGGCGAGCCACTCGGCCGGGACGGCCACGACGTCGGTCTGCCCCTCGGCGAGCTGCCGGGATTCCTCGAGGTAGGCCGCAAAAGGCACCGTCTCACCGACGGCGTTCAACGCTCCGGTGACGCCGGCCGCTGCCGCGGCCAGCACCCAGGCAGCAAGGTCGCGGACGTCGATCACCTGGGTTGCGTCGGTGGGGATGTCCGGGATGAGGACCGGCTCGCTGTCCCGGGCGAAGCGGGCCGGCCAGTATCCGTAGCGGTCCGAGCTGTCCCCGGGTCCGCTGATCAGTCCCGCGCGGCACAGATGCGCCTTGTCCCCCGCCAGTTCCCGGGTCCAAGATTCAATGGCGGACTTGGCTTCGCCATAGTTGTCCGGGCTCAGCGCGGTGCCGGCCGCCAGCGGCGGCAAAAGAGCCGCATCCTCCGCCGCGCCGGGCACTGAATGGTCCGCATAGACCGAGCAGCTGGAGACGAAGGTCCAGTGCCTCGCTGCGCCGGCCAGCACCTCCAGCGCCTCACGCGCCTGCACAGGGTCCCGCGAGACGTCGATGACGGCGTCCCACCGGACTGCATCAACGCCGGCCGCGCCCGTCCCGGCGGCGGCCAGGGCGCCCGCGTAGGCCGCCGTCCCCTGCGAACGGTCCGCCTGCAGCCAGGTGGCGCCGTCCGGCGGCGCGGACATGGTCCCCCGTGCCAGGCAGGTGACGTCGTGCCCGGCGGCAACGGCCTGCCGGGCTATTTCAGCTGAGAGGAAGGCCGTCCCGCCAAGTACCAGAATGCGCATGGGGCAACGCTACGGCGCTACTGTTGAAAGAGAACAGAGTGTTATGCGCCCGGCGAACGCCGACCGGCAGCAGGGCGCCACAGCGCAACGGCAAGGAGCACCCCCAGACGATGTACGGATTGACCACGACCGCCCCGATCAACCCTCCGGATATTTCGGCGATCAATCTTCCCGGAGTCCTCATCAGCATCGGGGTCGGTGTTGCCGTGTGGCTTGTGGCCTCCTTCCTGATTGCCGGGATCACCAAACGCGTGGCCGCCGGAACCACGTTCTTCAAGAAGCCGCACTTCCGCTGGGTGGCGCCGGCCCTGCGCGCCCTCGACCACGAGCGGCGCGTCCAGCGCGCCAACACCATCGGCTCGCTGCTCAACAGCGTCCTCAGCGTCCTGGTCGCCGTGATCACCATCATGTACGTGCTCAACAACCTGAACGTGAACATTGCCCCGCTGCTGACCAGCGTGGGCATCCTGGGTGTGGCCATTGGCTTCGGCGCCCAGCAGCTGATCAGGGACTTCCTGGCCGGCATCTTCATTACCATCGAGGACCAGTACGGGATCGGCGACATCATCGAGACGTCCGAGGTGGTGGGCGAGGTGGAAGCCATGGGCCTGCGGATCACCCGGGTCCGGTCGGCGGACGGCACGGTCTGGTACCTGCGCAACGGCGAGATCCTGCGGGTGGGGAACCGCTCCCAGGGCACGTACGTCCCGCCGGAATCGGACGAGACCAACGCCCCCGACGCCGGGGCGGCACCCCAGCAGAAGGCCGGAGAATAAGATGACGATCCCGATGGCCGGCGAACCCCGGCAGCCTAAGCAGCTGATGCAGAACGACCCCTTCAGCCAGCCCGGGTACACCGACAACTTCTACGACGCCGTGGGCGGCCACGAGACGTTCGTGAAGCTGATCGACGTCTTTTACGACGGCGTCGCGAACGATCCGCTGCTGCGGGAGATGTACCCGGAGGAGGACCTCGGCCCCGCCAAGCGCCGTTTCCTGATGTTCCTGGAGCAGTATTGGGGCGGGCCCACCACGTACGGCGAAGAGCGCGGGCACCCGCGGCTGCGGATGCGGCACCAGCCGTTCCGGGTCACGCCGGAGGCCAAGGACCGCTGGCTGCTGCACATGCGCGCGGCCGTGGCTGCCCTGGAGCTTCCCCCGCTGTATGAGGGAACCCTGTGGGACTACATGGAGCGGGCGGCCCTCTCCATGGTGAACAGCCCGTCCGGAGCCTGACCCGCCACGCCCGGGGCGGCGGGACGCTGCCTCAGAGCCCGGACCCGGTGCGGGCCAGGACGTGTCCGCGGCTGCCGCTGAGCCGGAACCAGCGCCCGGCGCGGTAAAGCTGCTGTTCGCCGTCGGCGAGGAAACCCAGGGTGAGCGCGGCAAAGGCGGCGCCGGCCGGAAGTCCGTTCGTGCCGGGGAGGTCCCGCCCCCACACCGAGGCGCGGGCGTTGTTGACGATCAGTGCGCCGGGCTTGTCCGGCATGATGGCGGCCACCTCGGTGATGCCCGCCTCGGCTGCCTGCCGCAACACCGAATCCTGCAGGGTGCCCGCCGGGGTCCACCCGCCCCGGGGTGCGCCGACCCCGGCCCACGACTCGGCGACGGTCACCGGCGGCAGCGGCAGCTCGACGTCGTTCTCCCCTGCCCGCGCCAGCCGGTCCAGCACCGCCGACAGCGGCACGGTGACGTCCAGCTCGGCAGGCTGCGCCAGCGCCATGGTCCGCAGCCCCAGGATGGTCGGCGTGGATTCCCCGAGCAGCCGGGGCCGGAGCACACACACGTAGGCGGCCAGGACCGGGCCCGAGGCCTGGAGCCGGATGGCGCCGTCGTCAATGGACTTGGCGCGGGTGGCGAAGGTGCGCAGGTCCGCGAGGTCGCGGGGATCGGTGAACTGCAGGGGCTTGGTTAGGACGTCAGACACAATATCGACTCTACCGGTTGTGCCTCTTTTGAGCGGTGCCGGGGTGACGTCTAGAGTCAAACCATGACTGAAGCCGAAGCCGAATTGCAGGGGCTGCCAACCC
>JBKKDK010000053.1:0-14520 GCA_046708245.1 Arthrobacter sp.
CCCGGGCCTGGACGTCGTGCGCCCCGGTGACGCCAACGAGGTCGCCGCGGCCTGGAAGGTCATGCTGGAAAACCACGAGAACCCTGCGGGAATCGTGCTGACCCGGCAGAACATCCCCACCTACGCCCGCGGGGCGTCCGACGCCGAGGCCGACACCTTCGGCTCCACCGCCGGCGTCGCCAAGGGCGGCTACTTCCTGGCCGAAGCCTCCGCCGACGTCGCCACCGCCGAGCCGAAGGTCATCCTGATCGGCACCGGTTCCGAGGTCCAGCTGGCCGTCAACGCCCGGGCAGCGCTGCAGGCCGAAGGCATCCCCACCCGCGTCGTGTCCATGCCCTGCGTCGAATGGTTCACCAAGCAGGACCCCGCCTACCGCGAGGCGGTCCTCCCCGCGGCAGTCAAGGCACGGGTATCGGTTGAAGCCGGCCTCGCGCTGGGCTGGAAGGAATTCGTCGGCGACGCCGGCCGCTCCATCTCCCTGGAGCACTTCGGAGCTTCCGCCGACTACAAGCGCCTCTTCCAGGAGTTCGGCATCACCACCGAAGCCGTCACCGCCGCGGCCAAGGAATCCCTCGCCGGCCTCACCGCCTGACCGGCACCTGAGGGAAGCGGCGGGGGGATTCAGTACGCGGCCCGGCCGGCGGGCCGGGAGGAATCCCGTTTGGGTTCCTTCCGGGCGCGCAGCGCGTAGACCCGCGCCCGTTCGCTCGAGAGGGCAAGGATCAACAGGATATCGAGCGTCAGGCCAGGCAGATTGGACTGCAGGGTGATGCCCGGACCGCCGCCGAGCACGTTGAGGGCCTGCAGGAGGATGGCTGACGCGCTCAGCGCCATGGCCGTGGTCCGCGCCCAGTTCCGGCCCAGGAACACGGACCAGGCCAGCATCAGCTCCGCCGCGGCGAAAACGAGCACCACCACGAGCGAGACGAGCAGCACGCCTCCGGCCTGGCCGGCGGTGATTCCGGGGCCGGTTGCCGGTTGAAGCAGCGGTGCCAGGTGCTCCTCCTGGAAGAGGAAGATCGAGAGCGCCAGAAGGCCGGCCGCCGCAGCCCGCGCGCCGACGAGGGCCGCGCCGATGATTGTGGGGGCGGGCCGTTTGCTGCGGCTGTCACTGTGGGTCCCGGGAACGGAAGCCCCGGGCGGGGTGGTCTTCCGGAGATCGACGAGGGGAAGGTCGCCGTCGGTGGTGATCGTGTCTCCGCCGCCGTTGCGGGAGTGATAGCCGGTTGAGAAGTCCCGGATCACCCTGACTTCCGCAGCCGGGTCCGCCTGAACGATGCTCGCAACAATGTGGTCCCGTTCGGCATCGGTCCGCTCATCGATCTTGTGCGTGATCTGCAGGGTAAAGAGCGACAGGCCCACGCTGCGGTCGTAGGTTCCGGCGGCCAGCCAGTCGGCCGCGAGCCCGCCGGGGAGCAGCCAGCCGGACGGGCAGCGCCAGAACCGTACGTGGTGGCGCCTTCCCGGGGTCCCGTCGATTTCCTGCTGGTAGGCGAAGTCCTGCTGGCGGCCGAACAGGTACAACGGGCTGACCGGGGCTTGGAGGTAGCTGCGCCGAAAAAGGGTTGCGGCGACGATTCTGCGGCTGCTGGCGAGCGTCACGTCATCGGCCAGCGTCCACCCGCCGGCCAGCATCACGGCGTGCACCTGCGGTTCCGATCCCAGCAGGGCCACATTGACCGGATCGCCGAGCAGCCCGTCGCTGGTGCGTGCCCGCCCGATGAAGTAATCCGGGACGTAGATGCGTGTCAGGATGCTGTGCAGCCGGGGGAGCACCAGGTAGGCGAGGAGCGCCCAGAAGACCACCAGGAACCAGAGCTGGGCCCAGCCCCACTGGAAGCTCTCCTGCAGCAGCAGCGACGTCAGCCAGACTGCCGCGACGCCGCCGACCAGGAAAAACACCTTGTCCAGCAGCGAGTACGGAATCTCGCCGCTGGCGGCGGGGACCTCAACCTCAACATCCGGCCTGGTCATGGCGGCCATATTACCGCGAATGGAAGGTCCTCGAGCAGCTGAAACAGCTGCTCGAGGACGGTCCGAAAATAACAGAGACGGCCGGGCCGGCCGCGGCAACACGCTGTTCCGGCGGCCGGTTTCCGGCGCGGGGTGGTCAGCGGGTGTACCCCTTGCCCAGCACTCCCGCGAACACGCCTGGTTCCTGCTGCACGCCGCTGCAATGGTTCGACGCGCCGTCATGTGGCGGCCCTTCGGTGGCGGCACCACAGGGGGCGTCCCGGTTGAGCGACCACATGGAGATCCGTCCGATGCCCCGTTCCAAGGCGAAGCGGTTCAGCCCTGCGGCATCCTCGACAGTGAGGACCTGGCCCCGGACGTCGTTGATCCCGATCATGGGCGTGAGCCCGATCCTGGTCCACAGGGCCGCGGCGTCCGGGGCCTGGCTTGTTTTGCCGTACAGCCCGGCCAGCGTCCGGTGGGTTCCGTCGGCGGCGCTCATTGCTGCTGCGAGCATCGTCTGGCCGGGAGCGAGGGGGCCGAAGTTCATGGTCATGATGTTGACGCCGGCGAGTTCGACGCCGGCATCCAGCATGGTTCCCACGGCCGTTTCGCCGTCGCGGGTCAGCCCGTCCGCCGAGACCGGCAGGGTCAGCCATACCTCCAGGGGCGCTTCGGCGGGCCGTTCCTCCTGCAGCCGCGCCATGGCCGCGGCACGCCGTTTTGCCGCGACAGGATCCTCCAGCCCCTGGCCTTCGACGTCGAGGTCCACGGTGCTGAGGCCGTATTTTGTGATGATTGCCGCATAGGCCCGGACCAGGGCGTCGCTTTCAGTACACGCCACGGCCAGTTCCGTGCCGAGTTGCCCGCCAAAGGACACGGCGACGTCGTTCCCGGCCGCGCGGAAGCGCTCAATCTGTGCATCCAGCTCTAATTCCTCGGTGGCCTGCTCAAGGGTGTAGTAACCGTCCCAGGACGGTTCGCACGGCTTTGCGGGATCGGAGGTGATGAAGGCCAGGACGGCGGTCACGCCGCTGTCCGGAGGGAGATTCTGAAGCCGGAGGGCCGGAAAGAGAGTGACGTCGAGGTAGCCGCCGAACCACGGCCCCCGGGGGCCGGGCTGGGTCTGCTTCATTTCTGCCTCCCGTACGTTTCCGTCCGGCGGCCCGGCACCACAGGCGGCGCAGGCAATCACTGCCGCGGACATCGGAACGAACCTGCTCCAGCCGCGGCAGCTGGGCAAACGCCGGCGTCGCCTGTCTGTTCCCATCTGCCGTCCGGTCAGGTAGTGCCGGGGGTGAGCGGACTGATCTTTCCGGCCGGCGCCGGCAGCAGTGCGCTGTTGGTGCGCTCGGGTCTGTACCAGCCGACGGCGGAGCCGTGCAGGGCCAGGCTTGCGGACCGGAAGACGACGTAGGCGCGGAGGGGTTCGTAGATCAGCCGGTAGATGGGGACCATAAGCAGGTGCGCGAGGCTTTCACGGACCATCAGCACTGCCACGATGGAGATCACCATGTGCGTTCCGGCGACGAACGCCGAGAAGATGGCGATTGCCTGCCATTCTCCGTGGGCCAGGCTGGTAACCGCGACGATGATGGTCAGCGGCATAAAGACCAGCGGGACAAGCACCGAGATCAGCGCGTAGGGCATGGTGAGCATGCCGAGGGCACCGTACCGGGGGTTGAAGAGCATGGCGCGGTGCTTGTACATGGTCTGGATGTTGCCGTAGGTCCAGCGGAGCCGTTGATGGAACAGCCCCGCCACCGTCATGGGCGCTTCCGTCCATGCGACGGCTTCGTTTTCCTGGACGATGCTGTAGCCCAGACGCTGCAGCGACAGGGTCAGGTCGGCATCCTCGGCGAGCGTGTCATGGGAGTAGCCTCCGGCTTGCAGGAGTGCGTCCCGGCGCCAGGCAGCGCAGGCGCCGGGAACTATGGAGATCGCTCCCATGAGGCCCTCCGCCATGCGGGTGACACAGATGCCGGAGAGGTATTCCAGGCTCTGCCAGGCCGTGATGAGGTTGCGGCGGTTCCCGACTTTGACGTGCCCGGCCACTGCCCCGACTGGCTTGCCGCGCCGGGGTACGCAGAAGTGGCGGGCCAGCATCTTGATGGTCTGGGGTTCAAACAGGGTGTCACCGTCCAGGGTCACCACAACCTCCCCGCGCGACTGGGCGATCCCGTGGTTGCTGGCAGACGATTTGCCCCCGTTGGACTGGTCGAGGACACGGAGTTGCGGCCACGTTTCGGCGTAGCTGTTGAGCACGGCAAGGGTGCTGTCGGTGGAGCCGTCGTTGATGGCGACGACTTCCTTGCGGGGGTAGTCGCTGGCTCTGAGCGCGTCCAGCGTTTTGGTCACCACGAGTTCCTCATTGAACACCGGCAGGACCACACTTACGGAGGGCCAGTCGTTCTCGTCGATGGCATCCCAGTGGCGCTTCCTCTGCCGGGAATTGTTGATCAGGGCAAGGACCACGTACAGGAAAGTCAGGAGGGTCAGGGAGCCGATGCCAAACCAGAACAACCAATTAAGCAGGACGGTGGGCGAGACCAGGACAGCTGTGTAGGCCGCCAGGGTCGTCTTGTCAGCCAGCCTGGGAGCAACGTTCTGCTGGGGTACGTACCCGGCGGGCAGCAGCGGCTGGACCGTGGAGAACGTGTAGCCCTGTGCTTTGGCCTGCGGGATGAAGGCCTTGAGCATATCGACTGTTGCACTGCGGTCCCCGCCGCCGTCGTGGACCAGCATGAGGTGCCCGCGTCCGTCCAGCTCGGGGACTTGAACGGGGGCTCCCGGCGCGTGCTCCCAGTCCCGCGTGTCGAGGTCCATGTTGATGTGGAGGTACCCCAGTTGCTGGGACTGCAAAAGCGCCAGGCTGTTGTTTTCCGGGTTTCCGGTGGGGATCCGGAACAACCTGGTCGCGTAATTGCCGGCGGCGCGCATGACCCGGTCCGCGGCGATGATCTGCTGCCGGTTGTAGTTGTCTCCGTGGACCCAGAAGTCGATATGGGACATGGTGTGGTTGCCCACCAGGTGGCCTTCGCGGATGATCCGCTGGAAGATATCCGGCTGCTTGACGACGTTGTCCCCGACCGAGAAGAACGTTGCCGGCACACCTTCGCTGGACAGCAGGTCCAGGATTTCCCCTGTGTAAATCGGATCCGGGCCATCGTCGAACGTGAGCATCAGCGTGCGATCGGCCGGTTTGCCGAAGGTTTCCATCACGTAGTGGCGGCCGCCGATCAGCTTGGCTTCCTCTGCGGACGTTTCCCTCCAGGTGGTGCCGCTGAAGGGGTCCTTGAGCAGCAGCTTGTCGCCCGCCCGCTCCGCGAGCGCGATCCGGTCGATGGCGAAGCCCTCGTCCAGGCGGAGCCTGGGGATATTCTCCAGGTCCTGCGTGTACAGCAGTTGCCGGGGGTAGGCGGCGGCCTGGTTCCGCTGTCCCGTCCACACCGGGGCGGTCGCAGTGGGGAGGATCCACAGTATCGAGAGGGCAACCACCAGCAGTCCCGTCAACAGTGCGAACAGGACGCGGTGCCACCGCCGTCCGCTCGGATCGAAGAAAACGGGCGCCAGGCCGGGTGGAAGCCCTGGATTTGCGCGCTGCATGGATGCCTCGCAAGGGAACCTTGAAATGACGTCTATTGGCCCGCCAGGACGTGGCCGCTCATGTGCGATGCGCGATCCACAGGAAGCCACCCCAGGCGATCGGTCCGTCAGGGGGAAGATCGGCGGTGATCTTCCCCCTGATGCAACGGGAGCGGCAGTCCCCGGCCGACTCCATCACTTCGAGGGTGACCCAGCGTCGGCGGCCAGACACGCGTAATGACTACTTGAGATTTCCCGGGTTGCTACCTGCCTAGACGAGGCTCTCCTGCTTCTCGCCCGGTGCCGGTGCTGCCTGGTTCCGGACCTGGTGGGCCTGGACGTGCTGCCCGAAGGGGTTGAAGCGGCTCTGGCCGAGGTCGGCGAATTCGTAGGCGCTTTCGGCGTGCTCGGACCGGTCCACCCCGGCGACTTCGTCGTCGCGGCTCACGCGGAAGCCGATGGTTTTGTGGATGGCCAGGCCGATGACCGCCGTCGCAATCCCTGACAGCAGCACGGTGAGGACAACCGCCACGAGCTGGGCGATGAGTTGCTGGAAGCCGCCGCCGTAGAACAGCCCGCCCCCGGCACCGTCGACCGGCAGGGCGATGAAGCCCAGCGCCAGGGTGCCGACCAGCCCGCCGCCCAGGTGGACGCCGACGACGTCGAGCGAATCGTCGAAACCGAACCTGTACTTCAGGTCGACGAACACGGCGCACGCGGCGCCGGCGATGAGGCCGAGGCCGACGGCGGCGGCCGGGCTGACGTTGGCGCAGGACGGGGTGATGGCCACCAGTCCGGCGACGACGCCGGAAGCGGCACCGAGCGAGGTGGGGTGCCCGTGGCGGATCTTTTCCGTGACCAGCCAGCTGAGCATCGCCGCGGCCGGGGCCGCCAGGGTGTTGATCCAGATCAGGCCGGCCTGCTCGGCGGTCGTTGCGGCGCCGGCGTTGAAGCCGAACCAGCCGAACCACAGCACGCCGGCTCCCAGCATGATGAAAGGAATGTTGTGCGGGCGGTGGGCCGGGTCCTTGCCGAAACCGTGGCGGTTGCCCAGGATCATGACCAGGACCAGTGCCGCGGTGCCGGAGCTGATCTCGACCACCGTGCCGCCGGCGAAATCGATCACCTGCCCGAAGACCGAGCTGACAGCCCCGTGCTGGCTCATCAGGCCGCCGCCCCAGACCATAAAGGCGAGCGGGCAGTAGACCACAGTGATCCAGATGGGGACGAAAAGGGCCCAGGCCGTGAACTTGGCGCGGTCGGCGATGGCTCCGCTGATCAGGGCGACGGTGATGATGGCGAACGTCGCCCCGTAACCGGCCTTGATGAGTTCGGCGGGGCCGAGGAGGTTCTGCAGGCCGAAGCTGGCGAAGGGGTCACCGAAGAGGCCCAGGACGCCGTTGCCGCCGGTCATGGAATAGCCCCAGAGGACCCAGACGACGCCGACGATGCCCGCGGAGACGAAACTCATCATGATCATGTTCAGTGAGGCTTTCGCCCTGGTCATGCCGCCGTAAAAGAGGCCGAGTGCCGGGGTCATCAGCAAAACGAGCGCCGCCGATACCATCACCCAGACGTTTGCCGCAGTGAGTTCCACCTGCGTGTCCCTTCTCAACATTCCGCCATACCGGGACACTTGCCGCCGGCCCCCAGTCCGGGATCAATCCTTCCGGTTTCGTGTTTCCGGGAGTGGGGCGGAACGTTGCAGGGAAGTTACAGGAAATGCGCGGGCGTGAAGATCACGTGACGGCCGTGTTTCAGGGATGTAAACGGGTCCTCTTACCGGGGCACGGCTCAGAATTTTTCCAGCTGCGTCAGGTAGCCGTAATACTCCTTGCCCTTCGGACGGATCGGGTCTCCGTCGAAGCCGTGGTCGTGGTCCTTCTTGTTGGCGTTCTCGGCCTGGTCCAGGAAGTCCTCCATCACGTCTTTGCCCGAGCCTCGGCAGGTGTCCAGGCTGATGCACCGCGCCACCGAGCCCGCCACCGTGGGGCTCGCGAAGCTTGTGCCGTGGCTCACGCTGTAGCCGCCCGGAGCCGTGGACAACATGCACACGCCCGGTGCCGCGACCGTGTGGCGCTTGTCTTTGGAACGCGTGGCGAAGTTCGAGAAGAAGGCAGGCTGGTCGTCGCGCTGCCCGACGTCGGCCCAGTTTTCAGGTCCGCACAGCGGGGCGCCGACTCCGCCGGGACGCCCGTCGAAGTCTGCGATGGCGGTTGCGGTGAGCACTTCGCGATAGGCAGCCGGCACGGTACCGGCGATGTCGGCTCCGGCGTTGCCTGCCGCGACGGCGTAGGCGACTCCGGCCCTGACCGAGCGGCAGATCGCGTAGTGCATCGGGTCCGAACCCCGGCCGCAGTCGGCAGTGTCGCTGCCCGGACCGCCGATGCTGATGTTGGCCACCTCGATGTCATTGCTGCGGTCATCGTCCTTTCGCGTGGACGTCACCCAGTCAATGGCACAAATCAGGCTCTCCTCGGTGATCACGTCGTAGTCATCGACCACCCGGACGGACCACAGCGGCGCACCCGGAGCGGTGCCGATGATCCCGAGGTTGTTGTTCCGGGCGCCGATGATGCCTGCCACCGCGGTCCCGTGACCCAGTTTGTCGATGGGGTCTACCGTGACGGGGGTGCCGGAGGAGCAGTCGATGCCGCCGCGCACGTTGAGGTCTGGGTGCGTTCCGTCGATACCGCTGTCAATGACGGCCACGTTCACGTTGACCGAATCCTTCGCGTCCCCGCTGCTGCCGACGGTCCTGCTCTTCGCCTCGTCAACGGTCCCGCCGACGCGCAGCCACCAGAACGGTGCGACCTCGGCGTCGGACGGGACGGGGTTGTCCGGGGTGTCAAAGGTGCGGCCCATCGTGACAAACTCGACGTCAGGTTCAACCGCGACGGCCTGTGCCTCCGCCGCCGTCATCGTGCCGGCGTAGCCGCTCACCGCATGGCGGTAGACCCTGGCGGCAGTGAACCCGTATTTGCCCTGGTGGGCAGTGGCCACGGCGCCCGCGTCCGGCACGGTATCTTTGAGGACCACAATGTAGCTTTGCTCCGTCCCGGCGCCGGGCGACGGCGCCGCGGCCACCAGGCCGCCGCCGACAGCCAGCGTCATCGCCGAAAAGGCACCAAGCATCCGCCGGGACCAGGGGGTGCGGGTCGGTGGGAAAGCGGAATTCCAGCGCCGGCGGGGCCAAACCGCCACCGATGATGCTTGTGATCGGGCAAAATGACGGTCCTGGCTGTGCATTGCGGCCTCCCATAAAGCGTCTTCGCTTACAAGTGCCCCCCTGCTTTCGATGGTAGGCCCTTTGAAAAACCTTGCACAGCGTTGGCGCCGGGACCGGTAGCCCGGGAGGGGCGGCTACCGGGCCGCTGCCTGCTCCACGTCTTCCGGCTCGACGAACTGGCACGAGCCGGGGTGACGCGCAGGAAGCGTGCACGTGCGTCCGGTGGGGAGGTGGACATTGGCGCAGCGGCCGGCCATGGCGACGTCCTCGCGGACGTGGAGGCTGCTCAAATCGGGCCGGCTGTCGTCTTGACTGTTCATGTCTGCGTGGCTCCTGGAGTAGCTGCGTGGCAGCAGGGTAGACAGCCTCGGTTGAGTCCGATGCCCCAGCCTTGCACGGACGGGTTAACACCGGGTTACAGTGCCGTTAGATCCATGTCACGTGGCCGGGCCGGTTTCCTACAGCTGCAGCCAGTGCTGCTCAAAATCCGGATGATCCAGGTAGGGCAGTGTCAGGGCGTTGAGGGACAGGGTGGTCCATTCGATGGACTCGGTGATCCACGGGGTCGCCCCGTCAGGATGGCGGACGATCGTCGTCAGGGCGGCCTGGCGGGCCGATTCCACGATGCCGATCAGCCGCTTCTTGGCCTCGCATTCGAGCAGCACGCGGCGTTCGTACCACCTGCCGGACTCGGAGACAGACCTGTCACGGAGCAGGTTTTGCGCCGCAGCCTCGTCTTCGGCGATGCGCTGGGACAGGAATTCGACTACGTCCACAAATCGAGCGTACGCGCGTGCACGCGCCGGCGGATATGTCTGGAGCCCGGCCCGGAAGCGGGGTATATTTCGCAGACAGGCACATCCCGCATGTACAAGGAGGCCCACCATGGCCGCCAATGCCGATCTGGCCTCACGGCTCGGTGACCTGGCCCGGAAACTTCAACACGAGGACGACGCCGACACCATGCTGGCCGGCATTGTCCACGCCGCGCTGGAACTGGTGCCGCACGCGGCCGATGCTTCGATCAGCCTGGTGTCCGGCAAGCGAACGATTGTTTCCCGGGCCGCGTCCAGCGAACTGCCCCGTCTGCTCGATGAGCTCCAGAGCAACACAGGGGAGGGTCCGTGCCTCGACGCGTCCTATGAGAAACGGGTCGTGAGCGTTCCTGACCTCAGCTCAGACCCGCGCTGGCCCGAATTTTCCCGCCCGGCCTTCGACCTTGGGGCGCGGAGCATGCTCTCCTTCCAGCTCTTCGTGGACGGCGAGCATCTCGGGGCCTTGAACCTCTTCGGCAGCGACGTCAACGTTTTCGACGCCGAATCCGAGCGCATAGGGGCGCTGGTCGCGGCGCACGCGGCCGTCGCCCTGGCCGGCAGCCAGCAGGTCAACCAGCTCACCCAGGCGCTGGATACCCGGGACCTGATCGGCCAGGCCAAAGGCATCCTGATGGAGCGCTTCAAGATCACCGCCCAGGAGGCCTTCCTCCTGCTCTCCAAGGCAAGTTCGGAACTGAACATCAAGCTCCGGGACGTGGCGGAACAGCTGACCGTCAGCGGGGAAATGGCGAAGCGGGACTGACGCTCCCGACCGGGACCTCCAGGCAGGACTGGTCGTCCCGCCACGTGCATTGGGTCCCGAGGTGTTTACTGAGCTTCTGCATCCGCCGGGCGATGCCCTGGGCTTCCCCGCCGGCCAGCCGCACCTGGAAATCGCTGATGAGCGTCGGGTGCAGCCGCAGCGAGCGCGGCAGTGCAGCGTCGGTTTCCAGCAGGAAAATGAAGGACTGGTCGTTGCGCTCCACGGGGTCCACGGCGTAGTCGTCCACGAAGTCCCCGGCGCTGTAGATGATGGGGCGGTTCCGGTGGACCTCGACGCCGCGGAAGATGTGCGGCGAGTGCCCGTAGACGACGTCGGCCCCGGCCTCGATCAGGGCGTGCGCCAGATGCCGGTGCCCGGACGGCACCGCCGAACCCCAGTTGGGGCCCCAATGGGCGGACACGATCACGAGTCCGGTCCGGGCCTTCGTCCGGCGGACAAGATCCAGCAGCTCCCCGACCCGGCGGTCCCCCTCCAATACCGGGACGTAGTACACCCCGGGTCCGCGGCCGGCCTCCCAGTCCGGCTGGTTGTCGGTGAAGGCAATGAGTCCGACGGAGGTGCCGGCCGCACGCCGCACGGCCGGGCGGCGGGCCGCGTCCTGGTCCACCCCGGCACCGGCATGCAGGATGCCCGCCGCGTCCAGCGCCGGCGGCATCTCGCGGAATGCGTCGGTCCCGAAGTCCAGTACATGGTTGTTGGCCAGGGAGACGAGATCGATCCCGGCAGACTGCAGGCTCGCCATATTCTTGGGGTCGGACCGGAAATGGAAGACCTTCCCTGTCTCCGGCCGGCCGCCGGCGGCGAGCACGCATTCGAGATTGGCGACCCGCAGGTCCGCGCGGGCCAGCACCGGAAGCGTATCGCCCCACGGATATGACGCGGGCGCCTTCCGGAGCCGGTCATTCACCAGCCGGCCCAGCATGACATCGCCCATCAGCGCAATCAGCATGGTCCCTCAGGACTCGTAGCCTTCCACCTGCTCGACCGGCCGTACCGCGGCCTCGTCCGGGTTTTCGCCGTACTGGCGCTTCGCCCGCCGCTGCCGGAGGAGGTCCCAGCACTGGTCCAGATCCTCTTCCAGCCCCTTCAGCCGCTGGTGCTCCTGGCTGTGTTCGTAATCGGGGGAGGAGGACGGCGCCTTCTCGCGGAGTGCCTGCTCCTCTGCCACCAGTGCTGAGATGCGTTCCAGGATGCGCTGTTCGTCCATGACGGCCTGCTTTCTTCCCTAGCGTCCTTCCGCCAGCGTAGTGAGGCGGACGTGCGGTGGCCAGTGCGGAAAGCCGGGATCGCCGGGGGCCGGGGCAGATTGTCAGCTTGCTTGTTATTTTCGGGCTTCCTAGAGTTGTGGATGTAAACCGACACAGTCTCCGCGGGGGCCCACAAGCGCACAGGCCCTCGCCCGGTTTGAGGAGGACACACATGTCACAGCACAACATTGCAGGCAAGAAGGTCGCGTTCCTGCTGACGGACGGCGTGGAGCAGGTGGAGCTGACCAGCCCGTGGAACGCCGTGAAGGACGCCGGCGGGGAGCCCACCCTGGTGGCGCCCAAAGCCGGGAAGCTGCAGGGCTACAAGGGCACCGAGAAGGGTGAGACGTTCGACGTCGACGTCACCGCGGCCGAGGCTAGGGCATCGGACTTCCACGCGCTGGTGATCCCCGGCGGCGTCGTCAACGCCGACCACCTGCGGGTCGACAAGGACGCCCAGGCCTTCACCCGGTCCTTCTTCGAACAACACAAGCCGGTGGCGTCCATTTGCCACGGTCCGTGGATGCTGATTGACGCCGGCGTCATCGGCGGACGGAACGTCACGTCGTACCACACGCTCCGGACCGACCTGACAAACGCCGGGGCCAACTGGAGCGACGCGGAAGTGGTGGTGGACCAGGGCCTGGTGACCAGCCGGAGCCCCCGCGACCTGCCGGCGTTCAACGACAAATTGCTCGAAGAAATCGCCGAGGGCGAGCACGCCGGGCAGACCGTGTAAAGGCGCAGGGGCCCTACCCAGCCGCGCCGATGTGGGGCAGGATATGCCCTGTAACCGCGTCCCGTCGCTGCGCTCCGGCGCGGTGCCTGGCGCCCCGAAGCTGCAAGGAGTCCCGGACATGACCACGCTCAACCCGTACCTTGGTTTCCGCGACAACGCGAAAGATGCCATGACCTTCTACCACTCGGTGTTCGGCGGGGAGCTCAACATGAGCACTTTCGCCGACTACCACGCCAGCGAGGACCCGGCGGAGCAGGACAAAATCATGCACGCCATGTTGACCACTGACAACGGCATGGTGCTGATGGGTGCCGACACCCCGAAGAGTATGGATTACACGCCGGGCAACAACTTCTCGGTGTCCATCAGCGGTACGGACGAGTCCGAGCTCCGCGGCTACTTCGACAAACTGGCCGACGGCGGCAGTGTAGCCATGCCGCTGGAAAAGGCACCCTGGGGGGACACCTTCGGGATGTGCAAGGACAGGTTCGGGGTGGACTGGCTCGTCAACATCGCCGCGACACCGTAGTAGCGCCCGGCCGCGGGCTCAGTCCGGACTTGAATCCGTTGTGAGCCCGCGGTCGTCGCCGGCCTGTTCGTCCTGCTCCTGCGCGGGGCCGGTCGCTTTGTTGCTGGCGTCCTTGGCTCCCGCGGCGGCCTGCTGTTCTGTGGCGCCGGAACCTTTCGTGGCGGCCGTCTGGCCCTCCTCGCGGGCCACCGGGGTGTCGCCGGACTGGGATTCGCCCTCGACGCCATCTTTGACAATGTCCTCAGGCTCTTTGGATCCGGTGCTCATCGCTTCCTCCCGTTGCGTCCGCATTGGCCCCTTGTTCCCATGGGCCTGTCCGTCCCCAAGTTACAGCCCCCGGCATGCCCCGTACAGCCGCGTGTTCCCTCGTGCCGGAGCCGCCGCTATCCTGAAGACGGCCAGGACACTGCTTTACCGAGTCCACCTTTCCTGGCCCAGAGAGGCCTGCAATGACCGAGAAGCTGCACCTCACGCCGGAAGACGACTTCCCCGAGGACCTCAGCAAGGTGGAGGATCAGGAACTGCAGGTGCTTGACAGCCAGGTCCAGCGCCAACTCGACTACGAATACGTCGCTGAGGGCGAGCCGAACCCGGAGACCGAATTCCGGCACTATGACCTTGACGAGGAGTTCAGCGAACGGGACAAACGCGGCGGTTAGCCGCTGCGGCCCGTGAGTATGCTTGATGGACGCATCCCGGCGGTCCTCAACAGAAACGAGCCCCCATGCCCAGGCCAGTCCGCTTCGAAATCGAAGTCGCAGGCCACCTCGGCCAGGTATTCGCGTCCCGCCGGCCGGCCGGCGATGCCGGCGAAGGCCCTGCCACGTCCCCGGCGGGGCCCGCCGTCGTGCTCGTTCATGGCATCGGCGTCTCGCACCGCTACCTGAGGCGGCTCCACGGCGAACTGGCCCGGTCCGTCGACACCTACTCGATCGATCTGCCCGGGTTCGGCGCCACGCCCAGGCCGGGACACACCCTGCCCGTTGCCGACCACGCCACGTACATCCTCGGCGCCATGGAGCAGCTTGGTGTGCTTGAATTCGTGCTTGTCGGGCACTCGATGGGATGCCAGTTCGCCATCGAGGCAGCCCTCCAGCAGCCCGGGCGGATTCCCGCCGTGGTCCTGATGGCGCCGGTGGTGGACTCCAAGCGCCGCACCGTTCTGCAGCAGGCGCTGGCGCTGGGCCTGGACAGCCTGCTCTTCGAAAGCCCGACCTCGAATGCCCTGGTCTTCTCGGACTACTTCCGTTGCGGGCCCGGCTGGTACCTCAAGAACCTGCACATGATGATGGACTACCCCACCGAACAGCGGATCGCCGGAGTCGAGGCACCAGTGCTGGTGCTGCGCGGCGGCAACGACCCCGTGGCCCCCGCCGAGTGGTGCCGCCGGCTGGCCGGCCGGACCGTCGCGGGCCAGCTCGTTGAGATCCCGGGCACCGGGCATGTCGTGCAGCACAACCGGGCCGCCGAGGTGGCCGGGGCGATCGCGACGTTTGCCGGGCTTCCCGCCGGGACGAGCGGGACCCCGCAGGACTTCACAGCCTGAGCGGAGGCGCCCCGCCCAAAACGCGCGGGGCCGACCAATCATTAGAATTGCGTGCGGGTCGGGCACAGGGCAGTGTCTTAATAACCACTGACG
>JBKKDK010000054.1:0-5973 GCA_046708245.1 Arthrobacter sp.
CTCGCAAGCCGGTCCCCCACCGCACGTCAGGATTGTGACTGTTACTTAGGAATGGCCTCTCATAGGCGCGGGAAAATGTCGCGGTCAATCGCAAGCTCAGCTGAGGCGGTAACCGGTGTGCTCTGGGCAAAAGGGGCGATGGGGTCTATATATCATCACGTCAGCTCAGTGCGCTGCCGGCCCTTCTGCACAGGCGCCGGCAGCTGAAATTCGCCCGCTTCCGAGGGGGCCAACACCGCCAGCGCCTAGTTGCCGGAGCGTAACCACAACAACAAGCAGTACCAACCGTAGGAGGTCAAGATGCCAGGTTTAGTCCGTAAAAGCCTCGATTCGCCCGAGGAGACGCGTCCTTTCGAAGGCGGTACGGGCCAACTTCAACTCGTCAACCTAGAACAGGGCGCCGTGGGCCGCGCCACATTCCTGCCCGGATGGCGCTGGTCCAAGCACGTAAAACCGATCGCCAAAACGGAGAGCTGTCAGGCCGCCCACATGGGGTATTTCGTCTCCGGTCGAATGAAGGTCGTTATGAACGACGGCGAAGAAATGGAGTACGGGCCGGGCGACTTCGCCACCATGGCCCCCGGGCACGACGCCTGGGTACTGGGAGACGAACCCTGTGTCGTGATCGACTGGCAGGGATTCGCCGACTACGCCAAACCCTGAACCCAGGGACCCGGCACGCCAGTGATCCGAAGTCCGCCTCCACCAAGGCTTGGGCTTCTCACCAACCCGGCGGTGACATCCGTGATTCTCACGGCCCCCGACCCAAGTATTGCAGGGCCCGGGATTCGCGCGGGCCATCCCTGCCGCTGTGCCGCGGCGGGGATGGTTCGGGTGCGCGATGATGATCTCTCCCGCCTTCGCGGCGGTGACTTCACGCAACACCCTGCCGGAAGGACATGTCGCTCCGCCGTCACCGTCAATAGTGAATGAAGCAGGCATCGGCCCCAATCCCCGGACGATCACGACAGCAGTCTCGTCGCAGTAGGCGATTCCCGCCGGTAAAAGCCGCGCAGTTTGCCGGCGAGGCTCTACAGGACACCCTGGCCGATCATGACTTCGCCATAAACCTCCGCGTCCCACAATCCGGTCCCCCACCGCGGGGTGTTTCTGCCGTTCCCTAACCTACTTAAATCCCATCGATAAAGGCATCTTCGATTCCCGTATAACATGCCCGAAAAATTGTCCCGTGAAGGGGTCTTTTGCGCTCCAAGCCTTATCCAATCGAGGGACTGCTGACGGTCAACCCGCCAGGGAAGTCCCAACTCCCTCCCACCAAGTGAACGTAGGTGCGGGCGCCATGCCCCATAGGGTGCATCAGGTCAGCACCTGTGGTGCCGGGAGCGTCCCCGATGCCCCGGACTTGCAAGCGGCAGCGGCCGGACCTGCGGCGCTCCGTTGGCGCTGAGTGGACTTCGATGCTCTGCAGCAGCGCATGACCACCTCGAAAGCGAAGCTGGCGTCTCTGGTGCGGGAGCGGCCTGCCTCGTTCGCAGCGTTTGATCTGTTGGCGGCCGCCGGGCACGACATTCGTGGCGTCCCGCTTTCGGGACGGGGAAAACTGCTCGAGGCGCTGGCCGTGGACTGCCGCACCGTTATCCCTCTCCCCCGCCACCAAGGACCGGGAACTGGCAAAGACCTGGTTCGAAGAGATGCCCGCAACCGGCATTGAGGGCCTGGTCATCAATTCCCTGTCGAATGAGCGTGCTGATGCGGGTCCAAAGTCCAGCACATCGCGCCCATGCTGGAGTCATTGACACTCCTCCCTGCCCGGCGTGTACTTGAAGCGGCTTCTGCTTGAACAGAAGCCAAGCCATGGACCGGCCTGACCCTTCCGTGAGGCCGCCAATAGACGGAGGTCGAAAATGGGACAGGCTCGCGATGTAATGGACCGCTTAACCACTGCCGTCATGTCGAGAGATAAAGAGACGCAGGCAGCGTGTTACGCAGCTGATGCGGTGGCTTTCACCCCCGAAGAGGGCGAGCTTGTCGGGCCGGAAGCAATCAGCAACTACCTGTCGCAATTTGGGGAATCGTTCCCGGACATCAGCTACGAGTATTCGCAGAAGTATGAGGCTGGAAATGTGGCGATCGATGAGGGCTTTGTCGTCGGAACGAACACAGGACCGCTGCCCCTGCCATCCGGCGAAAGCCTACCTCCCACGGGCAAAAGCATCAGGGTGAGAAGTTGCGACATCGCCCACGTCGAAGGGGGCCTGATCACAACTCACCACTTCTACTTTGACCAGATGGAGTTCCTGGGACAACTCGGCCTGCTCCCTGAACCCCTGTCCAAGCCCTGAGTCTGAGGGGCAGACCTTGTCCGTGTCCGCCGGCGGTTGCCAGCTGCGTGGCGCCGTTCGGGATTGGGCCTGCCCGCATATAGCTTCAACACGCTGGAATTGACAGGGAACATCAAGGGCAACGACCAGCCATACACACCAGGTGCCCGCGGAGGGCATGAGGATCACACCGACCACGCAGAACACACCGCCGCAGAACATGCAGAATACACTGCCGCCCAGCAAGCTACGGCCCGTCCTGACGGGTTCGACGCTGCCCTGGCCGCGGCCCGCGCGGACGGTATCGACGCCACCAAAACCGAAATCAAACCCCCGGCCATGGACGGGGCAACCTGGACCGTCGCAGAAATCGACCGCTCCTGGCCCACCCAGGTCGACACCGTCGCCATTGACCCGGGAACCATGACCGTGTCAGACAAAGTCACCTTTGATGAATACCCCTTCGCTGCCAAACTGGCCCGCTGGGGCATCGACGCGCACATGGGCGTCCTGTTCGGACTGGCCACCCAACTCATCCTCGCCGCCATCGCCCTTGGCCTGGCGGCAATGATCATCTGGGGCTACATCATGTGGATCAAACGCCGCCCAACACTGAACCGCCCAGCCCTGCGCCGGCCCGCCGGTCCGGCACTCTTCGGGAGGGCACCCAAACGCGGGGCACTCCGACGTACACCGCCCGCGGCCGCCATCACCTTAGCTGTTGCGGCGGTCCTTATCGGGTACTTCCTGCCCCTCCTTGGCATCAGTCTCCTGGCCTTCCTTGCCATCGACACCACCGCCGGATACCTGCACCACCGCAAAACGGTGGCAGCAACCAACCCTTAGGGCACGGCTGCTGACCACGTACGCCAAGCCTCGGCCTGCCACCATCAACACCCGCCTGCACCGGTGCAGACACTCCAAGCCAACCGGTGCAGGCGGGTGTGCAGCTGACACCAGCGGGCTGCTCCCGGTAAGTCCTGGGAGACAAGAGGAGGGTGACCTTCGGTTTCCATGAGCGCACCGCACGGTAAGGGCGCAGCGTACGCATATGGTCAGGAAGGTCAGAGGCCGATGAGGGAAGCGAGCCTGGAGCCGGAGCCCCTAAGTTGGATGGAAAAGGTCTACGACTTGGGTAGCATGCATATCCTTTCGGCGGCGTTAGTCCTGCTGTTCGCGTTCCATCCCTTGAGCGCCATCATGGGACAGGGGCCGGCTCTGGCCATTCTCATTCCGGCCACCACTGCCCTGACGGCGCTGATCTCGCTGCCGGTCATCTCCGCACAAAGACGACGCGTCGCACGGGACGCCAAACAGGGTCTTTTTCAATGCGCCCTTCGGGAGGATACGCGAAAGCAGAACCCGGCCGCCTCCTCTTTCAAACAACCACCGAGACTGGCCCGGGACCTGTCGAAAGCTACTCAAAGCTGCGACTGATCGGCCAGCCAGCAAAGGCCAAATGGTCAACCTTCCCACGGGGCCAGGTCATAACCGTCAATACCGATAAAGGAACCATAGAGTTGGCGACTACTCCCGCAAGCCTAAGCCTGCTCACCGACAGTTGCTTGAGTGATCGCTAGGCCGTCACGGACCCCGCCTTGGCCGAAAGAGGCACTACCCATACATAAAGTCACGACCACTATGATCGCCGGATTATCCTGTTAAGCTGCGGCTTATTCGCGTTATCGGGGCTGCGTTGCATCAAAGAACTGCAATTCCTCGCTGACTTCACGTGTACTGACACCCGTGCCTTTCTCCCGGATGAAATCGAGGTCCTCACGCGAAAGCGGCATCTGGCCGTGCTCATCCACTTCAATTGGTCCTGCAGCATTTTCCTTGATTCGGGCACTGACAGTGCGCGGCACCATCACGCATCCCGGATTATCCAAAAGCCACTGGCGCGAATAACGTAGCGCCATTCCGTTGCCGCCCTACGGCCGGGCACGTAGGCTGAAGGCTCCATCCGGATCAGGGCAGAGCCCAGGGGCACTCCATGACCATTCCGCCGACCCGCGAGCCCGGGCCATTTACGCCGCAGCCGGGCCCCGGCTTCCCGGACCCGACGTCACCGGTCCCGCCCGGCCCCGTTCCGGATCCGAATCCCGCACCCGGTCCCTTGCCTGTACCTGATCCGGGGCCGGTTCCGCCGCATCCGGATCCCACACGGGGACTCAACGACACGCCCAGCCGCACCGGACATAACGGGGACGGAGGTCTCCTCAGCGGGAGTCTTCGATGTCCTCGGCCGCTTCGGCGGTAGCGTCCGGATCGTCTTCCGGCTCGAAAGTGTTGGGCTCCGTGCCCGCACCGAGCCCCACACCCTCCGCTGAGCCGGGAATGGTTCCATCGCGGCCGACGCCAGCAGGACCCGTCAGCTTCTGGTCGCCGGCAGGATCGTCGCCGCCGCGGTCGTGGCCTGTCTCATTCGTGCTCATCATCGACTCCAGGATCCACCACTCGCGGGTGGATGTTCACGGTAGCAGTCCCGCGGTGCATAAGTAAGCTGCCTTCCGGCCTGCGTTCCTTCGGGTGCGGGCGGTTCGGGCTGGCAGGGACGAACACCCACCACAACGTCGGGCCGCAGCCAGGTATCAGCCACTGGCCGGATGCGCTGGTGGCCCCAGACCACCAGCGCGACAAAGGCGTCAGTCCCGGGCGTTGCCCCGAGACGGCGCGTTCCTCGCCACCCCGGGGCGGTCGACGCTCGTTACGAGAGATAAACGCCCTCGGACGTCCGCCGGCCCCTGATCCTGGTGGTTCCTTCCACTTTGCCTGTCGATGTTATGAGTGGGCGGCGCTGGTGTCGATGTCGCCGTTGACGCCCTTGGGGAAGAACCCTCCTTCGCGTGCCTTCTTGCGGGTGAGGTAGGCGATGTTCAGGACCTGTCCGGGGCTGCGGCTGAAGGCGATGCCGTTGGCGTCGGTGGTAACGAGATTGGCGGTGTCTTTGGTGCCGATGCCCTGGTCAAGGTCGGCGGAGCCGTCGAGGCTGTCCCGGGCGTCGGAGATGGCCTGGGCGGGCATCTGCAGGTCGCGGGCGTAGAGGGTGGTTCTGATGATTCCGGCGTGGTAGGCCTCGACGGCGAGGATGCCGGCGGCGGCTTCGAGGTATGTTTTGTTATCGATCAGTGGGGCTGCTCCCTTGTAGGCGGTGACGCCGACGTCCTCGAAGATGAACGCACCGAGGAGGAAGTTCGCTTCGTTGGCGAAGGGGTCGAAGGTCTGGCCGGCCGATATCAGACCGGCGGCCATGGCGGCGGCGGTGAAGCTGGCTTCCAGGTCAATCTGGGGTCGGGAAACGGCGGATTTTCCCAGTGCGGTGCGGAGGAACTTGACATGGGCTTCTTCGTCGGCGGCTATCTCCCTGGCGTATTTTTCGATCAGGCTGCCGGCTTTGAAGGGGACCTGCGCGCCGCCGGTGACGCCGCCTTTGCGGCCCTTGCCGTCCGTGAGTCCGTCGCTCAGGCCCCTGCCTGTGACGGCGCGCAGGTAAAACTCCGCTTCGAGGTATTCAAGGTTGAGGGCGAAGTTCAGGATGGCCCCGTCGCTGGGACCCTTGCCGGAATTCTCCGAATCCCTGGATGCGTGGGCCGGTGAGCCGGCGAGCAGCGTCGCGGCGCCGCCGATTCCTGCTATGCCTGCGGCCCGGAACAGGATGCGCCGGTCGACAGGGTCTTCGGCGCTGCGGCTC
>JBKKDK010000055.1:0-6270 GCA_046708245.1 Arthrobacter sp.
TTAAAATAAAAGGGGCTCCGGATGCGGCCTTGCGACACGGGCATAATAGCGGCCCGAGTGCCTCCGGCCTGCCCCCCATGGGGCCGGTGGCACCTCCGCGCGACCAGCGCCGGAGGCACCTCCGCGCGACCAGCGCCGGAACGGGTCAGACCGTGCGGACGACGTCCTCGTACGCGAACTTTGGCTTCGCCGCGCCCCACGCGTCCTCGGCCGGCTGGCCGATGTTGACCACCAGGAAGCTCTTCTGGCCGCCGTCGGGGAAGAACGCCGCGTCGATCTTCGCGAAGTCCGCGCCCGTCATGGGACCGGCCGAGAAGCCGAGCGAGCGGACCGCCAGGATGAAGTAGCCGGCCTGCAAGTGGGCATTGTTGTTGCCCGTGGCCGCGGCGAGCTCCGGCGCGGCGTCGTACATGGCCTTGGGTGCGTTGTACCCGGGCAGGAAGGTGTCCCACTGCTCCTGCCAGGAAGTGTCGTAGCTGAGGACCGCGACGAGGGGTGCCGAGGCGGTTTTGGCCCGGTTGCCGCTGGACAAGGCATCGACGAGGGTGTCCCGGGCCCCGGCGGAGCGGACGTAGGTCACGCGCAGCGGCTGCGAGTTGAAGGCGGTCGGCCCGAACTTAGTGAGCTCGTAGATGGCGCGGGCCTGTTCGTCGGTGACCTGGCCGGTAAAGGCGTTGGCCGTGCGTGCCTCGGCAAAGATGGCGTCCACCGCGGCGGCGTCGATTACTGCTTCATCGTGGGCGATCGTCATTCGCGTCCCTTTCGGTTGCCTGTCCGGCCGGGAGGCCGGGGTCTATCCTGTCCATCGTTGCAACTTCGGCTGCCGCTGTCTGCTTCCCGTGGCGTCCCGTGACGTCGGGCACACCGGCACACCCGCCGGGCGTGCGCCAAACACGGGCGCGGTAAAGTTGCTCCGGAAGATTCCTTCCCGCCCCGCCATACATTCTTTGAAAGGCTCCGGTCATGAGCATGCTCGGTACCAAATGGAAACTCCACGGCAACGGCAGGTCCATCCGCCCCGGCGAGGTCGTCAGGCCCGATGAGCGGCTCGCCTGGCCCTTGACCATCGGCGTCGGCATGCAGCACGTGGTGGCCATGTTCGGTGCCACCTTCCTGGTTCCGATCATCACCGGCATGCCGCCTGCCACCACCTTGTTCTTCTCCGGTATCGGCACGCTGCTGTTCCTCGTCATCACGAAGGGCAAGGTGCCGAGCTACCTTGGTTCCAGTTTTGCCTTCATCGCCCCGATCATGGCCTCCCAGCAGCAGTACGGCGTTGCCGGTGCGCTGGGCGGCGTGGTGCTGGCCGGCGTCGGGCTCGCCATCATCGGCGCGGTGGTGCAGAAGTTCGGTGCGGGCTGGATCAACCGGCTGATGCCGCCGATCGTCACCGGTGCCATCGTGGCGCTCATTGGCCTTAACCTGGCCCCCGCGGCGAAGAACAACTTCGATGCCGCCCCGATCACGGCCCTGATCACCCTGGCCACGATCATCCTGGTCAGCGTCCTGTTCCGCGGCATCCTGGGCCGCCTGAGCATCCTGGTCGGCGTGGTGGTGGGCTACATCGTCGCGATGCTCCGCGGTGAAGTGGACTACTCGAAGATGGACGGCGCGGCCTGGATCGGGCTGCCGCATTTCCAGACCCCCGAATTCCACCTCGGCGTCGTCGGCCTGTTCGTCCCCGTTGTGCTGGTGCTGGTTGCCGAGAACATCGGCCACGTGAAGTCCGTGTCCGCCATGACCGGCCAGAACCTCGACGGCGTCTCCGGACGGGCGCTGATGGCCGACGGCGCAGCCACCGTGCTGGCCGGCATGGGCGGCGGCTCCGGCACCACCACGTACGCGGAGAACATCGGCGTCATGGCGGCCACGAAGGTCTATTCCACGGCGGCCTACTGGGTGGCCGGCGGCTTCGCGGTGATCCTCAGCTTCTCGCCCAAGTTCGGCGAACTCATCGCAACCGTCCCCGCCGGTGTGCTGGGCGGCGCGGCCACGATGCTCTACGGCATGATCGGCGTCCTCGGCGTGAAGATCTGGGTCCAGAACAAGGTGAACTTCTCCAACCCGGTGAACCTGACCACGGCCGCCGTCGCGCTGATCGTGGGCATCGCGGACTACACCTGGACTATTGGCGACCTGAAGTTCACCGGCATCGCGCTGGGTTCCGCGGCGGCGCTGGTGATCTACCACGGTATGAAGGCGATCGCGAAGGCCCGCGGCACGGTCGCGGAGCCGGAAACCGAGGAGCCCGCCGCGGTGGCAGCGGTACGGTCCGCGGCGAACGCTGCCGCGAAACGCGCTCCCAGGAAGCGGCGCTAGCGGCCCGCGGCTTTCACGCGAAAGGCCGGCGCCCGGCCACCAGATGGTGGCGGGACGCCGGCCTTTCGGCTGCCCGGGTGCCCGGGGACGGGCGGTTTAGCCGGCGTCGAAGGGTTCCTCGTCGTCGCCGCTGTCCTTGGGGGACTTGCTGTCGGGGAGGTCGGTGCCGGAGCCGTCGGGCAGTCCGGCTGCGTCCTGGCCCGGTTCCGAGGAGAAGGGCCGCCCGGTGTCGGGCTGCTCCGTGTTGTTTGCGTCCATCTCGGCCTCCGCGGACGGGGCCTCGACGTCGAATCCGGGCTCCGTGCTCGCGTTTTCTGAGCTCATTTGTTCCTCCGTTCCTCCGAAGCGTCCTGCTCCGGGTTCTCCTGCACTGTCTTGGTCTTCTGCGCCGAACTGGCTGAGGTCCGGTGCGCCGGCGGGGTAGGTCTCGCCGTCGGGGCTGTCCTGGCTCAGGCCCGCGGCGTCGAACGCCTCCTCTTCACGGGGCTGCGCGAACTTCTTCGTGTCACCGCCGGGCATTTCCTGCTCCGCGGTCGGTGTTCCGTAACCGCCGGCTTCTTCGATGGGGTCCTGCTGGTTGTCCTGCGTCATGTCATTCCTCCTGGTGGGTGGGAAACGGACGTGCTGGAAATCGGGATGGTTCAGAGGCCTTTGCCGCCGGTGACGGGAAGCACCGCGCCGGAGATGTAGGAGCCGTGGTCGGAGGCGAGCAGCACGTACGCCGGCGCAAGCTCGGCGGGCTGGCCGGCCCGTTGCAGCGGCGTGTCCTGGCCGAAGGACGGCAGCTTGTCCGGCCATTCCGTCGCGGGAATCAGGGGGGTCCAGATGGGGCCCGGGGCCACGGCGTTCACGCGGATCCCCTGCGGCCCAAGCTCCAGCGCCAAGGCCTTGGTGAAGGCGACCTGCGCCGCCTTGGTCATGGCGTAGTCAATGAGCTGCGGCGAGGGGTTGAACGCCTGGATGGACGCCGTCGTGATGATGGAGGCGCCGGGCAACAGATGCGGGACAGCCGCGCGGGCCGTCCAGATCAGCGAGTAGAGGTTGGTCTGGAAGACCCGGTCGAATTCCTCGGTGGGCAGCGACTCGAAGCTGTCGCGGTTCTTCTGGTAGGCCGCATTCAGGACCAGGACGTCGAGGCGGCCAAACTCGGCCAGCGCGTCCTTTACGATGCTGCCGGCAAACTCTTCACTCCGGCCGTCACCCGGAAGAAGCAGCGGCTTCCGGCCCGCCTTCCGGATCCATTCCGCGGTGTCCTGCGCGTCCGCTTCCTCCTCCGGCAGGTAGGAGATCGCGACGTCGGCCCCTTCGCGGGCGAAAGCGATGGCCACGGCCTTGCCGATCCCCGAGTCTCCGCCGGTGATCAGCGCGGCCTTGCCCTCAAGGGCGCCGCTGCCCCGGTAGCTCTCCTCGCCGTGGTCCGGCTTCGGCTCCATGGGCGCGGTGAGGCCGGGCTGCTCCTGGACCTGTTCCGGGAAGGACCCGGAATAGTAGCCGCTCCTGGGGTCCCGCGGCTGGTCCTGCTGCTTGCTTGGATCACTCATAGTCCACCTACCCAACGTGTCGGTTTCCAAAGACTTTTTCGTGGCCGGCGCGAACCGGCTCCTCGAAAATATCCCAGCGGAGTAAACAGTTCCACCCTACCCGGAAAAATAGTCAGCAGACTTAGTACCAGCTTGAATTTAGCAAGCCTCAAGCCTAGGTTGAGTGTTAGCTGCCGCCCGCAGTCCCGATCCGCTACCCCCGGAGGTTTTACCCCGTGTCCGATTCAGATAGCCCTCCCCAGGACGGCAGAAACGAGTCCGTCGAAGAAAAAATGGACCGCAACTGGATGGAACTTCTGCAGGAACTCCGGGTACTGCAGACCGGCGTGCAGATCCTCGCGGGCTTCCTCCTCACCCTGCCGTTCCAGGCGCGGTTCGAGACGCTGGACGACTTCCAGACCAACCTCTACCTGGCGAACGTGGCGCTGGCCGCGCTCACCACTGCGCTGATCCTGCTCCCGGTCAGCGTCCACCGGCGCCTGTTCCGCTTGCGGCTCAAGGCCACCCTGGTGTCCAGCGCCGACAAGATCGCCAAGGTGGCCCTGGCCGGCGTCGGGCTCCTCAGCGTCGGGACCTCCGCGATGGTCTTCGACGTCACGGCGGGTCGGACGGCGGGACTCACCGCCGGGGCGCTGCTGCTGGCGGCACTGCTGGTCCTGCTCGTCTACGTACCGGCCAGGCTCCGCCGGCACGGAAAAGATAAAACAACATGACAAGCACCGCTCATCATCAGCGCAGCGTCCCCCCAGGAGGAACCATGGGCAAGTGGGTCAAGGAACACGGGCTGCTGCTGGCCAACATCGGATTGTTCGTCGTCTTCTTCGGCGGAATGATCGTCAGCGGCGCCGCCGAGTACAGCGAGGACCAGATCACCCACGGCGAGGCGGCCGTTTCAGTGCTTGGGTACCTCGGCACCGGGGCATTCCTCGAGGCGACGTTCGAGAACTGGGAGTCCGAGTTCCTGCAGATGGGCATGTACGTCATCCTGACGGTCTTCCTGTTCCAGAGGGGGTCGTCGGAGTCGAAGCCAATGGGCAAGGACGCCCCGCAGGACGAGGACCCGCGGGATGCGGCCATCAAGGCAGCCACCCCGTGGCCGGTGAAGCGCGGAGGCTGGGTCCTCAAGCTCTACGAACACTCCCTGTCAATGATGTTCCTGCTGCTCTTCCTGGCCTCCTTTGTGCTCCACGCGATCGGCGGCAGCGAGGAGTACAGCAGCAAGCAGCAAAGCCACGGCCAACCGGCGGTCACGGTGCTGGAATTTGTCGCGACGAGCCGGTTCTGGTTCGAGTCGTTCCAGAACTGGCAGAGCGAGTTCCTGGCCGTCGCCGTGCTGGTAGGCGCCTCGGTGTACCTCCGCGAGAAGGGCTCACCGGAATCCAAGCCGGTGGCCGAGCCGCACTATGAGACCGGCGCCTGAGGCCTTAGGCGCCCTCGAGGACCTGGCTGGTGGCCCGGGTGAGGTACGTGGCGGCGTTCGCGACGGCGTCCGCCGGGCTCGCCGCGACATCCAGCAGCTGCGCGGCGGCAACCACGCCGTGCGCGGCGAGGTCCTCAAAGGTCACCAGGATGCGTCCGGCCACTACAATCACCGGGATGCCGAGGTCCCGGGCGGCGTCCGCGAGCCCGATCGGCGCCTTCCCGGTGAGCGACTGCGAATCCATCGACCCCTCCCCGGTAATGACGAGGTCCGCCCCGGCGAGTTTTTCCGCAAGCCCGGTAAGCCCGGCCACAAGCTGGAACCCGCCTTCCAGCGCGGCGTCGCTGAAGGCCAGGAACGACGCCGGGAACCCGCCGGCCGCTCCGGCGCCGGCGACGTTGACGTCCCGGCCGGTGGACTCTCGCAGCACCGAGGCCCAGTTGCGCAGGCCCGCGTCGAGCAGCTCCATCGCGTCCTCGTCGGCGCCCTTCTGCGCGCCGAAGACGTGGGCGGCTCCGTCGGGTCCGTACAGCGGGCTCTGCACGTCCACGGCGATCCGGAACTTCACCTTGGCCAGTCGGGGGTCGAGTCCGCTGACGTCCACGGAGGCCACCTCGCCCAGCGAACCGCCGCCCAGGGGCACCACGTTGCCTGCGGCGTCCAGCGGCTTGAGGCCCAGGGCCCGCAGCGCGCCGCTGCCGCCGTCGCTCATCGCGGAACCGCCCACGCCCAGCACGATCTCCGTGGCGCCGGCATCCAGGGCGGCTGCGATCAGCTGGCCGCAGCCGTAGCTGTGCGCCCGGAGCGCGTTGGCAGGGGTCGGTTCCATGTGCGCCAGGCCGGATGCCTGCGCCGTCTCGATGACGGCGACGGCTCCGCCGAAGGCGTCCTTGCGGATGGCCCAGGCGGCGCCGCAAGGCGCCAGGAACGGGCCGACGACCGCGTTGAGCCGCTCCGCGTAGCCGGCCGCCCCCGCCGCCACGAGGGGTG
>JBKKDK010000056.1:0-5353 GCA_046708245.1 Arthrobacter sp.
GGGTCACAGGGTCGCAACCTGACTGCAACCTCCTTGCTCCTAGGCTGAACGCAACGGCGGCGCCGACATTCGGCCGCCATCAATCTTGCACAGCAAAGGAGCTGCAATGACTGTCTACGCACAGCCCGGTACCGAGGGCTCGAAGGTCACGTTCAAGGACCGCTATGAGAACTGGATCGGCGGCGAGTGGCTTGCCCCGGTCAAGGGCCAGTACTTCGAGAACATCACCCCCGTCACCGGCAAGGCCTTCTGCGAAGTGGCCCGCGGCACTGCCGAAGACATCGAGCTGGCGCTGGACGCGGCCCACAAGGTCGCACCGTCCTGGGGCAAGACCTCCGTCGCCGAACGCGCCGCGATCCTGAACAAGATCGCCGACCGCATCGACGAGAACACCGAGATGCTCGCCGTCGCCGAATCCTGGGACAACGGCAAGCCGATCCGCGAAACCCTCAACGCCGACATCCCGCTCGCCGCCGACCACTTCCGCTACTTCGCCTCGGCGGTCCGCGCCCAGGAGGGCCGGCTGTCCCAGCTCGACGACGACACCACCGCCTACCACTACCACGAGCCGCTCGGCGTCGTGGGCCAGATCATCCCCTGGAACTTCCCGATCCTCATGGCCGTCTGGAAGCTCGCCCCGGCCCTCGCGGCCGGCAACGCCGTGGTCCTCAAACCTGCCGAGCAGACGCCGTCCTCCATCCTGGTGCTGATGGAACTCATCAGCGACATCCTGCCCGCCGGCGTGGTCAACGTCGTCAACGGCTTCGGTGTCGAGGCCGGCAAGCCGCTGGCCTCCAGCCCCCGCATCCGCAAGATCGCGTTCACCGGGGAAACCACCACCGGCCGCCTGATCAGCCAGTACGCCAGCCAGAACCTGATTCCGGTCACCCTGGAGCTGGGCGGCAAGAGCCCGAACATCTTCTTCAACGACGTCGCGGCCAGCAACGACGCGTTCTACGACAAGGCCCACGAGGGCTACACGCTCTTCGCCTTCAACCAGGGAGAAGTCTGCACCTGCCCGTCCCGCGCCCTGGTCCAGGACGGCATCTACGACTCCTTTATGGCCGACGCCGTGGCCCGGGTGCAGAAGATCATCCAGGGCAACCCGCTGGACACCGACACCCAGCTCGGGGCCCAGGCCTCCAACGACCAGCTGGAGAAGATCCTCTCCTACATCGACATCGGCAAGCAGGAAGGCGCCAAGCTGCTCACCGGCGGCGCCCGGGCCGAACTGTCCGGCGAGCTCGCCGGCGGCTACTACGTCCAGCCCACCATCTTCGAGGGCCACAACAAGATGCGGATCTTCCAGGAGGAGATCTTCGGCCCGGTGGTGTCCGTGACCCGCTTCAGCGACTACAGCGACGCCATGGGCATCGCCAACGACACCCTGTACGGCCTCGGCGCCGGCGTCTGGTCCCGCAACGGCAACGTCGCCTACCGCGCCGGCCGCGAGATCCAGGCCGGCCGCGTGTGGGTCAACAACTACCACGCATACCCGGCGGGGGCCGCGTTCGGCGGGTACAAGTCCTCCGGCATCGGCCGCGAGAACCACTCCATGATGCTGGACCACTACCAGCAGACCAAGAACCTGCTGGTCAGCTACAACGAAAACAAGCTCGGCTTCTTCTAAGCCGCACCAGACCCGGGCGGGGCAGATCGCGCAGATCCGCCCCGCCCGCACCACTTTCCGGACCAGCCAGGGAGAAACCCCATGACCCAGACCAGGCTCGACGCAGCTGTGACCCGCCCAGGCGAGGACTTCTCCCGGGTGGCACTGACCCCGGAGGCCGTGGAACTGCTGCGGAAGCTGTGGCTCCAGCACGGGCCGCTGATGTTCCATCAGTCCGGCGGCTGCTGCGACGGTTCCTCGCCGATGTGCTATCCGGCAGGGGAGTTCATCACGGGGGACTCGGACGTGCAGCTGGGACTGTTCGACATCTCGGCCGGGCTGCAGCCCCAGCCGGTGGAATTCTGGATGTCCCGGGAGCAGTTCAACTTCTGGAGCCACACCCACCTGACAGTCGACGTGGTCCCGGGCCGGGGGAGCGGATTCTCGGTGGAAGCGCCCGAGGGCAAGCGCTTCCTGATCCGTTCCACGCTGATGGACTGGCCCGTCTGAGCCGGGCGGGACCGGCCGGGCACGCCCACGGCCGCGTCTCAGTATGTGGGACAAAAGTGGCCGTCCACTGGATGGACACTACTATAGACAGGTCTGTTTCCAACAAGCTATCGAGATTGTGGACTTTCCTATGAACCTATTCCGGACCAAAACCATCGAGCAGTCCATGTCTGACGCCGATGAACCGGGACGTAAGCTCAAGCGGTCGCTCAGTACCTGGGACCTCATGATTATGGGCGTCGCCGTTGCTGTCGGCGCCGGTATCTTCTCCGTCGGAGCCAAGGCCGCCGCGAACTTCTCCGGACCGGCCGTGACCATTTCCTTCGCCATCGCCGCCGTCACGTGCGCGCTGGCCATCATGTGCTACGCCGAATTCGCCACCGCGATTCCTGTGGCAGGCTCCGCCTACGTGTTCACGTACGCCACCATGGGTGAGCTGCTCGCCTGGATCATCGGCTGGAACCTGATCCTGGAACTGTTCACCGCCGGCGCCGTGATCGCCAAGTACTGGGGCATCTACCTCAGCAAGGTGTTCGCGCTGATGGGCGTCGACATTCCGCCGTCCATCTCCCTCGGCGGCGTGGATCTCTACTGGGGTGCGTTCCTGATTGTGGCCGTGTTCACCGTGTTGCTGGTGCTGGGGACCAAGCTGTCCGCCCGCGTCGGCAACGTCTTCACGCTGATCAAGATCGCCGTGGTGCTGTTCGTGATCGTGGTGGGCTTCACCTACGTGAAGTTCGAGAACTATGCGCCGTTCGTGCCGGCCTCTGAGCCGACCGGCGGCACCGGAGCCGCCGACGTCCTCAAGCAGTCGTTCTTCGGCTTCCTGACCGGCGCCGCCCCCGCGCAGTACGGCACGCTGGGCATTTTTGCCGGCGCCGCCCTGGTCTTCTTCGCCTTCATCGGCTTCGACGTGGTGGCCACCTCGGCCGAAGAGGTCAAGAACCCGCAGAAGACGCTGCCCCGCGGCATCTTTGGCGGCCTCGCCGTCGTCACCGTTCTGTACATCCTGGTGTCGCTGGCCCTGACCGGCATGGTGTCCTACACCAAGCTGGCCGAAGCCGAGAATCCGACCCTCACCACCGCCTTCGAAGCCGTGGGCAACACCGACGCTGCCAAGGTGATCGCCTTCGGGTCCCTCGTGGGACTCACCACGGTGATCATGGTGCTGCTGATGGGGCTCTCCCGCGTGGTCCTGGCCATGAGCCGCGACGGCCTGCTGCCGCGCTCCCTGTCCAAGACCAGCGCCACCCGCGCAACGCCGGTCCGCCTGCAGATCATCTGCGGCGCCGGCGTGGCCCTCGTGGCCGGGCTGACGAACGTGGACCTGCTGGAGGAAATGATCAACATCGGCACGCTGTCCGCGTTTGTGATGGTGAGCCTGGGCATCCTGGTGCTGCGCAAGAAGCGCCCGGACCTGAAGCCTGCGTTCCGTGTGCCGTTCGGCAAGGTGCTCCCGATCGTCTCGGCCGTGCTGTGCCTCTACCTCATGACGAACCTGGCGGTGGAGACGTGGATCTTCTTCGCCGTCTGGCTCGTGATCGGCGTGATCATCTACTTCTCCTACGGCCAGCGCCACTCGCGGCTGAACGAGAAGTTCGCCGAGGCCAAGGCATCCGTAAACGGCACAGCCGATGCCGATGCTGCCGCCGGACGGGCTGCGGACGACGAGGACGCGCTCACCCGCTCCTGACCGGGAGCATCTGGTCCCGAAACAATCGAAGTCGCCGGAGACGTGCGAATTCGCTGGAAAAGTCCCGCGGATTGGCGCGGATCCGGCGACTTTGGCGTTTGTCCGGACACCTCCTGTCAGGGGGCGGCGTAACGGTTGATCCACTCCACCAGGGGCCGCAGCTCCTCCCAGCGCCGGGCGACCTCCGCGGAGGCTTCCGGCGTGGAGAGCCAGCCGGGCTGGCCCAGGTCCGCTCCTGCTGTGAGCGACTTGTGCTTGAGCAGCCCGGCGCGCGGATGGTCTTTGTCGAATCCGCGCGGTACCGTCTTGAGGCTCTCGCCCTCCACCTCGAAGCCCGCCGACTCCACGCCCTGCACGATCTCCACCAGCTCCGCGCCGCTGGATCCGGCGTCGACGGCACTGCGGAACCGGGCCAGCTGGGCCGGCGTGTGCGTGTGGCAGCCCGCCCCGATGAGCAGGCCGTCAGCGCTGAGCTGGAGGTAGAAGCCCACGCCCTCCGCCGTGGCCGCGAACGCCCCCTGGGCCGTCTTGTAGGGCGATTTGTCGAGGGAGAACCGGACGTCCCGGTTGGGCCGGAACAGCTTGGCTTCGCCGAAGGCAGGTGCCAGTTCGGCAAGCAGCAGGGTCAGGGGCTCTTTCACCGCGGCGTCGTAAGTTGGCTTGTGCTCCAGCCACCAGTCGCGGTTGTTGTTGTGTTCGAGATCGGCATAGAACCGGAAAGCGGCATCGGGGATGCCTTCGAATGGGGTCATTCATGAATCGTAGGGACACAGCGGGCCGCGCGGCGAGGGGGCACGGCACGTATGTGGAAAATGGCCAACACCCCGCCACAGTGAACTGTGACGGGGTGTTGGATGCCGGAACTGCGGAGGCAGCGGCGGGTTAGACCTTGTTGGCCGCCTCGGCGTCGGACTCGACCTGGCCGGCACCGAGGTTGGCGCGCAGCTTGGCGCCGAACCCGGCGTCGACGTTGGTCCAGTACTGGATGGCACGTTCCTTGATGTCGGCGTTCTTGACGCCGCTGACGGCACCGGTGACGGTGTCCAGCAGGCGGGCCTTCTCGCCGTCGTTGAAGACCTCGCGGTACAGCGTGCCGGCCTGGCCGAAATCGCTGTCCTCAGCGTGCAGGGAGTGCGCGGAGACCGTCAGCGCGCCGTCGTTCTCCCAGCCGCCGCCCGCAACGGCAGGCTCCACGGCCGCCGGGCCGCCCACGGAGTTCGGCGCGTAGACCGGGACCGAGGGGGCGTTGAAGTGGTAGCGGCCGGCGCCGTCCTGGCTGTAGTTGTTGACCTGGCTCATGGGCAGGTTCACCGGAATCTGCGCGTGGTTGGTGCCCACGCGGTAACGGTGCGCGTCCGCGTAGGAGAAGATGCGGGCCTGCAGCATCTTGTCCGGGGAAGCGGCGATGCCCGGCACGAAGTTCGACGGCGCGAAGGTGGCCTGCTCGATCTGCGCGAAGTAGTTCTCCGGGTTCTTGTTCAGCTCCATGGTGCCCACGTGGATCAGCGGGTAGTCAGAGTGCGGCCACACCTTGGTGAGGT
>JBKKDK010000057.1:0-7814 GCA_046708245.1 Arthrobacter sp.
ATCCCCCCCGGGGGGGGGTCCCCCCTCTCCCCCCCCCCCCCCCCTTTCAATCGGGGGGGGGCCCGGCGTCGTTTTGTGCCGCGGCCGCGTCGCGCCCCCCGCGGGCAGAACAGGGCGAACGGCAAGCCCTCATCCGCCCTGAGCTGCCCGCCAGGCAGGCCGGGGCTAGCTGGCGAGCCAGATGTCCGGGCCGAAGACCTCGTAGTGGATCTTCGTGGCCGGGATTCCCGCGTTGATGGCCTCGTTGCGGATGCTCTTCATAAACGGCAGCGGCCCGCACAGGTACAGTGCTGCGTTGGCCGGCAGGTCCACTTCACGCAGGGACATAAACCCCTCGTTGGCGCCGGCGGCCGGCCGCTCGAGCCAGAGCTGGAGGTCGGCGCCGTCGAGGCGTGCGACGTCGTCCGTCATCTGGCTGCGGAGCGCCCAGCTGTCCAGGTCGCGTTCGGCGTGCAGGACCAGGACCTGGCGGTCCGAGCCGGAGTCCGCGAGGGAGCGCAGGATGGACGCGGTGGGCGTGCAGCCGATCCCGGCCGAGGCCAGGACCACCGGACCGTCGCCGTCTTTGAGGGTGATTTCGCCGTACGGGTTGGAGATTTCGAGGACGTCGCCCACCTGGACGCTGCCGTGCAGCACGGGGGAGACCTCGCCGCCGTCGTCCTTCTTGGTAGTAAAGCTGCGGCTGGTGCCGGCGTCGCCGGACAGCGAGTACTGCCGGACCTGGCGGACGCCGTCCGGGAGCGTGACCTTGACGCTGACGTACTGGCCCGGCAGGGCGGCGGTGACCGGGGTGTCGTCGGCCGGGGCCAGGGTGAACGTCGCGGAGCCGGTGCCGGCGGGGGTCTTGGCGGTGACCGTCCAGGGGGCCCACATCCTGCCGTTGGCCTGGGCGGCATAGAGGCCCTTTTCGAGCTTGATAAGCGCGTCGGCAATCAGCCAGAACACCTCGGTCCAGGCCGCGGCGATTTCCGGGGTGATGACCTCGGCCAGATCATCGGCGATGGCGGCGAAGAGGTGCTCATAGACCACCTGGTACTGCGGTTCGGTGATGCCGAGGGAGGCGTGGCGGTGGGCGATCCGGGCGAGCACGGTCTCGGGCAGGGTACCGGGGTTGTTGACCAGGTGGCTGGCGAAAGCGGCGATGCTTCCGGCGAGGGCCTGCTGCTGGTTGCCCGAGCGCTGGTTGGAACGGCTGAACAGGCCGTCCAGCAGTTCGGGGTGGGCGGCGAAGAGGCGGGCGTAGAACTTGGGCGTGATGTCCCCGATCCGGGAACCGACGAGCGGCAGGGTGGCCTCGATGACGGGGAAGGATTTGTCCGAGAGCATGTTGACTCCTGAGATAGTGGCCCGGCGTCTTGAACCGGACCGCGGCGATACTTGCATTTGAAATACGAGTATCTAATCCCTAGTTCTACACGGCGTAGAAATCAATGCCAAATCGGCAGGATTCCCGGGCGCGGCGGCGTTGCCAGCGGGCAGTGTCAGTGGCAGGTGTCGCTGCCGGAGAAGGACCCCGTGGTCCCCATGTTCGTGAAGTTCATTCCGGGCACGGGGAGGAACTGCCAGGCGTAAGAGGTCTCGTTCAGGGTCAATTTGAGCGGCCCGAAGGCGTTGCTGGCGCGGGCCTCCATCGCCGTCAGGAGAGGGTTGCTGTTCGGCGTCAGTTGCTGAAGGTTCGACCCGCCGCCGCCTGCCGTAAACGACCGGATCCCGGTTGGAGAGAGGCTCGGCGCCGCACCCGAGCCGGAAACGCCGATCGGCTTGAAGACCTCGCTCACATGGTTGTGCGCGGAGACGACGACGTCGACGCCGTGGGTGGCCATGAGGTCCCACATTGCTCCCAGCTCCGGGTACGAACCGTGGTTAACCCCCGTTGACCAGCGCGGATGGTGCGCCGCCACGAGCGTGCACGCTGTCGGCGAGTTGGTAAGACGATCCTGAAGCCACAAATACTCCGGGCTGCCGACGCCGCATCCACCCGTCACCCCGCCTGGTCCGCACTCGCTGTTCAAGGCGATGAAGGTCCACGCCCCGATCGTCGTTGCGTAGTAGCCGTCCGGACGCGGCCCGAATGCGCCAGTCGTGACACCGGGGCCGTAGAAGTAGTCGAAATAGCCGCGGGTGCTGTCGAGGTATTCATGGTTGCCGAGTATTGGAAGGGTGATCGGTTTGAGGGCGCCGAATTTCTCGTTGTAGCTGCCGGCACCCATGAACTCCGCCAGCGTGGCGTTCTGGTACTGCAGGTCACCGAGGGCGATGAACCGGTCGGGCGACTGGGCAGCGACCACCGCGGCGACGTCGCCATGGCGGCACGCCGACGATGTGACCACTGAGCCGGGGGCACAAGCGATGTCGCCGACAGCCAGCACGGTCGCGGCCCCACCGGCAGCGGGCTGGATGGTGGCGGCGGCTTCGTTGGATCCGGTGCCGGTGTTTCCGGCGGCGTCGGCGGCGGTGACGCGGTAGTGCCAGGTTCCGGCGGGGCGGTTGGGGTCGCTGTAGCTGAGCCCGGTGGCGTCGGCGATCCGGGTGGAGGTTGAGGGTGTGAAGCCGGACATGGTGGAGCGGTGGACGGTGTAGCCGGTGACGCCGACGTCGTCCGTGGCGGCGGTCCAGGACAGTCCCACCGTGGTTCCGGTGACCGTGGCGGCCAAGGCCCCGGGCGCGCCGGGCGCCGTGGTGTCGGGCGCCGCGGAGTCTGTGTAGGTGAGGTTGAGGACGGGGCGCAGCGCGGCGGAGGCCTGGCGCGACCAGAACCAGGAGCTGTCGGTGCCGGTGCCGGTCAGGGCCAGGGTCCTGGAACCGGTCCAGCCGGCCATCACGCCCGCGTCGAGGGCGATGTCGTAGCTGGTGTTGGCGACGGTGCCGCCGGGCAGGGTCCCGAGTACGGGTCCGGAGACCGCGGGCCGGCTGGCGTAGAGGGTGCCGGTCTCGGACCAGGAGTCGGCTGCCATGCGGACGTTAAGGGTGTTGGCGGACCCGGCGGAGGCAAGGCTGGTGGTGCGTATGCGCAGGCTCGCGCCGGTCAGCGTTTGCCCGGCCGGGGCCGCCGGGAGCTCGAACCGCAGCACCGTGGTGGCATCCGGGGTGCCGTAGACCGCGAGCGAGCTGCTGGTGCCGAAGTCCGTACCGGGCGACGACGACGACGTGTACGTATCCGCCGCAGCCTGCACCGCCAGCACCGTCGGCGCCGCAAGGGCCGCCGGTGCAGTGATGAACGTGAGCAGGAGCGCCCCGGCTCCGGCAGTGGCAAGCGCTCGGATACTCTTCATCATCGGCCCTTCGACTGGCCGGAAGGACAAAGAGTACCGGCGAGGTGACGTTACCTAGTACTTTGTGCGCTCATGCGGCCGCGAAGTCAATGCGCAGGCCCGCCAGGAGGCGCTTGCGGGGGCGAAACCCAAGGTTTTCCCCAGATTGGGCACCGGCGGGCCGCGTCACCACACGGCAGGTGTCGCGGTTCAGAGCCCCGGGCGCAGGCCGATGGCCCGGAACACCGGGTCCATTTGGCGCGAGGTGGGCAGCGAGGCGACCACAACGTCGTCGAGCTCGCGGTAGAAGGCCTCCCGCGCCTTGGCCAGGGCATGGCGGAGGCGGCATTCATTGATGAGCGGGCACGTGGCTGTGGCCGCCACGCAGTCCGCCGGATCGGCGCGGGTGTCGAGCTGGCGCAGAACCTGGCCCACGGTGGCGGCCCGTCCTGCGCTGCTGAGCCGGGCGCCGCCGTGCCGGCCGCGTTCGACGTCGATCAGGCCCAGTGCGCGAAGCTTCGTCATGGCCTTGCTGACGTGGTTGTAGGGCGTCCCGACGGCGTCGGCGACGCCCTGGGTGGTCATGAGCCCGCCGTCGGGGGCGGCGGCCAGCACCATGAGGGCGCGCAGGCTCACGTCCGCGAAGGCGTTGATTTTCATGGCACCGGCCTACGGGCGGTCTAGTCCACCCAAACGGCGGGCTCGTTGGTGTCGGCGGCGAGCTGGCCGAACGCCCATTCGTGCGTTTCGGGATCCACGGAGTAGGGCAGGACGGCAGCGAAGACGGAACCGTCCCGGTGCTCGGTTGCCACGTGGATGGCGTCCGAGCCCTCTTCCAGCAGGGTGATGTCGCAGACGATGGCGGCGGCGCGGAACTCGTCCCGGTGCTGCCGCAGCAGCTCGGTGAGGTCGCTGATCATCGAGTCCGCGTCGAAGTCCGCGTCCGTGCCTTCGGCGGCGTCGGCGGGAGTGACCGCGACGAGCCGAACCTCGCCGTCGTTCTCAACTACGAGGGCGAACGGCAGGAAGCCGCCGTTGCGCTCCAGCTGCTCCTGGGCGGCTCCGACGCCGGTGCCCAGCAGGTTTTCGAGGTCGGTGGCGCTGGCCTCCGGAACCGATCCGCGCCAGGAGTCCTCGGCAGGATCGGCGGGCTGCAGGGAGTCCGGCCCTGTTGTGACGGTGCGCAGTCCGGTCTGGGGGGTCTCCATCCGGCGCCTAGCCCCGCACCAGCGCCAGGACGCGGTCGCGCACGCGTTCCATGGTGGCGGTGTCGGTGGCTTCGACGTTCAGGCGCAGGAACGGCTCCGTGTTGGAGGGACGCAGATTGAACCAGTAGCTGCCATCGGTGGCGGTGAAGGTGCTGCCGTCGAGGTGGTCAACGTCGACGTCCTCGGACTGGAAGTCCAGCCGGACCCGTTCCACAGCCCCGGCTTTATCCTCGATTTCGGAGTTGATCTCGCCGGAGGACCGGTAGGGCTCGTATTCGCGGCCCAGCTCGGAGAGCGGGCCATCCTGCTCACCCAGGGCGGCGAGGACGTGCATGGCGGCCAGCATGCCGGTGTCCGCGTTCCAGAAGTCACGGAAGTAGAAGTGCGCCGAGTGCTCGCCGCCGAAGATCGCGCCTTCCGCGGCCATAACGGCCTTGATGAAGGAGTGGCCCACGCGGGTGCGGACCGCACGGCCGCCGTGGCGCTCGACCAGTTCGGGGACGGCGCGTGAGGTCAGCAGGTTGTGGATGACGGTGGGGTTTGCCTCGCCCAGACCCTGGGCGCGGGCGATTTCGCGGCGGGCCACCATCGCGGTGATGGCCGACGGCGAGACGGGGTCGCCCTTTTCGTCGATGACGAAGCAGCGGTCGGCGTCGCCGTCGAAGGCGAGGCCGATGTCCGCGCCGTGCTCGAGGACGGCGGCCTGCAGGTCGCGCAGGTTTTCCGGCTCCAGGGGATTGGCCGGGTGGTTCGGGAAGCTGCCGTCGAGCTCGAAGTACAGCGGGACGATCTCCAGCGGGAGCTTGGGCAGCAGGGCGTCGCCAAGCACCGCGGGGGTGGTCAGGCCGGCCATGCCGTTGCCCGCGTCCACCACAACCTTCAGGGGCCGTGACCCGCCCAGGTCCACCAGGCTGCGCAGGTATTCGGCGTAGCCCTTCAGGACGTCCTGGACGCCGATCAGGCCGCGGCTGGCGGCGGCCGGGATGGTGCCGGTGTTGAGGTACTGCTCGGCCAGGGCCTGGATTTCGCGGAGCCCGGTTTCCGAGGAGATCGGGACGGCGCCGGCTTTGGCCATCTTGATGCCGTTGTACTCCGCCGGGTTGTGGCTCGCGGTGAACGTGGCGCCGGCCGCGTCGAGGATGCCGCAGGCATAGTAGAGCTCGTCGGTGGAGATCAGGTCCAGCAGCTGGACGTTGGCTCCGCGCTTGGCGGCGCCGTTGGCGAAGGCTTTGCTGAACTCGGGGGAGGAGGGGCGCATGTCGCCGCCGACGAGCACCGTCTGCCCCGCCAGGTCCAGCACGTCGACGAACGCCGCGCCGACGGCCTCGACGATTTCCGGGGTGATGGATTCGCCCACAATTCCGCGTACGTCGTAGGCCTTGAAGGAGGCCGAGAGGTCAAAAGTCTTGAGTTTGTCCATAGTCACGCGTCTTATCTTACGTGGAAGCCCCCGAAGCCCTGTGGGGGAGCAGTGACGGCGCCGGTCCGCCGGGGCTGTCCGCCGGTTATTCACCGGCTTATCCACCTGGCCGGGACCCGGGCTTCGCCGCTGTCGGAGGGTGCTGGGATACTGAAGCAATGGCCAATAACCAGAACGCTGCACTCCTTCCCGCCGCCAACACCGCACCAGCCGGTGCTTCCGGGACCCGGGAGCAGGCCCAGGAAGTGCTGCGGGAACTGGTCGGGCACCCGGCGGCGGAGTTCCACGACGGCCAGTTTGAGGCCATCGAGGCGCTGGTCGACGGCGGCCGGCGCGCCCTCGTGGTGCAGCGCACCGGCTGGGGAAAATCGGCGGTCTACTTCGTCGCCTCGTTGCTCCTGCGCCGCCGCGGCGCCGGGCCCACCCTGATCGTGTCGCCGCTTTTGGCGCTGATGCGCGACCAGGTAGCGGCCGCCGCCCGGGCCGGGGTCCGCGCCGTGGCCATCAACTCCGCCAACCAGCTGGAGTGGGACACCGTCCGGGAGCAACTGGCAGCCGACGAGGTCGACGTCCTGCTGGTCTCGCCGGAACGGCTCACCAACCCCTCGTTCCGCGAGAACCAGCTGCCCGAACTGATCCGGCGCACCGGGCTCCTGGTGATCGACGAGGCACACTGCATCTCCGACTGGGGCCACGATTTCCGCCCCGACTACCGGCGGATCGCGGACCTGATCACGCAGCTGCCCGATTCCGTTCCGGTCCTGGCGACCACCGCCACGGCCAACTCCCGGGTGGTCCACGACATCGAGGAGCAGCTGGGCGCCGGCGTCCTCACCATCCGCGGCGCCCTGGGCCGCGAGTCGCTCCGGCTGGGCGTACTGACCCTGCGGGACTCCCGCGACCGGCTGGGCTGGCTGCTGACGCACCTGGCGGACCTGCCCGGCAGCGGCATCATCTACACGCTCACGGTGTCCGCGGCGGAGGACACCGCCCGCCTCCTCGCCGAAGCCGGGCACGAGGTGCTCGCCTACACCGGCCGGACCGATCCCGCGGACCGGGAACGCGCGGAACAGCTCCTCAAAGAGAACCAGGTCAAGGCCCTCGTGGCCACGTCCGCCCTCGGGATGGGCTTTGACAAGCCTGACCTCGGATTCGTGGTGCACCTGGGCGCCCCGTCCTCCCCGGTGGCCTACTACCAGCAGGTGGGTCGTGCCGGCCGAGGAGCGGCGAACGCCGACGTCCTCCTGCTGCCCGGCTCCGAAGACCGCGACATCTGGCAGTACTTCGCCACCGCGTCGATGCCCTCGGAGGAAAAGGCCGCCGCAGTCCTGACCGCCCTCGCCGAAGCGGGGACCGCCGTGTCCACCGTGGCGCTCGAGGCCCGGGTGGACCTGCGCCGCACGCCGCTGGAACTGCTGCTGAAAGTGCTCGCCGTCGACGGCGCCGTGGAACGCGTCGGCGGCGGCTGGCGCTCCACCGGCCGGCCCTGGACCTACGACGCCGAACGGTACAGCCGGATCGCGGAGGCCCGGGTGGACGAACAGGATTCCATGGTCATCTACCAGGACACCGCAGGCTGCCGGATGGAATACATCACCTCTGTCCTCGACGACGAGACCGCACACTCCTGCGGCCGCTGCGACAACTGCGCCGGCCAATGGTTCCCGGCCGACATTGCCGCCTCCGCCACGGAAGCGGCCGGGCAGACGCTGAGCCGCGCCGGCGTGCCGCTGGAGCCGCGGCTGCAGTGGCCCAGCGGCATGGACCGGCTCGGCGTGAACGTGAAGGGCAAGATCAAGCCGGAGGAAAGCGTGGCCGGCGGACGGGCGCTTGCCCGGCTCACGGACCTCGGGTGGGGCGGCGCGCTCCGCGAAACCTTCGCCGCCGGCGCACCGGACCGCACGGTGGATGCCGGCATGCTGCAGGCCTGCGTCC
>JBKKDK010000058.1:0-3168 GCA_046708245.1 Arthrobacter sp.
GCAAGCGCTACCTCGACGAGGTGGAAACCGACCTCGACGCCGCCATCGCCAAGGTCCTCAAAGCCAAGGAAGAGCGCCGCGGCTGGTCCGTGGGCTACGTCGGCAACGCCGCCGAGGTCTTCCCCGAAATCCTGCGCCGCCACAACGCCGGCGAGCTCACGGTCGACATCGTCACCGACCAGACCTCCGCACACGACCCGCTGAGCTACCTCCCCGAGGGCATCACGGTCGAGGAATGGCACCGCGAAGCCGCAGCAGACCCGGACGGCTTCACCAAGAAGGCCCAGGCCTCGATGGCCAAGCACGTCCAGGCCATGGTGGAGTTCCAGGACGCCGGCGCCGAGGTCTTCGACTACGGCAACTCCATCCGCGACGAGGCCCGCAAGGGCGGCTACAGCCGCGCCTTCGAATTCCCCGGCTTCGTCCCGGCCTACATCCGCCCGCTGTTCTGCGAGGGCCTCGGCCCGTTCCGCTGGGTTGCCCTTTCCGGCGACCCCGAGGACATCGCGGTCACGGACAAGGCCATCAAGGAGCTCTTCCCCGAGAACAAGCACCTGCACCGCTGGATCGACGCCGCCGCCGAGCGCGTCGAATTCGAGGGCCTGCCGGCCCGCATCTGCTGGCTGGGCTATGGCGAACGCGCCAAGGCAGGGCTGCTGTTCAACCAGCTCGTCAAGGAAGGCAAGGTCAAGGCGCCCATCGTGATCGGCCGCGACCACCTCGACTCCGGCTCCGTCGCGTCCCCGTACCGCGAAACCGAGGCCATGGCCGACGGCTCCGACGCGATCGCCGACTGGCCGATGCTCAACGCCCTGCTTAACACCGCCTCCGGCGCCACCTGGGTCTCGCTGCACCACGGCGGCGGCGTCGGCATCGGCCGCTCCATCCACGCAGGCCAGGTCTCGGTCGCCGACGGCACCGACCTCGCCGCGCAGAAACTCGAACGCCTGCTCACCAACGACCCCGGCATGGGCGTCATCCGCCACGCCGACGCCGGCTACGACCGCGCCGTCGAGGTCGCCAAGGAGCGCGGCGTCCGCATCCCGATGCACGAGACAGCGCCCGAAGCCCCCTAACCAACGTCCCAACCCACATCGGCTGCTCCGTAGCCGCCGTTTTGAGCCCCCAAAAGGGCGCTTGCGGAGCAATCGATGAGAATGAAGTAGGAATCATGACTATCACCACCCATGCACCGCTCACCGTCACCCTCGGCTCGAGCGGGGCCACGCCCGAGGACGTCGTCGCCGTCGCCCGCCACGACGCCCGGGTGGTCATCGCCCCCGACGCCCTGGCCGCCGTCGCCAAGGTCCGTGCCCACATCGACGACCTCGCCCACAGCGAGACCCCGGCCTACGGCATCTCCACCGGCTTCGGCGCGCTGGCCAACCGGCACATCCCCAACGAATTGCGCACCCAGCTGCAGAAGTCGCTGATCCGCAGCCACGCCGCCGGCATGGGCCCGGCCGTGGAACGGGAAGTGGTGCGCGGCATCATGTTCCTGCGCGCCAAGACCCTCGCCTCCGGCCGCACCGGAGTCCGCCCGGTGGTGCTGCAGACCATGGTGGATGTCCTCAATGCCGGTATCACCCCGGTGGTCCGCGAATTCGGCTCGCTCGGCTGCTCCGGCGACCTCGCGCCGCTGTCGCACTGCGCACTGGTTCTCATGGGCGAAGGCGAAGCGACCGGCCCGGACGAGGAACTGTGCGGCGGCAAAGGCGGCCGCCCGGTCGCCGAACTCCTCGCCGAGCACGGAATCGAACCCGTCACCCTCGCCGAAAAGGAGGGCCTGGCCCTCGTCAACGGCACCGAGGGCATGCTCGGCATGCTCCTGATGGCCATCGCGGACATCCGCCAGTTGCTCACGACGGCGGACATCACCGCCGCGCTCAGCGTCGAGGCGCTGCTTGGCACGGACCAGGTGTTCCTGCCGGAGCTGCATGCCGCACTGCGCCCGCACCCGGGCCAGGCCGCCTCCGCGGACAACATGCTCCGTGTGCTCTCCCACTCCCCGATCGTGGCCTCGCACCGGATCAACGACACCAAGGTCCAGGACGCCTACTCGCTGCGGTGCGCGCCCCAGGTGGCCGGCGCCGTCCGCGACACGGTGGACCACGCGGCCATGGTCGCGTCCCGCGAGCTCGCCGCCGCGATCGACAACCCCGTGGTCCTGCCGGACGGCAGGGTCAGTTCCAACGGCAACTTCCACGGCGCACCCGTGGCCTACGTGCTGGATTTCCTGGCCATCGCGGTCGCTGACCTCAGCTCCATCGCCGAGCGCCGCACCGACCGGATGCTGGACCCGGCCCGCTCGCACGGGCTGCCGGCCTTCCTGGCCGCGGATCCCGGCGTTGATTCCGGCCTGATGATCGCCCAGTACACGCAGGCCGGGCTGGTCTCGGACAACAAGCGGCTGGCCGTCCCGGCGTCGGTGGACTCGATCCCGAGCTCCGCGATGCAGGAGGACCACGTCTCCATGGGCTGGCACGCGGCCCGCAAGCTCCGCCGCGCGGTCGAGAACCTGCGCCGCGTCCTGGCGATCGAACTGGTGACCTCGGCCCGGGCCCTGGATATCCGCACCCAGCTCTCCGGAGGGGAACTCACGCCGGGTCCCGCGGGGGCGGCCGTGATCGCCGCGCTGCGCGACGTCGTCGACGGTCCGGGCACTGACCGGTTCCTGTCACCGGAACTCGAGGCGGCGGACGCGCTCGTCGCCTCCGGCAAGGTGCGGGCGGCCGCCGAATCCGCCGTCGGTAGTCTCGCCTGAGGGAAAAGAAGATGCAGTTCCGGTGAACATTTTTCGGCGCCCCCGAAATACTCTGCAACACGGCCGGCGGGGCCCGGAAACTGTAGTACTAATGAAACGTCACACCAATGAAGTTGTGATGAGGAACCAATACAAAGGGGTAGAAGTTCATGAAAGCACGCGGGACGGTCATGTCCAGGCGCCAGGTATCCGCCGCCACGGTGTCCGACTGGAGAAGCCTCCGGGCCGGCGACCAGATCGAAATTCTCAAGCACGCACAGGTTCTGGCTGCCGGTGAGGTTGAAGAAGTCTCACTGAGCGGCAATGTCCTCTGGCTGGTCCCGGCGGACCCGTCCGAAACCCAGCTCTTCCTGAAGTCCGACGGCGTCGAGGTGCGGCGCGTCTAGCCGCAAGCGGCGTTAAAC
>JBKKDK010000059.1:0-5664 GCA_046708245.1 Arthrobacter sp.
GGGGAGCAGGCCCGGCGGCCGCCGGTTCTTGCCGGTCCGGCTGCGGTGCCGGTCTCTGTGCGGCCGCGGCGGTCACGGCGGCGAGCCGCTCCTGCTGCCGTTGCCGGTCGAGGGCGTCCACGCGGGCCGATTCCAGTGCGACGGTGGTGTTTTTGAGGCTGGCGAGCTGGTCCACCAGCACGGTGCGTTGGGTCCTGGCCTCGGACACGGCCGTTCGCTGGGCGTCGCTGGCGCGCTGGGCTTCGATTTTGCGGGATTCCGCGGTCCGGGCGGCGTCGTCCGCGGCCCGGTTGGCCTCTGCCGCGGCGGCGGTCAGGGACTCCGCGGCAAGGGCGGCGGTTTCCGCCGCCTGGAAGGCCCGGGTGCGGCCGGCTGTGACGGCCTCGAGCGTGGCGGCCTGCTGGAGCGCCTGCCCGTCGCCGCTGACGAAGGTGCTCAGGGCGGGGTTCAGGCCGCCATTGCGGTAGAGGTCGCCCGCGAGCTGGCCGATCTGCTTCCGGGTCTTCTGCTGCTCGGCACCGGCCGCGGCGGCCTTGGCCGCAGCGAGTTCGGCGGCGTCCCGCCGGAGCCGGACTTCCACGAGGGCATCGCCGTAGGCGTTGTTGGCCTGCAGGGACGCGGCAAGGCTCACTTCCTGCCCTGCGGCGGCATCCGCCAGGAGCCGGTCGATCCTGGTGACCTGGTCCGCCGTCGCGCTTTCGTTGGATTTGGCGGCGGCAATGTCCTCCGGCGACGGCACTTCCGGCGAGGCCGGAAGGCGGAGCAGCTGGACCAGCGACGCTGGTTCCGGCGCGGACCGGGCGGGGGCCGGTGCAGCGTGCGCGGGCAGGGCCAGCGAGCCCAGAAGTGCGACGGCGGTGCACAGCACCACGGTGCTTCGGCCGGATCCGGTCCAACTCATGGGTAATCCTCGCTGCTGTCAGGCTGGGGGCGAGGGTGGATTCGACGCACGGAAAGGCCCTCTGCGGATCACCCAGCAGAGACGAGGCTACGTGCCAAAAGCCACTTTGGCAACATTGGTCACATCAGTAACATAAACAACAACAATGTCATTTGGCCACATTTGTCCCCGGTGTGTTGCTGCCCGGCCCAGAAAACGCCGGTCCGGAAACGGGCGCGCTCAGGCGTGCTGGGCGGCCTCGTGCTCGGCGTGCGAGACGGGCTCCAGCTGGAACGTGCAGTGTTCGGTGTCGAAGTGCTGGCCCAGGCAGGAGGCGAGTTTGTCCAGCACGCGGTCGGCCCCCTGCGCGCCCAGGGCTTCGTCCTCCACCACCACGTGGGCGGAGAACACCGGCATGCCGGAGGTGATGGTCCAGATATGGATGTCGTGGACGGACACCACCCCGTCCACAGCCAGGATGTGTTCCCGGATGAGCTGCACATCCACACCCTTGGGGCTGGCCTCGAGGAGCACGTCCACGACGTCGCGCAGGAGGTGCCAGGCCCGCGGCAGGATCATGAACGCAATCACGATCGAGGCGACCGTATCCGCCGCCTGGTAGCCCGTGACCATAATGACGACGGCAGCGGCGATGACGGCCATGGATCCGAGCAGGTCGCCCAGCACTTCAAGGTAGGCGCCCCGGACATTGAGGCTTTCCTTCTGCGCGCCGCGGAGGATCAGCAGTGAAACAAGGTTGGCGACGGCGCCGAGGACGGCGGCGGCCAGCATGATGTCGGTCTGCACCTCCGGCGTCGAGCCGAGCCGGCGGATCGCCTCGGTGAAAATGAGCACCGCGATGACGATCAGCACCAGCGCATTGGCGAGCGCCGCGAGGACCTCGGCGCGCTGGTACCCGTAGGTGCGCTGGTCGCTTGCCGGGCGGGTCGCGATCCAGGCGGCCAGCAGCGCGATGAAGACGCCGGCGGCGTCGGAAAGCATGTGTCCTGCGTCGGCGAGCAGTGCCAGTGACCCCGAGACAAGGGCCCCGATGAGCTGGACCAGGACGACCGCGAGGGTGATGCCGAGGACGGCGACCAGCCGCTTCCTGTGCTTGGCAGTGCCAGTGGCCGAGAAGCCGTGCGAGTGGCTGTGGTCGTGTCCCATGGCTACAAGGCTATCCCCAGCCGAGCTCGTGCAGGCGCTCGTCGCTGATGCCGAAGTGGTGGGCAATCTCGTGCACCACCGTGACGGTGACCTCCTCGATCACGTCCTCGCGGGAAGCGCAGATGTCCAGGATGGGCTGGCGGTAGATGGTGATGCGGTCCGGCAGCGAGCCGGCGTCCCACCAGGAGTCCCGCTCGGTCAGCGGCACACCCTCGTAGAGGCCCAGCAGCACGGTGTCCGGATCCTCGCCCGGCTGCGGGATGTAGTCGTCCTCGATAAAGACCGCCACATTGTTCATGGTCTTGGCCAGCTCCGGCGGGATCCGGTCCAGGGCGTCGCCAACCGCGGCCTCGAACTCATCCTCCGACATCGGGAACGGCCCGGAATCCTCCTCGCCGCCGTCCGGGCCGGAAGGGACGATCGGGAGGCCTGGCGGCAGTGAAGCGGGCATAGCTGAACTTTAGCCCCGAACCCCGGGCGTGGATCCTACCGGGACCTGCGCCTGGTGAGCGCGACGCCGGCGAGGCAGATCACGCCGCCCACCAGCCCCCAGATCGTGGGAATCTCGCCCAGCACAAACCAGGAGATCAGGATGGTGGTGCCGGGCACCAGGTAGGTGGTGGCAGCGAGCCGGCCGGCGTCGATCAGGGAGAGCGCGTAGGCCCACGTGGTGAAGGCGATGGCGGTCGGGAAGATGCCGAGGTACACCAGGCCCAGCGTGGCCGGCAGCGGAGCGGCCTGGAGTTCGGCGATCAGCTGGCCGCTGAATGGCAGGCAGCAGAGGGCGCCCACCATAATGCCGAACCAGGTGGCCAGCGCGGCGGGGAACTTGCGCAGCACGGGTTTTTGCACGATCACGCTGACCGCGGCGAGGGCGGCGGCGAGGAGGCACAGCAGCACCCCGGCGACGTCCGCCGTCGACCGCTGCCCGGAGCCGAGGGCGATCACGGCGACACCGCCGAACGCCACCAGGCTGCCGATGATCAGCCAGCGCGGGAACCCCTCCTTCAGGATCACGCCGGCCATGACGGCGACCAGGATCGGATTGACGTTGATCAGCAGGGCGGCCGTGCCGGCGTCGAGGAGATGCTCGGCAGCATTCAGGGCGACGTTGTAGCCGCCGAACCACATGACGCCGTAGGCCAGGATGGGCCACCACTCCCGTCCCCTGGGCAGGTTGCTGATCTTCAGGAGCTTGGGCAGCACAACGAGTCCCAGCACGACGGCGGCAATCGCCAGCCGTCCCAGCGTCAGGGAGCCGGGGGAGAAGCTGGGGCCCACCGCCCGGATGCCCACGAACGCGGACGCCCACAGCATCACGGTGACCACGACGGCGGCGAGGCCGAGCGGGCTGATCTGGCGGGGCCGGCGCGGCGGCGTCGGGGAGAGGGCGGGGGCGGCGGGCGGCGGCACTTCGTGGGTGCGGTCCGGCTGCGTGGTGTCCCGGCGGGTACTTTCCGGGTTGGGGGAGCCTGTCTGGGCGGTTGTTGCCATGCTGACAATCTAGCCCGTGCGGCGGCCGTGCGGCTGGCGGAAATCGGTCACTTCTAGTCGAGTTCCTGCCAGTCACCGGCCGGCGGCTTCACCGGAGCACGCGCGCCGCGTTCTGGATGGCCGAGGCCACGCCGTCCAGGGCGGCCGAGCCGTGCCGCCACTGCTGCCAGTGTAGCGGCACATCGAGGTGGCTCGACGGTGCCAGCAGGGTCAGCCGGCGGTGCGCCAGGTCGGCCGCGATCTCGATTTCGGGCAGCAATCCCCAGCCCATTCCCAGCCGGATCGCTTCGCCGAATTCGTGGGCGGCCGGCACGTAGTGGCGCGGCGGCTGCAGCGTCCTGCGGCTGACCTTGCGCAGGTAGCGGTCCTGGAGATCGTCCTTCCGGTCGTAGATGATCACCGGTGCCGCGGCCAGCGTTGCCGCGGTCACGCCGTCGGCGAACCAGCGGCTCGCAAAGTCCGGGCTGCAGACCGGCAGGTAGCGCATCACCCCCAGCCGGCGTGACGAGCAGCCGGGGGCGGGTTTGGCAGTGGTGGTGATGGCGGCCGCGGCGGAACCGCTGCGCAGGAGGTCCAGCGAGTAGTCCTGGTCTTCGCGCAGGATCTCCAGCTGGGCGGCGCCGGCCACCGCGGCCAGGCCGGTCAGCGCCCAGGTGTGCAGCGAATCGCTGTTGATCACGAGGGTCAGCCGGGTTCCAGCGGCGGCCGCTCCGGGCTGGAGCTCCTCGGCCAGGTCGGCGGAGAGCATGTCCAGTTGGCGGGCGAAGCGCACCACGGCCTGGCCGGAGGACGTGAGCTCAATGGGCCGTGTCCGGCGCAGCACGGGGCGGCCGACCGCCACCTCAAGGGCCCGGACGCGCTGGCTGACTGCCGATGCGGTGACTGACAGATGGCCGGCTGCGGCCTCGAAACTTCCCAGCGCCACGATGGCTGCCAGCGTCCTGGCCTGGTCGGGATGAATGTCAATCATTAGCTCATCTTATGCCCAAGAAGAAACATTAACTGGTTTCATGTGCGTGCGGCCTCTAGCGTGGAACGGGTGATCCTCTCAGCGTTTTCCGGCCTGGCCAGCGGCCTGTCCCTCATTGTCGCCATCGGCGCCCAGAATGCCTTCGTCCTCCGCCAGGGCATCCTGCGCTCCCACGTCCTCCTGGTCGTGATGGTGTGCGCAGTGTCGGACCTGGTGCTGATCCTGCTCGGCGTGGCCGGCATCGGCGTCCTGATCGAACGGGCGCCGGCCGTGCTCGACGTCGTGCGCTGGGCAGGTGCGGCCTTCCTGCTGGTTTACGGCGCCATGGCCGCCCTCCGTGCCGTCCGCGGCGCCGAGCCCGCCCGGCACGGGGCCCGGCAGGGCGGCACCTGGCTGGCCGCCCTGGGCACCTGCCTGTCGCTGACGTGGCTGAACCCGCACGTGTACCTCGACACCGTCCTGCTGCTGGGTTCCCTGGCCGGTACGCACGGCGCCGAGGGCCGCTGGTGGTTTGCCGCCGGTGCGGGGGCGGGCAGCATCGCATGGTTTGCCGCGCTGGGAGCCGGCGCACGGTTCCTCGCCCCGGTCTTCGAGCGCCGCAATGCGTGGCGGGTGCTCGACGCCGGCATCGCCCTGGTGATGATCACCCTCGCCGTGATGCTCGTGGCCTGAGCCGGGAACTGGGGCGTGGGGCCCGCGGGGCTCTCGCGGGCCGCTTCCAAACCCCGCCAACACGCGGCGCACCGGCCGATTTTGGAGAATCGGAAAGTAGGCCCTACACTTTTATAGTCCAGTTCGGAGGAACCCGAAAGGACAAAAACGAAAGGCTCCGGCCCTTAATTTTTGCCCTTGTTTATATCGTGTTTAGCCGGATGGCGTCCTGGCCCCCATCGTCTAGCGGCCTAGGACACCGCCCTTTCACGGCGGCGGCACGGGTTCGAATCCCGTTGGGGGTACGCAAGGAACTGGTCAAACCGGATGCGAAAGTCTGGTAGGCTAAAGGCCTTGAAAAATTGCAGTAGCAATACTGCAGACAGCAAGAAAACAAGCAAGGCCCTGTAGCGCAGTTGGTTAGCGCGCCGCCCTGTCACGGCGGAGGTCGCGGGTTCAAGTCCCGTCAGGGTCGCTCTGATTGCCAGAAGAAATTCCGGCT
>JBKKDK010000060.1:0-3517 GCA_046708245.1 Arthrobacter sp.
GCGGGATACATGCTCAGGTGCATCAGCCTGGGGCGCAAATCAGGGCTTATCCAGGCCGTGCGTGCCGACGACCGGCCCCGCGGCTTGGTGGTTCGTGGCCGGCTCGCAGGAGCGGCGAAAGCGCAGATTTGCCACATGACGCTGTCCTGGCTCAGGGGCGAGCTTCGCCGGAACGGTTCGTACAGCTGGCCCAAGGGCCCCCGGCCGGCAGAAGCCAGGTAAGGCCATGGGAACCGCAGGAGTCTTCGAGGAACACCGTTCCCTGCTTTTCACCATTGCTTACGAAATCACCGGGACGGCGACGGACGCCGAGGACGTTGTGCAGGACAGCTTCCTGCGGTGGTCGGAGGTGGAGGCAACGGCAGTCCACAATCCGCGGGCCTACCTGGCCAAAACCGTGACGCGCCAGGCACTGAACGCCCTCAGGGCAGCCCAGCGCCGTCGCGAAGACTACATCGGCCCGTGGCTTCCGGAGCCCGTTGTCACGGCGCCGGACGTCGCCGACAACGCTGTCCTGAGCGAATCGCTGTCCTTTGCGATGCTTGTGGTGCTCGAGACACTCTCCCCCGATGAGCGGGCCGTTTTCGTGCTCCGCGAGGTTTTTGATTTTCCCTACGCGGAGATCGCCGAGGCCACGGACAAGTCGGTGGCGGCAGTCCGGCAGATAGCAAGCCGTGCCAAGGCGCATGTGCGCGCCCGGCAACCGCGCTTTGAAGTGGATGCCCGGCGCCAGCGGGCCGTCGCTGACCGCTTCGTTACGGCCCTGATGGGTGGCGACATGCAGTCCCTCATGGATGTCCTGGCCCCGGGCGCCGTCCTCCTCTCCGACGGCGGCGGAAAGGCTACAGCCGCCCGCAGGCCCGTCATCGGCGCCGACAACATCGCACGGTTCCTCGCCGGCATCGCCAAGACCCCCGTACCTGATATGCGGGTGGAACCGTCGTCCCTGAACGGGATGCCCGCCCTCATCGTCTACAGCGGAGCCAGGGTGGACCTCGTGGCTCTGATCGAATCGAGCGGCGAGCACGTCACCGGGGTCTATCTGGTGCGAAATCCGGACAAACTTGGCGCGGCCACTGAGGCGCGAAGCTTCCGCACCCGTTCCGGCCTGTAACAGGGCTCGCAGACTCCCTGGCCGTCCCGACTGGAATCTCGCGGGAAAAGCCCGCAAGCTGGATAGGGGTAACCCGGGGGAACCAACGCGTTCGGCAGAGGAAGGTCCCGCAATTCCACGACCAAAACGGCAACTCAGTCCCTTGATCCGCAAGTACCTCAAGTCCGGGGGCCCGGCCCAGGCAGAGACCAGAGGCCTCGGCGGACTCAAGCCGGTCGAGCCTGCCTCCCGGCGGGCGGGAGCACCCCTCCTCGGCCGCGACCAGGTCTACGTGATGAAGCGCGGCAGCGAGTACCACACCGCGTGGTGCCAGGTTGTGGCGGACACTTGGGACCACGCACCTCGCGGACTGCTCGTGACCCTCATGCCCGACGTCGGCGCGCGGACCCGGTGCCGGGACTGCGACCGGCACCTGAAAGCAGCTGCCGCCTCGTCAGCGCCGGAAAACCGAGTGCCGGACGAGCGCCAACAGCCCGAATCCGCCCCGGCACTCCCGCCGCCCGACGCGGTCATCCCGCTGAAGGTCGTCGGGGCCGCGCATGGAATCCTGTTCCTGGCGGCGGGGCCGGAATATCAGGAACGCCTCAAGGAGACCGCCGTCGAGCCGGCGACCCCGCTGCTGGTGGACGGACGGCGGGACGGCATGGTGGTCCGGATGGACGCCGCCCGCGATGAACCACTCCTGGTTGTCCAGCTGGACCCCCGTGCCGTGTTCCGGAATGGTCCTTACCGGCTGCGCCTGCGCCTTCCGCTGCGGCGGTCGGCGACCAAACCCTACGCCGTGGAGTCCGTTGAACCGGCGCCACAGAAGTAGTCAAGGTGATGATCAGCCGTCCGCCGGGACGCCGCCGCCGTTGCGGATCCGTTGCACGACGGCCGTGGTGGACAGGTCGGCCACGTAGTCCAGGATTGCCACAGTGCCCCCGTACCGTTCCACTGCCGGTGTTTCGACGAGCATCTCCGGCGTGTAGTCGCCGCCCTTGGCGTAGATCTCGGGCCGGAGTTCCTCGATGAGTGCCGTCGGGGTGGGCTCGTCGAACACCGTGACGTAGTCCACGCAACTGAGGGCGGCGATCACGGCGGCCCGGTCCGCGACGGTGTTGATGGGCCGTTCAGGTCCTTTCAGCTGCCGGACCGAATCATCGCTGTTCAACGCCACCACCAGGATGTCGCCGAGCTGCTTGGCCTGGTTGAGATACCGGGTGTGCCCGCGGTGCAGGACGTCAAAGCAGCCGTTGGTGAGCACAATCCTCTGCCCCTCGGTCCGGTGGCGGCTGATGTGCCGGGCGAGTTCCCTGGCATCCAGGGCGGTGTCGGCGAAGCTGGCGAGGTGGCGGCCAAGGTCCTCCGTGCTGCACACGGACGTTCCGGGCCGGCGGACCACAATGTCCGCTGCCGCCTGGGCAAGGTCCACGCACGTGGTCAGCGGCAGCGAAGCCGCCCGGGCCAGGGTGAGCATGGCGACAAACGTATCCCCTGCCCCGGACGCCTGTTTCTCCTCGACCGGTTTGGCCCATGTTCGGTGCGCGTCGCCGGATGCGGGCAGCAGGATGGACCCCTCACGGTCCAGGGTCACCACCACGGCAGCGGCGCCGGTGGCGCGGAGCAGCTCCTGGCGGTGGTCGACGACGACGGCGGGACGCCCGCCGCTGTCCAGCTTAAGTCCCAGCAGCCCGGCGGCCTCCTGCGCATTGGGTGTGGCCAGATCCGGCCGGAGAGCGGCCCAGGGCCGCGGATCGTGCGCGTCGACGACGGCCAGCAATGACGCCGGACGCGCTGCCAACGTTGCGAGGAGGGTGTCCTTGACCTCCCCGCGGAGCGCCCCGGCACCGTAATCGCAGATCACCACGGCGTCCTGGTCCAGGAGAGCCTCCGGCACGGACGAGGACAGGGCCGCGAGCGCGGCCGCAGGGATTGCCGGGGCAACGTCATCGAAGCGCAGCAGCAGCTGGCCGCCGCTGCTGATCCTGGTCTTAGTGGTGGTGGCCAAGCCCGGCACCCGGCCGACCCACGAGGTGTCCACCCCGGCTGCCTCCAGTTGCCGGAGGAGTTCCGCGCCGGCGTCGTCGCAGCCCACGACGCCGACGAGGCGCACCTCCGCCCCAAGTGCGGCCAGGTTCACGGCCGTGTTCGCGGCGCCGCCGGGGGCGAAACTGCGCCGGCCGATGTCCACCACCGGCGCCGGCGCCTCGCGGCAGAGCCTCTCGATGGTGCCGCTCCACCAGCCGTCCAGCATGGCGTCGCCGATAACGGTGATGGCCGGGCCGATCTCGGCCAGCCGGCTGGGAAGCCACTCCTCCAGGCCGCGCTGCCCCGCCAGGTTCCCGCCATACGGAATGTTCTGCACTCCTGACATGGGTCTCCTTCCGTGGCTCTCGGGGAAGCCCCGCGTAACTACCGGAA
>JBKKDK010000061.1:0-7812 GCA_046708245.1 Arthrobacter sp.
GGGCGTGGGATGAAGTCCTTGAACACCTGACAACCGACCACTCTCGTGCAATCGCGATGACACTGCCCGGTCTCGACGGGGACGATCCCGAGCGTGCGGCGAAGACTCTCGACGATCAAGCCGCAGCAATCCTGGGCGTCATTGCTCAACACGGCAATCAGCCCGTAGCTCTCGTCGCTCACAGTGGGGCTAACGCTCCCGTCAGCCTCGTCATGGACCGTCACCCTGAGCTTGTCCACGGGGTAGTGTGGGTCGACTCCGGCCCTGTGGCGCCGGGAAGTGCCTTCGCCCCGGATCTCCCGGAGGAGTTGGAGGAGCTGCCGCTGCCGTCGTTCGATGTGCTCGCGCAGCAGGCGAGCCTTGAAGGCCTGAGCGCAGAGGTACTGGAGCAGTTTCGGGCACGGGCCGTCCCTGAGCCCGGCCCCGTGCTTCGTCAGCCCGTCGAGCTCACGAACGATGCCCGCCGCATGGTCCGGACCACCCTGGTGTGCTGCTCGATCCCGAGCGCGCAGGTGATGGAGCTGGTCCGAGCAGGCCATCCCATGTTTGCCGAAGTCGCAAACCTCGAACACCCCGACGTCATCGACCTCCCCACGGGGCACTGGCCTATGTGGAGCCGTCCCCTCGACCTCGCCAAGGCCATTCAGTCAGCGGCTTCTCGAACCAACTGAACTGCACGTACAACCTGAAGGGGTCAGCCGAATCCGGCTATACGAGCACGACCATCCCGGCTCCATGATCCATGTAGATGTGAAAAAGCTCGGCAACATCCCCGACGGCGGAGGCGGGCGCTACGTCGGCCGCCGACAAGGCGAGAAGAACCGCGCCAAGACACCCGGCAAGCCCAAAAGCACGGGACCGCAGTCGTGGCCTCAGTCGCCGCCGTCGGCGTAACCAGCGCTGGCCGCGTCCTCGGCGCGCGGATGTGGCGCCACGAAACCTTCCCGCAGGCATACTTCACCACCCGAGAAGGTGCCCTGGCCTGGCTGGCCGGCCGCCCCCGGGGGAACGAAGCATAGACCCACCTCCGGCAACAACCCCAGCTCAGGCCTCCGATCACACTGGAATTGCGGCCCGCCGGATAAGCCTCTGGGGCACAAACCAATCCCACAGCCTTGGAACCGGGACAGCGCGGGCGCACCACACCGTCAGAACTGGTCGCGGCCTTCGGCTTAGACTAAGCGCTGAGGAATCGGCTGGGGGAGCTCATGAATTCACGCGGTATATGCCGGTCAACTGAAGATGGACCTGGCGCAATGGGGCCGTCCAGAGTCTCTGATCGTCCGGACAACAGCGGCAAAGCCCAGCTTATCGAAGACGGCGCAGGCCATGATCGATGAATGAGCCATCTACACTCACCCTAACGCTGACATACACTGCCACGCTCGGAATCGCCGCGGTAATGTTCCTGGCCCAGATCCTGGCCTTCGCCGCCATGCTGGCTCTGGCAGGAACTGTCGGCCTCCTCAGCCACTGCGCCCAAAAATTCAGGCGAAGGTAGTCCGGTTCCTGACCGCTAAGGAATCCCATTCTCGCGACGCCGTCTCAGGTCCTTGGAACCGGACACTCCAGCGGCCGCGTCGCCCGGACCAGGCGATGTGGCAGCTCAGTCCCGGGCGCGCCCCTGTCCTTCGCTGGCCGGCGCGCGTACGCTGAGCGCACACCGGTGCCGGCGCGATGCCGGGACCCGTCAATACGTGTTCTTTCGGAAAGGAAGCATTCATGGGGATGAACATCAAGGACCAATGGGACCGGCTCGATCACACCACGCAGCAGTGGCTCATCGACAACCCGGGATGCTTGATCCTGCCGCGCACGATCACGGCAATCATATCCAAAGAGACCGACGGGACCGACGAGGGTGACCCGCACGGCGAGCGGGCGCTCTCTCGGGATGACCGCGACTTCATACGGGCCAAGGCACACCCGGCCCCGGTACGATCCCCCCGGGACACCGGTCTTTGACTCCGTCCACCGTGAACAGCGGACAGTCCTCGCCGCCGCATCCGCAGGAAGGGATCACCTCGGCCACCCGAAAGCATCCTGATACCGGAAGCTTCGCGAGGAGCTGATCAGCGCCGGGGACCGCAGGTTTTGTAGATTGGCGTGAGGGCCGTGACGCACCCCCGATGAGGCGCGGGAGGTGCTGTATTCCACGAGAGCGTGACAGCTACTGTCAAGTAGTTTGTCAATCCCGTACATTGGAGTCATCGCTTGGGGGCGTATGTACACACCTGGGAGGGTCCGTTAGGGGAACCGGGCAAGTTATTCAACTCACCGGCTCTAAGACAAGGTCCCAGTCATGAATGCTCCTTCCGCCCGCGCCCGCAAGATCGCCCTGTTCGGCGCCGCCCCGCTGGCTGTCCTGATCGCCGGCGGCATGGTCTGGCAAGGATCCCAGGCCGCGTTCACCGCCTCCACCCGCAACTCCGGCAGTGCGTGGAGCACCGGAAATGTTGTACTCACTGACGATGACTTGGGCGCAGCCGCGTTCACGGTGGAGAACATCGTCCCGGGCCAGACCGGCCAGAAGTGCATCGTGGTCAAGTCCCAGTCCAACGTCCCCGGCGAAGTCCGCGCCTACACGCAGAACCTGATCAGCTCCAAGGGCCTCGAGAACCGGATCTACTTCGACCTCGAGCAGGGCACGGGCGGGTCGTTCAACGACTGCGACGGGTTCACTCCCATCGCCAACACCGTTCCCGAGCTGCCCATCTCCGCCTTGGCTTCGGTCAACCGTGACTTCGCCACCGGCGGCGCCTCCTGGCAGACCGCGGGCAACCCCGGTGAAACGCAAAGCTACCGCGGGACCTGGCGCTTCGACACCACCGGCTTGAGCCAGGACGACGTCAACGCCCTGCAGGGAGCCCGTGTGGGCATCGACCTGGTGTGGGAGCTCCAGTCCGACGATTCCCCCGTCGCCCCGTAGCCGGAAGGCTTCGGCAAAAGCAAGACTGTGAACCGGGAGGAACCCGGGTCCGCTCCGGTACATTTCCGGTGGGGCCCGCTGTTTTCCGCTGGCGGCTGGGCGCCGTTCCTGGCTTCGGTGGCGTCGCGGCTGTATCTGGGCGTGCTGTTGAGCCTTGCCCTGATCGCGGTGCTGCCTGCACTGCTGGGCTGGCACGGCACCGTCGTGCAGAGCGGATCCATGGAACCGCACATCAGCGCCGGCGACGTTGTGCTAGCGACCGGCTTCGACACCGCCCGGAAGGTCCCTGTCGGAGGCGTGGTGGAGTTCACCAGCCCGGCCGCGGCAGAGCCCGGCGGGGAGGAAAAGACCCGGCTGCACAGGATCGTGGCCGAAAACCCGGACGGCACATTCGTGACCGCCGGGGACGCCAACGTCGAGGTGGACAGCACCCCGCTGGAGCGCAGGCAGATCACCGGCCAGGCCAGGCTCCTGGTCCCCGCGATCGGGCTCCCCGGCCTCTGGCTGAACAGCGGCCACTTCCCCGCGCTGGCATTGTGGAGCGTGCTGACGCTGCTCGCCGTCGTCGCAGCCGTCTTCGGCGCCCGGCCCGCCGAAGGAAAAGACCAGGACGTGGACCACGGCGGCACGCCCCCGCTGGTCCCGTCTCCCCCCACTGCCCGCTCGCGGCGGCTGAAGGCCGGCGCCGCCGTCGGCATCGTGGCAACCCTGGCTGTCCTCGTCATCGCGGCATCCACCGCGTATTCTTCAGCGGCGTTCACGTCCACCACCGCCAACGCTTCCAACACGTTCGGCACGGCCGCCGACTGGAAACCGCCGTCGGTCACCCTTGCCAGCCCCGGGACCACCGTGCGGGCCAGCCCCATGCTGACAGCGGACGCCAGTGATACCGAAACGGGCGTCCGCACCGTGGTCATCGAGTACCTGCCCCCGGGCGGCGCCTGGACGACTCTGTGCACGGTGGCCGCCGCCCCCTATTCGTGCAGCTGGAACACCCAGGGCGGACCGGACGGCGGATACAGCCTCCGGGCCGTGGCCACGGACAACTCGGGCCTCACCGGCACCTCAGCCACGGTTGCGACCACGGTGGCGAACACATTCGCGGTGGCTCTCAGCGATCCCGGCGACACCCAACGCAGCACCGTCAACCTCTCCGCCACGCTCCACAACCCGGGCAGCACCCTCTACACCGTCAGGCTGGAGTACTCCCTGGCGGGGACCAACAAGTGGAGCACGCTGTGCCAGAACCTGACCGCCCCATACAACTGCACCTGGACCACGGGCACTTTCCCCAACGACTTCTACGACCTGCGCGCAGTGGCCGTCTCCGGGTCCACAACCACGCACTCGGAAACCGTCACCGACGTGCTGGTCGACAACCAGGCCCCCACCGTGACCATGAGCGATCCCGGCACCCCGCTGCGGGGCCTCAGCACCTTCACGGCCGTCGCCGCGGACGCCCATTCAGGCGTGGCCCAGACGCAGATCCAGTACGCCCGCTCCGGCACCACGACATGGCAGCCCCTCTGCACGGTCGCCGTCCCGCCATATTCCTGTCGTTTCGACACCACGGCCCTCGCCAACGCTTCCTACAGCTTCCGCGCCACCGCCACCGATGAGGCAGGGAACAGCGCCACCTCGGCCCCCGTCACCAACACAGCGGTCGACAACACCGTGTCCTCGGTGTCCGTGGAAGATCCGGGCGCCTACCTGACTGGCAACGCCGCTCTCACCGCGGCAGCGAACTCAACGGCCGGCGTCGGCAGCGTCCGGATCCAGACGGCGCTGGCAGGAACCAACACCTGGACTACCCGCTGCACCAGAGCCGCGCCACCCTATTCCTGCACGTGGGACACGCGGACCGTTGCCGACGGTCAGTACGATTTCCGCGCCGTCCTCACCGACGGCACCGGCAAGGACACCGTCTCCGCTACGGTCGCGGGACGCCGGGTGGACAACAGCCCGCTGCGCGGGGCTGACATCCAGGCGGGCAACGGACCCGGTGCCCCGGGCAGAATCGACGCCGGCGACACGCTGACCTTCGCCTACAGCCGGCAGGTCAACCGGGCATCTGTCACTCCGGGCTGGACCGGCGCGGCACTGCCCGTGACGGTCCGCCTGCGCGACGGCAACGTCCAGGGCGTGGGCACCGGCAACAGCGGTGACACCCTGGACATCCAGCGGCCCGGCAGCACGGTGAACCTGGGCACGATCAACACCAGGGGCGACTTCGCCAAGACCCGCCAAACCGTCACTTACAACGCCACCATGACAGCCGCCGCCGTGACAGTCGCAGGCGTTCCCAGCACGGTCGTCACCGTAACACTGGGCAGCGTGGCGGGCGGCAGCGGCAGTATCCGCACCTCCAGCACGGCTGCGGCGATGGTGTGGACGCCGACGGCGTCCGTTACCAGCACCACCGGCGCGGTGTGCTCCATCGCGCCGGTACCGGAAACCGGCACAATCGACAGAGACTTCTAGCACGGATGCGCGGGGACCCGATCAGCATGCGCACCAGCACCGGTGAGAGCTTCTAGTACACCACTGACAGCGCCCAGCCAAGGCCGCGACCTTGACCTACGATTCCTGGGCACCACCAGCAGCGGGACCCAGGCCTCGGCGAACAACTGGCGCTACGCCGGCGGCTACAAAAGACTACCCCAGCAAGCTCATTGGATTCGGCGTCCGCAACTGCAGCCCCGGCACCGGACGCTTCACCCAACCCAACCCAACCCAACCCAACCCAACCCTCCAGCCAGAAGAAACGAAACAACACCTACCTCTACGCCGCCAACCCCATCAACTTCATTGACCCAGTGGGGAGGCATTTTTCATCCCCATTCATATAGCAGCGGGAGCCCCTGCCGGACCATCACTGCGGAGTAGACCCATCTGGGGTGTCTCATTGCCTTGGAACCGGGGCGCTCATGGTGGGATGCTCCCCCGCCGCACGTGTCTGCGGAACGCCCACGTAACATGACCATCCGTTAAGTTGTCCCAGAAGTGCCGCCACGATCACCTGTCACACGGGACAACTTAACGGACGGCGATCACGGGGAGATTGATGAGTTCTTGAAAACGAAGAACTTCAAGAACAGGTTGATTCGAGAATCGTGGTGCTTGCGGCGAGCAGCGGCGAAGGGGCAACCGTCTTGCGTTTTTCGGCCTAAACGCCCGATCCGGCGGCCTTCACACACGGCTCGGCGCGGCCACTGGACACTGGGTCAAAGTCGGGCCCAAAGCCCCTCGTGAACGTGCCTGAGTGCGCATAGTTTTAGCAATGTCCGGCCCGGGCCACGGCGGAAGTGAGCCCGATAGATCATTGAAAGGCAGGATGCGTGATGGGCAGCGCAAGCGGTCCTGATGATGCGTCACGACCCGACGCAGACTGGGACGGCATTCCGGAACCCCTGAATCAAACGGAAAACCGCGCTTCTGACCACAGTGTTGACGACCTCTTCTACGAAGAGGCTGACGGTGTTCTCCCCTATGGCGAGAACGACGGGTACGTCGAGGACACAGGCGGCCCGGTCGAAGGTATTTTGCCAGGAGACCCGGCCGCCGCCGCTATTCGTGAAACCGTGGTTGCCCGGGAAGAGGAGCGGTTCGGCGGCATCAAGATCGGCGCGGCCTTCTTCGGCTGGCTGGTCGCGACCGCACTGACTGTTTTGCTGGTTGCCCTGGTTACGGCGGCCGCCAGGGCCGGCTTTCTGCCCGGCCCGGACCCGCTCCCCCGAGCTGGCCAGGAATCATCAGGTGGCATGACCGGTATGATCGTGCTCCTTTCGCTCCAGCTCCTCGCCTATTTTTCGGGTGGCTACGTGGCGGGGCGAATGGCGCGTTTCAACGGCGTCGGCCAGGGGCTCATGGTGTGGCTGTGGGGCGTCATCGGAGCCGCAGCGATGGCACTGCTGGCGATTACTGGGCAATTCGATGTCCTGACCACGCTCAACAGTTTCCTTCGCCTTCCACTGCTCGAGGGGCAGCTGAGTATAGGCAGCATTATTGCGGCCATCGCGGTGGCCGCCACAGCCCTGATAGGCGCCGTGCTGGGCGGGCTCACCGGAGTTCACTACCACCGGAGAGTGGACCGTGCGGGCTTCACTCCGACGGAGGAGTACTACCAGCCCTAGGAGCGCACCCCGTTTCTCATGCGTCACCAAGGCCACCGGCGGGTTTGAGCAGTGTTTGCGTGCTCCCGCTCTGACCCGCCAGAGCCGCACTCCTCCTCTTCGATCCACTATCTGGCCATGTCGGTGCCGGATTGCCAGATGTCTCTGCGCGTCGCCTATGTGAGGTGTCGGTAGACCGTGGCGCGGGAGACTCCGAGCATTTTGCCGATGTCGGAGGCGCTGATTCCCTTGCTTTTGAGTCCTTTGGCCGTGTCGGCGGCAGCGTCGTCTATTTTGCGGGGCCTTCCGCCGTGGCGGTTGCTAGCCGCGGCCGCGGCGAGCCCGGCCCTGGTGCGGTCGATCATCGTGTCGCGCTCCAGCTGCGCGAAGGCGGCCATGATCGTCAGCATCGCGGTGCCCATGGGCCCCGTTGTGTCCAGTCCTTCGGTCAGTGAGCGGAAACCGGCTCCCTGTTCCCGGATGTTCTCGATGACGTCCAGAACGTGCCGGGTGTTGCGCCCCAGACGGTCGAGCTTCCACACCGTGAGCACGTCACCGGTCTCCAGCCGGTCCAGGGCTTTGGCGAGTTGAGGGCGTTCCGTCGTGGATCCGCTGACGCCGTTGTCGGCAAAGATCCTCGCAACGCCGGCGGCCTTGAGTGCAGTGAGCTGCAGATCGAGGTTCTGTTCCGTGGTGGAAACCCTCGCGTGGCCGATCACGGCCATCGCCGCCCCCGTATTCTCTTAATCCAAACAATTCGCAGTTGCGAGA
>JBKKDK010000062.1:0-9449 GCA_046708245.1 Arthrobacter sp.
CAACCTCCGCGTCTGGCCCACCAGGCTTTCCCGGCTCGAACGCGGAACCGCCCGCGACGACGAGTTTTATCAACGCTACGAAAACTGGCTCAACGAGCATTGACGACTATAGGAGCATCATTTTAGCGACAACCCTGGCAGGGTCCCAAAGTCAGGACGCCCCGTCAGCCCCATCCAGCGAGCCCCGCCCCGTCCGGCCCGGCCCGGCCCGCACCGAGCCCCGTCCGGCCCACCCGCGCACCCCCACCCACGCAGCCACATCCCACGAAGTCATCAGGGATGACGCCGTGGCAACTAAACTGGGTTCAATCCCGTAGCCGCCCATCGTAAGGACAGATTGCACATGGCCATTTTGAATATCCGCATCATCGGTGATCCTGTACTGCGCACAGTTGCAGATCCCGTGACGGAATTCGGGCCTGAACTGGCGAAGCTCGTGGCGGACATGACCGAGACCATGGAAGACGTCGACGGCGCAGGCCTGGCGGCGCCCCAGGTCGGCGTGAGCAAGCGCGTCTTCACGTACCGGATCGGCGGTGTGGAGGGACACATCATCAACCCGGTGCTGGAAAACAGCGAGGACTTCCAGCCGGACGAGGTCGAGGGCTGCCTCTCCATCCCCGGGTTGGGCTTCCCGGTCCGCCGCCGCAGCCACACCCGCGTCACCGGGGTGGACCTGCACGGCAACCCGGTCGCCGTGGAAGGCGAGGGTATGCTGGCCCGCTGCTTCCAGCATGAAACCGACCACCTTGACGGCATCCTGTTCACGGACCGCCTCGAGGGCGAGGACCGCAAGGCCGCGCTGCGCGCCATCCGCAACGCCAACTACGACTCGATCACGGAACAGACGACGGCGAAGCGCGCCAAGACGGTCGGGTCCAGCTTCGGCGGCGGCTCCTTCGGAAACCCCCAGTGAGGGTCCTCTTCGCCGGCACACCCGCTGTCGCCGTACCTTCCCTGGACGCCCTCGTCGCTGCCGGGTTCGACGTCGTCGCCGTCCTCACTCGGCCGGACGCGCCGCTAGGGCGCAAACGCGTGCTGACGCCGTCGCCGGTGGCGGCCCGGGCCGCGGAACTCGGCATCGACATCATCCACGCCGCGAAGGTTGACGCGGACATCACGGCACGGATAGCCGCAGCCGCGCCCGACGTCGCCGCGATCGTGGCCTATGGCGGGCTCATTCCGCGGGCCGCCCTCGATATTCCCCGGCACGGCTGGATCAACCTGCACTTTTCCCTGCTGCCGGCCTGGCGCGGTGCAGCGCCGGTGCAGCGCGCACTGATCGCCGGCGACGACGTCACCGGAGCGGTCACGTTCCTCCTCGAAGAGGGGCTGGATACCGGACCGGTGTTTGGCACCCTGACTGAAAGCGTCCGCCCCGATGACACCGCAGGGGCCATGCTCGGACGGCTCTCCCACAGCGGCGCCGTACTGCTCACCCAGACGCTGTCCGCCGTCGACGCCGGCAAGGCAGCGGCCGTGCCGCAGCAGGGCGAGGTCAGCCTGGCACCCAAACTGACCCTCGACGACGGCCGCCTCGACTGGCGGCAGCCTGCCCTCGCGATCGGGCGCCGGGCCCGCGGCGTGACACCGGAGCCGGGGGCCTGGACCACGCTGGACGGCCAGCGAGTAAAACTCGAACCCGTCCTGCTCCGGCCAGGGGCCCCCGCCCTGCGGCCCGGCCAGATGGCCCTCGACGGCAAAAGCGTCATCGTGGGCACGGGCTCACACCCGGTGGAACTCACCCGGATCCAGCCTTCGGGCAAGAAAATGATGACCGCCGCTGACTGGGCGCGCGGACAGGCAACACTTGAAAGCGTGGTATTCGAATGAGCGAGTCCGGAACTAGCGGCAGCGGCCGTGGCAACGGCCCCCAGCGCGGCGCCGGGCAGAGCGGCGGCCGGGGACGCTACGGCAGCACCCGCAACGCCCAGGGCCGGGAACGCAACCGCGGGCCGCAGCGCGGCTTCACCGAGCAGGCGCCGTCACAGCGCACCCGCCGGGCGGATCCTGCCCGGCTCGTGGCCTTCGAAGTGCTGCGCGCGGTCGCGTCCGAGGACGCCTACGCCAACCTTGTGCTGCCGGCACGGATCCGGCACCACGGACTGGACAAGCGCGACGCCGGCTTCGCCACCGAACTGAGCTACGGCGCATTGCGCGGCCAGGGCACCTACGACGCAATCCTGACCCGCTGCGTGGACCGGCCGCTGGACCAGCTGGATCCGGCCATTCTCGATGCGCTCCGGATCGGCGTCCACCAGCTGGTCGCCATGCGGGTGCCCGCGCACGCCGCCCTGGACCAGACCGTGGGCCTCGCCCGCGCCGTGATCGGCGCCGGACCCTCCGCACTCATTAACGCGGTCCTGCGCAAGGTCTCCGCGCACACTCTGGAGGAGTGGCTGGAACTGCTGCTCAGCGACGAGACGGACGAGACCAAAATCGCCTCCATCCGCTACGCCCACCCGGAATGGATTGTCCGGGCGATGCGGCAGTCCCTCGTGGCCCACGGCCGTCCGGTCAGCGAAATCAACGAGCTCCTGGACGCCGACAACGCCGCCCCGGTGGTCAACCTCGTGGCGCTGCCCGGGCTCGGCAGCCTCGATGAAGCACTCGAAGGCGGGGCCACACCCGGCGAACTCGTCGAAGGTTCGGCGCTCTCCAGCGGCGGCGACCTCGGCCGGCTCGCCTCGGTGCGCGAAGGCAGCACCCGGGTCCAGGACGTCGGCTCCCAGCTCGTGGCCCGCGCCATGGCCGCCGTGGAGCTAAGAACAGGCCCCGGCGCCGACGGAGCAGGCCCGGATGGGGCAGGCGAACGCTGGCTCGACCTGTGCGCCGGCCCGGGCGGAAAGGCCGCGCTGCTCGGTGCCCTCGCCCGGCAGCAGGGCGCGACCCTGCTGGCGAACGAGCCCGCGCCGCACCGCGCCAAACTGGTCCGGCAGGCCCTGGCCGCCGTCCCGCACGAGGTCTGGCACGTGCGCACCGGCGACGGCCGCGACGTCGGCACGGAAATGGCCGAGAGCTTCGACCGCGTCCTCGTCGACGTGCCCTGCACCGGACTTGGCGCCCTGCGCCGCCGCCCCGAGTCGCGCTGGCGGCGCACCCCGAAGGACCTGACAGACCTCGGTCCGCTGCAGCGCGAACTCCTCAAGTCCGCGCTGGCCGCCGTCAAGCCCGGCGGCGTAGTGGCCTACGTGACGTGCTCGCCGCACCCCGCGGAAACCACCGCCGTCGTCAGCGATGTCCTGCGCAAACGCGACGACCTCGAACTGCTCGACGCCGGTGCGGCGCTGGACGGCGTCAGCCTGACCGGAAACCTCGACGCCGGGCATGAACGCACCGCCCAGCTCTGGCCGCATGTGCACCGTACCGACGCAATGTTCCTGGCCCTCATTCACAAGTTGGCCTGAGTTTCACCGATACTGGGGCACGGACCGCAACGTACGAACGAGAAGGAAATCCATGGCCCAGTGCTGCATCAACCCGAGCATCCTTTCGGCTGACTTCGTCAACCTCGAGGCCGAACTGCGCCGCATCAGCAATGCCGATGCTGTGCACGTTGACGTCATGGACAACCACTTTGTGCCCAACCTCACCATCGGGCTGCCCGTGGTCCAGCGCATCCAGGCCGTCAGCCCCGTGCCGCTGGACGCGCACCTGATGATTGCCGACGCCGACCGCTGGGCGCCGGGCTTTGCCGACGCCGGGGTGTCCTCGGTGACGTTCCACGCCGAAGCCTCGATTGCGCCGATCAAACTCGCCCGGGAACTGCGCGCCCGCGGCGCCAAGGCCGGCATGGCGCTGCGCCCCGGCACCCCGGTGGAGCCCTACCTGGACATGCTCCCGGAACTGGACCTGCTGCTGATCATGACGGTGGAGCCCGGCTTCGGCGGGCAGTCCTTCCTGGACCTGACCCTGCCCAAGATCCGGCGGGCACGCGCAGCCATCGACGGCTCCGGCGCCGGCGTGGCGCTGCAGGTCGACGGCGGCATCACAGAGGAGACGATCGTGCGGGCCGCGGAGGCGGGAGCGAACGTTTTTGTGGCGGGGTCCGCCGTCTATGGCGCCGCCGATCCGGCGGAGGCCGTCGAACGGCTCCGGCGGGCCGGGAGCCGGGCGAAAATGACGCCCGGCGTAACATCCGCCGCGGGGGAATAGCCGGAGCTACCCGGCAGTTGTGTCAGAATAACAACACACATACGTGCTCCGGGGTCGGTGTAAGTCCGAACCGGCGGTTATAGTCCGCGACCCGCGAGCCGGCCTTTCCTTCGGGAGAACGCCGGCGGACGGTTGAACCGGTGGAACTCCGGTACCGACAGTTAAAGTCTGGATGAGAGAAGCACGTACAGCTGTTACTGCGGCGTCCTATTGGCGCCGCAGCATTGCGCTGTCGTACCCCCGGAGCCATCGCGGTTCTTGAGGGAAGGAACGACACACGCATGGACCTCTTGCGATGGCTCTTCGAAGCACAGATCCCGGTAGGCGGATCTGTCCTGATTCTTCGTGAAGTGCTAGGCAACATCTTTGGCCTCGCCAGCGCGGTCGGCGGCATGCGCCGTCGCGTCTGGGCCTGGCCCGTCGGCATCGCCGGCAACCTCCTGCTCCTGACGGTTTTCCTGGGCAACGTCTTCGGCTCCGCCACCCCCGCCACGCTGTGGGGCCAGGCCGGACGCCAGGTCATGTTCATCGGGGTCGCCCTCTATGGCTGGCACCGCTGGCAGCAGGGCAGGCAGTCCGGCTCCGGCGGGGCGGCTGTGTCGCCGCGCTGGGCCGGAAACAAGACCCGGATGATCCTGGCTCTCAGCCTCGTGGCCGGGACCGCCGCGCTGACCCCGCTCTTCGACTCCCTGGGCTCATACCCCCCGGTCTGGGCAGACGCCTGGACCTTCACGGGATCGCTGCTGGCGACCTACGGCATGGCGCGGGGATGGACCGAATTCTGGCTGATCTGGGTGGCGGTGGACATCGTTGGTGTGCCGCTGCTGTTCAGCGCGGGCTACTATGCCAGCGCCGTTATGTACCTGTTCTACGGTTTCTTCACCCTCGCCGGATTCTTCGTCTGGTGGCGCGCCTCGAAGCTGGCGGACAGGCCCGTCACGGTCGAAACCGCCTTCCCCGACCCCCTGGTGGCCAAGTGAGCGCCCCCGGCACCGCCGGCTTGAACGCCGGATTCAGCCCCGACGAGGCCACCGCCATGGAGGCTGCCCTCGCGGCCGCCGGGCAGGGTCCGCGGGGCGCCAACCCGCTCGTGGGCGCCGTCGTCATCGGTTCGGACGGAACCTCGGTGGTCACCGGTTTCCACCGCGGCGCCGGCACGGCCCACGCGGAAGCGGACGCGATCGCGCAGGCGACCGCGGCCGGCCTCGACCTCAGCGGCACCACCATGGTGGTCACGCTGGAGCCCTGCAACCACTGCGGCCGCACCGGACCCTGCGCCCAGGCGATCATCGACGCCGGCATCACCGACGTCGTCTACGCCGTCGACGACCCCCACGACCCGGCCGCCGGCGGCGCGGCGACGCTGCGTGCAGCAGGAGTCCGGGTCCGTTCCGGGCTCGGGGCAGTCGAAGCCCTGGACCTGAACCGGCGCTGGTTCGACGCCGTCACAGCCAAGCGGCCCTTCGTGACCCTGCACATTGCGCAGACCCTGGACAGCCGGATCGCCGCCAGCGACGGCACCAGCCAGTGGATATCCAGCCCGCAGTCCCTCGCCGATAACCACGCCCTCCGGGGCCGGATCGACGCCATCCTGGTCGGAACCCAGACCGTGCTCGTGGACAACCCCCGGCTCACCGCCCGGAACGCCGACGGCGAACCGGCCGGGAAGCAGCCGCTGCGCGCGGTGATGGGTTACCGCGCCATCCCGGACGGCGCGGCCATCAACGGGGACGACGGCAAGGTGCTGCACCTGCCCACCCGCGACCCGTCCGAGGCGCTCGACCTGCTGTTTGCGGCCGGCGTGCGCCACCTTATGGTCGAGGGCGGTTCCCGGATCCTGAGCGCGTTCCTCGCAGCAGGTCTCGTCGACGAACTGATCGTCTACCTCGCCCCGACGCTCCTGGGCTCCGGCACGCCGGCACTGGAGGACCTTGGCATCACCACCCTGGCCGAGGCCCAGCACTGGGACTGGGACCCCGCTTCCGGAGGGGCGGTCCAGATGCTCGGCCGCGACCTGCGGCTGCATCTGCGTCCCGTCCCGCCAACCGGCTCCGCCGCCGCACCGCACACTTCATCCGATTCCACCCCGCGCCGCACCGGCGCGGGGACTGCCGCAGGAGGCATTTGATGTTCACCGGAATTATCGCCGAGCAGGGAAAGGTGCTGTCCGTTGAACGCAACGGCGAGATCAGCGCCACCGTCCGGCTGCACGCACCCGGCTCCATCGAGGGGCTCGCCCTGGGCGGCTCGATCGCCGTCAACGGAGTCTGCCTCACGGCCACCCGGATCGACGGCAAGGACTTCAGCGTCGACGTCATGGGGGAGACCCTGACCCGGAGCACCATCGGCGAACTCGCCGCAGGGGACCCCGTCAACCTGGAGCGGTGCGTTCCGGCCGGCGGCCGGCTCGACGGCCACGTCGTCCAGGGCCACGTCGACGGCGTCGGGCAACTGCTGGAGCGCGAACCGCTCGGCAACTGGGACAGGCTCCGCTTCGGTGTGCCCGCCGGACTGGCGCGGTACATTGCGGAAAAGGGGTCAATCGCCGTCGACGGCGTGTCCCTCACCGTGACCGCGGTGAGCGAGGCCCCGGAGCCGGCGCCGTGGTTCGAGGTGGGCCTGATCCCCACCACGCTGGCCGAAACCGGGCTGGGCGCGAAACGGACCGGCAGCCGGGTCAACCTCGAAGTCGACGTGCTGGCCAAGTACACTGAGCGCCTGCTGGCTTTTTCCAGCAGAGCAGCAGGGGGAGCAGCGCACGGGGAGGTGGCGGCACAATGAACAACCTCCAGGACGTGTCCGCGACAGACAGTTCCCCGCGCTCGGGACTCGACCCCATCGAAGACGCAATCCGCGCCATGGCGGCCGGACGTCCGGTCCTCGTGGTCGACAACGAGGACCGCGAAAACGAAGGCGACATCATTTTTGCCGCCCAACATGCCACCCCTGCCCTCATGGGCTGGACCGTGCGGTACAGCTCCGGCGTCATTTGCGTGCCGCTCGACGCCGGCCGGGCCGACGCTCTGGCGCTCCCGCCGATGGTGGAAATCAATGAGGACGCCAAGGGCACGGCCTACACGGTGTCCTGCGATGCCGCAGTCGGCGTCAGCACCGGAATTTCCGCCACGGACCGGGCCCTGACCGCCCGGGTCCTGGCCGATCCCGGGAGCGCGCCGTCGGCCCTGACCCGCCCCGGGCATGTTTTCCCGCTTCGCGCTGTTAAGGGTGGAGTGCGGGAACGTCCGGGCCACACCGAAGCGGCCGTGGACCTGTGCCTGTTGGCCGGACTGGAACCCGTGGGAGTAATCGCGGAAGTTGTGCACGACGACGGAGAGATGATGCGGCTGGACGGATTGCGGGGCTTCGCCCTGGAACACGGCTGCCCGTTGATCTCGATCGCGGACCTGGTGGAGTACCTTAACGCCGGACAGGATGCCGGCAGCGCAGCGGACACCGTCTGATAGACGCTTGATGAAGGAGAGACGATGACGACGTCGGAAGCACGAGAGATGAGTACGGGACGGACGCCGCACCCGGTCAGCGCGGGACCAATTGTCCAGCTGCCCACGGCCTTCGGCAACTTTGTGGCCCAGGCATGGACCGATCTGGCGACCGGAGCTGAGCACCTCGCGGTCAGTTCACCCCTGGCGCCCGCAGACGGGATGGCGCCGCTGGTCCGGCTGCATTCAGAGTGCCTCACCGGCGATGTGTTCGGTTCGTACCGCTGCGACTGCGGCGAGCAGCTGGCGTACGCGCTGGAGCTGATCAACGAGTTCGGCGGCACGCTGCTCTACCTGCGCGGGCAGGAAGGCCGCGGGATCGGCCTGGCCAACAAAATGAAGGCCTACGCACTGCAGGAAGCCGGCTTCGACACCGTGGAGGCCAACGAACAGCTGGGGCTGCCCGTGGACGCGCGCTGCTACAAGGCCGCCGCACAGATCCTCGCCGAGATGGGCCTGCACGAGGTCCGCCTGCTGAGCAACAACCCGGACAAGCAGGACCGGCTTGCCCAGGCTGGGGTCCGGGTGGTGGAGATGGTGCCCACCGAGGTCCCCTCCCGCGAGCAGAACATCCGCTACCTGCAGACCAAAAAAGACCGGATGGACCACCGGCTGGTGCTGGACATGCAGCCGGTGGCTCCTTTGGTGGTCCCGCGGGCCTTTGAACACGAACAAGACTGACCACCTACCACCCACACGACTGAACAGAACTTTAAGGACTTGCGAATGAGCGGACACGGCGCACCCCAGATTGACCTGAGCACCTTCAAACCGGAGGAGACCTCCCAGCTGAAGCTGGCCATCGTGGCCGCCAGCTGGCACACCCGGATCATGGACGGGCTGCTGGACGGCGCCCTCCGCGCCGCCAAGGACGCCGGCATCAGCGACCCCACCGTGCTGCGCGTTCCCGGCACCTTCGAACTTCCCGTCGCGGCCGCCCGGCTGGCGCCGCACTTCGACGCCGTCGTGGCGCTCGGCGTCGTGATCCGCGGCGGAACCCCGCACTTCGAATATGTCTGCGAGGCGGCCACCCTGGGCCTGACCGAGGTCTCGGTGCGCACCGGCGTGCCCGTCGGCTTCGGCGTGCTCACGTGCGACACCGAACAGCAGGGCATCGACCGGGCCGGGCTGCCGGGCTCCACCGAGGACAAGGGCCACGAGGCCGTCACCGCAGCCCTCGCCACCGCCGTAACACTGCAGCAGTACAGCTGACCCTGCTGGCTGCCGGACCTTGCACGGCGGTGCGGGAATTGTGGAATCCCTCACATCGCGGCCGTCATGCAAGGGCACGGCAGGCACTGCCCAGCTGTGAGCAAGTAGGCTGGAGGGTGTGAAGAATTTCGAATCGCTGTTCGCAGAACTGAGTGAGAAGGCAGCCGTCCGCCCGGAGGGCTCCCGCACCGTCGCCGAACTGGATTCCGGAGTCAACGGCATCGGCAAGAAAGTCGTGGAGGAAGCAGCCGAGGTCTGGATGGCTGCCGAGTATGAATCCGATGAAGCCGCCGCTGAAGAAATCTCGCAGCTGCTCTATCACCTGCAGGTTCTGATGCTCGCCAAAGGACTCAGCCTGGAAGACGTCTACAAGCATCTCTAGCCACGTCCTCGCCGGAATCCGTGCAGGCACTGCCCTGCCGATCCGGTGTATAGCGTGGCCCGCTGTGCCTGAACCGACCGTTCCTGAACGGACTGTTCCTGAACGGACTGTTCCTGAACGGACTGTTCCTGAACGGACTTCGTCCCGACCCAGAAAGACCTCCCCAATGCTGAGAGTTGCCGTCCCGAACAAGGGATCCC
>JBKKDK010000063.1:0-8584 GCA_046708245.1 Arthrobacter sp.
GTAGTGTGCCGGACATGGACGCCATCCCGGACCGCCGCTTCGATCCGCTCTCAACCGTCCGCACACCGTCCGACGGCGGGTTCGACCTGCTGCTGGCCGGCACGGTTTTCCAGGACATCATCTTCACCGGGTTGCCGCACGCGCCCGAGCCGGGCACCGAAATCTGGAGCGAGGGCATGGGCAGCTGCCCCGGCGGCGTCGCGAACCAGGCCATTGCCGCGGCAAGGCTGGGGCTGCGCACGGGACTGGCAGCCGCCTTCGGCGACGACGGTTATGGGGACTACAACTGGAAGATCCTGGCCGGGCAGGAGCACGTGGACCTCTCCCTGTCCCAGCGGATCCCGGGCTGGCACTCTCCTGTCACCGTGTCGCTGAGTGTGGAGCAGGACCGCTCGATGGTCACGCACGGCCATCCTGCGCCGCTGACCTCCACCCAGCTGATCGGCTGCCCGCCGCCGGCGCTCGCCGCCGTCGCGGAACTCGACGAGCAGCTGGAACCGTGGGCCCTCGATGCCCACAAGGCGGGAGTGCGCCTGTTCGGCGACGTCGGCTGGGACCCGTCCGGGGCATGGTCGCCAACGCGGCTGGAGAACCTGCAGTATTTCCACGCTTTTATGCCCAACCAGCGCGAGGCCATGGCATTCACCGGGCGGGACAACCCGTGGTCGGCGCTGTATTCGCTGGCGGACCGGGTTCCGGTGGCGGTTGTGACGCTCGGCCCGCAGGGCGCCATGGCCGTCGATTCCGAAACGGGCGAAGAGGAATGGGTGCCGTCCCTGCCGGTCTCCGCCTACGATCCGACCGGCGCCGGGGACTGCTTCGGTGCCGCCTTCATCGTCGGCTGCCTGGCGGGCTGGCCGCTCGGGGACAGGCTGCGCTTCGCCAACCTGTGCGCTGCCTTGGCCGTGCAGGAAGTCGGCGGTTCGCTGGCCGCCCCGGGCTGGGGCGACATTGCGGACTGGTGGCAGCGGGCCAATGCGCGCAAGGAACGGCAGAGCAGCCAGTGGCTGCGCCGGTACTGTTTCCTGGACGAAATCGTCCGCGACGTCCCGGCCGAGGCGCAACGCCGGGCGACGGCGACCATTGCGCACCTCTCCGACGCCTAGGCGGACTCGGCGCGGCTCTGGCGCGGTGGCACGCTCGCGTTGCTGCGCTGAAGGGGACATGCCCTCCGCTTGGGCCTTGGTGTGGACATGATGGCATTGTGCGCGGTCCTTGGCGCCAACAATGGACATGCTCCCCTGTGACGGGTGGGCATGTTCCGTGGTTGCGGGGGATGGGGTGTGTGCCGGGCCTGATCCTGGGGCTGGAGGGAACTCGACTCCGCGGGACGCGATTGCCCTATGTCCAGTCCTCGGCACGAGCGTTGGGCATGTCCCCCTGTGACGGGTGGACATTCGCCCCGTTTGGGCCTTGGCGTGGACATGATGGCATTGTGCGCGGTCCTTGGCACGAAAAATGGGCATGTCCCCCTGGGGCGGATGGGCATGTCCCCCTGGGCCCGGGGGAGGGGGCCGCCGGGCCCGGAATTCAGCCGGATGCGCTGCCGCCCCTAGAATCGTTAAGTGACTTACCCAGCAGCAACAGGCGACTTCCGGTCCGCTTCGGAGGCCGCGCCGGCCTTCGCCGAGGAACGCTCGGCCATAATCGATCTCGAAGCCGTCCGGCACAACGTCCGGCACATCGCGGCCGTGGCCTCACCGGCGCAGGTCATGGCGGTGGTCAAGGCCGACGCTTATGGCCACGGCGCCATCCCCGTTGCCCGCGCGGCCCTCAGTGCCGGCGCCAGCTGGCTGGGCGTGGCGCACATTTCCGAGGCCCTGGCCCTGCGGGCTGCCGGGATCGAGGCCCCGCTGCTCGCCTGGCTGCACACCCCGGAGAGCAACTTCGGCGCCGCCGTTGCCGCCGGGATCGACATCGGCTGCTCCGGCTGGGAGCTGGAGCGGATTGTGGCAGCGGCCCGCGAACAGGAGCGGCCAGCACGGATCCACTTGAAGGTGGACACCGGCCTGGGCCGCAACGGCGCGACCGTGGCGTCCTGGGACAGCCTGGTGGGCGAAGCCATGGAGTACCAGGACCAGGGCCTGCTGCGGGTCGTGGGCATCTTCTCCCACCTCGCCGTCGCCGACGAACCCGAGCGCCCCGAAACCGACGAGCAGCTCGCGGCGTTCCGCGAGGTCCTGGCGATCGCGCAGGACGCCGGGGTGGACCCCGAGGTCCGGCACCTGGCCAACACCCCGGCCGCGCTGTCCCGTCCGGACACGCATTTCGACCTGGTCCGCGTGGGCCTGGGCCTCTACGGGCTGTCCCCGTTCGAGGCCCAGAGCCCCGCGGAATTGGGACTGCGGCCCGCGATGACACTGCGCACCGTGGTCTCGCACTGCAAGGACGTGCCCGCCGGCCAGGGCGTCTCCTACGGCCTGAACTACCGCACCGGCAGCACCAGCACACTCGGGCTCATCCCGCTGGGCTACGCGGACGGTGTTCCGCGGATCGCCACCGGCGGCCCGGTCCGGGTGGAGGGCGTGACCTACCCCGTGGTGGGCCGGATCGCCATGGACCAAATGGTCATCGACCTCGGCCCCCGCAACGTCTCGGCCGGCGGCCACAGCGTGCTCGGCGCCGAAGCCCTGCTGTTCGGCACCGGCGACGACGGCGGTCCCACCGCGGACGACTGGGCCAGGGCAGCCGGCACCAACAACTACGAGATCGTCACCCGGATCAGCCCCCGGGTGCCGCGGCGCTACATTAACGAGGAGCCGGCCGCCGAGTCTGGGCACCGCAACGGGGAGCCGGCGCAGTGAGCGCCCCGGCATGGGTACGGACACTGGAAGTCCGGACCGCGGACGAGACGCACGCCCTCGCCGCAGGACTCGGCACCCAGCTGCTGGCCGGGGACCTGCTGATCCTCACCGGTGAGCTGGGCGCCGGTAAAACCACGTTCACGCAGGGTCTCGGCGAGGGCATGGGGGTCCGGGCCGGGATCATTTCACCCACGTTCGTGCTGGTCCGGATCCACCCCAATCTGCCCGACGGGACCAGGCCGGGCGGCCCGGACCTCGTGCATGTCGACGCCTACCGGCTGGGATCCGCCGCCGAAATCGACGACATCGACCTGGAAAACACCCTCGACAGCGCAGTCACAGTGGTGGAGTGGGGCCGCGGCCGGGTGGAGCACCTGAGCGAGAACCGGCTCGAGGTGGACCTGGTCCGCACCCTGGGCGGCACCGCCGCCGCGGTCGCCAACCCCAATACCACCGGCACCCTGGATTTCGACACCGACGACGCCGACGAGCCCCGCACGGTGGTGATCCGCGGTTACGGTCCGCGCTGGGCCAGCCCGCCCGCCCTGCCCGCGCCGGCGGTCGCTCCGGCCGCCGCGGCCGCCACCGAGCCAACGGAACGGAACTCCTGATGCTGATCCTCGCCATTGACACCTCGGCCGTCGCCAGCGCGGCGTTAGTCTCCGATGACGCCCCGGAGTCTGTCGTGAGCAGTTTTGCCACCGAGGACACCCGGAGCCACGCGGAAGTCCTCGCCCCGGGGATCGAAAATCTCCTCGCCGAGGCGGGCCTGAGCGGCGACGACATCGACGCGATCGTCGTCGGCGTCGGCCCGGGCCCCTTCACCGGGCTGCGCTCCGGAATCGTTACCGCCCGCACCCTTGCCTTCGTCTGGGGCAAACCGCTGTACGGACTTATGAGCCTCGACGCGATCGCCCTTGAAGTGGCCGAATCGGTCGACGCCGCGCCGGAGTTCATCGTGGCCACCGACGCGCGGCGCAAAGAGGTCTACTGGGCCCGCTACGCCCTGGCCGGCGGACAGCTCCCTGAGCTCCTCGAGGGCCCGCACGTCGGGTTCGCCACGGACCTGCCGGACCTCCCCGTTTACGGTGCGGGGGCCGGGCTGTACGCGGACGACGTCAAGGCCGTCCCGGAATTCAGCTCGCGCCAGCCCGAGGCGCTTTCCCTGGGCCAGTCCGCGCTCGCCCGGCTCGCCGCGGGGGAGCAGCTGCTGGACTCCACCCCGCTGTACCTGCGCGAATCCGACGCCCAGGTGCCAGGCCCCCGGAAGCGGGCACTGTGAGCCGCCGGGCCGCAGCGCCGGCAGCCCTGCCCGGCGGGGTGGCGCTGCGGGACATGACCGTGGCGGACATCCCGGCGGTGCACGAACTTGAGCGCCGGCTGTTCCCGGTGGACGCCTGGCCGTTGCAGATGTTCCTGGACGAGCTGGCGCAGCCGGAAACGCGCCGTTACCTTGTGGCCGAAAGCGCGGGGCACATTGTGGGCTACGCGGGCCTGATGTGCATCGAGCCGATCTCGGACGTCCAGACCCTCGCCGTCGTCCCCGAGCAGGAGGGCAAGGGCATCGGCTCGGCCCTGCTCACCGAGCTTCTGCGCGAAAGCCGCCTCCGCCACGCCGACGAGGTGCTGCTGGAGGTCCGGGCAGACAACCCCCGGGCGCAGCAGCTGTACCTCCGGTTCGGCTTCGAACAGATCCACGTCCGCGCCCGGTATTACCGCGACGGCGTCGACGCCCTGATCATGCGCCTCCGGCTCGGCCCCGGCGCAGCCACCACACCCCAGCCACGGGAAGCAGCCCACCCATGAACCGCACCCAGCCCGGCGGGCAGCCGCTGGTCCTTGGCATCGAGTCATCCTGCGACGAGACCGGCGTCGGCATTGTCCGCGGGACCCGGCTGCTGACCAACACGGTCGCCTCCTCGATGGAGGAGCACGTCCGCTTCGGCGGGGTCATCCCCGAGATCGCCTCTCGCGCGCACCTCGACGCCTTTGTGCCGACGCTGCGCGAATCGCTCGCGGAAGCCGGCGTGACGCTGGAGGAGATCGACGCAATCGCCGTCACCTCCGGCCCCGGACTCGCCGGGGCCCTCATGGTGGGCGTCTGCGCGGCGAAGGCGCTCGCCGTCGCCACCGGCAAACCGCTGTACGCCATCAACCATCTCGTCGCGCACGTCGGCGTCGGACTGCTGCAGGCCGACGGCGGCAGCCGCCCGCCGTTTGCCGGCGCGGCGGCGGGGAATTCCTTGCCGGAAAACCTGGGCGCGCTGCTGGTCTCCGGAGGCCACACCGAAATCCTGCGGATCCGCAGCATCACCGACGACGTCGAACTGCTGGGTTCCACGATCGACGACGCCGCCGGCGAAGCGTACGACAAGGTCGCGCGGCTGCTGGGCCTGGGCTACCCCGGCGGCCCGGCGATCGACGCTCTGGCCCGCACCGGCAACGCCAAGGCGATCCGCTTCCCGCGCGGGCTCAGCCAGCCCAAATACATGGGAACGGCCGAGGAACCCGGCCCGCACCGCTACGACTGGTCCTTCAGCGGGCTCAAGACCGCCGTCGCCCGCTGCGTGGAGCAGTTCGAAGCTCGCGGGGAGACCGTTCCGGTGGCCGACATCGCCGCCGCGTTCCAGGAGGCGGTGGTGGACGTGATCACCGCCAAGGCCGTGCTGGCCTGCCGCGAAAACGGCATCACCGAGCTGCTGCTGGGCGGCGGTGTGGCCGCGAATTCCCGGCTGCGCCAGCTCACCGAACAGCGCTGCAGCGCGGCCGGGATCCGGCTGACCGTTCCGCCGCTGCCGCTCTGCACGGACAACGGCGCCATGGTCGCGGCCCTCGGCGCGCAGCTGGTGATGGCGGGAATCGCGCCGAGCGGCATCGGCTTCGCCCCGGATTCATCCATGCCGGTCACGAGCGTTTCCGCCTGACGGTTCCCGCCGGCCGGCGGCGGGAACCAGGCGCAGTCCTAGGCTTCGGGGCCCTTGCGCATCTGCTTGACGAGGTCCAGGACGACGGCGCGGAGGTCGCCGCCGTGCTCTGCCGCCACGCGGCGCTGCCGCTGGTAGCCGGCGCCGCGCTGGATGATTTTGTCGACGTCGGCGAGCTCGGCGCTGCAGCCGAGTTTCGCCGCGACGGGCTCCAGCCGCCGGACCGTCTCCCGGAGGTGCTCGGTGACGAGCTGTTCGTTGCCCTTGGCGTCCAGGATGATGATCGCGTCCAGTCCGTAGCGGGCGGCGCGCCATTTGTTTTCCTGCACATGCCACGGCGGCATGGTCGGGATGCTGCCGCCGTTCTCCAGCGTGGTGGAGAACTCGTCGACGAGGCACTGCGTGAGCGCGGCGATGGCGCCGACCTCCTCGAGGGTGGCCAGGCCGTCGCAGATCCGCATCTCAATGGTGCCGAGGTTGGGCACGGGACGGATGTCCCAGCGGATCTCGGAGAGTGTGTCGATCACACCGGTGGTGAACATGTCCTGGACGTAGGATTCGTAGTCCTCCCAGCTGGAGAACTGGAAAGGCAGGCCCGCGGTGGGCAGCTGCTGGAACATCAGCGCACGGTGCGAGGCGTAGCCGGTATCTTCGCCGCCCCAGAACGGGCTGGACGCGGAGAGGGCCTGGAAGTGCGGGAAATAGTTCACCAAACCGTCCAGGACGGGGAGGACCTTGTCCCGGCTGTCGAGGCCGACGTGCACATGGACGCCGTAGATGACCATCTGGCGGCCCCACCACTGGGTGCGGTCGATGAGCTTGGCGTAGCGCTCCTTGTCCGTCACGGGCTGGAGCTGGGGCGGGCTGAAGGGGTGGCTGCCGGCGCAAAAGATCTCGACGCCCATGGGATCGGTCACTTCCCGGACCGCGGCCAGCGAACTTTCCAGGTCGGCTTTCGCTTCGGCCACCGTGGTGCAGATCCCGGTGACCAGTTCCACGGTGTTCAACAGGAGTTCCTGCTTGATGTGCGGGTGCTCGTCGTCCTCGTTCAGCTCCGGATGCCGGGCAACAACGCCGCTGAGCACCTCGTTGGCGACCGAGGCGAGCTCGCCGGTTTCCGCGTCGACGAGGGCAAGCTCCCATTCCACACCAAGAGTTGATTGCCTGGATGAAGCGAAATCAATCTTCATGTGGTCCCTTCGCAGTTCTGCTGTCCGTTGCCGTGGCCCATTCTGGCAGCGGTACTGGCAGGGCGGTTTGCGGGGGCCGACGGTGGTCCAAGTCTAGTGCAGGGGTAGCATCGGGTCGGTGGCAAGATTGCAGCGAAGACGTGAAAGTGTTCACACAAGGGCTCCGACCGCCGCGTTGACGGCCCTCGTTTTAGGGCTGGGGCTCGGAATGTCCGCCTCTTCCGGGCCGCCGTCGCCGGCAGGCACCGGCAGCCCGGAAGCGCCGGGGCACCCGGCGGCCGCACCCGCCCCCGGCGACACCCGGTCCCCAGCAAACCCGGCAACCCCCGCAACCCCGGCAAAGCCCGCTTCCCGGCCGCTCGGCTGGGGCCCCGAGCAGCAGGACGCCGACGCGGCACGGGAAGCAGTCACCGCGATGAGCCTCGAGCAGCAGGCTGGCCAGGTCATGCTGCCGTTCTATACCGGGCTCGACCACGAGGCCCACGCCGCGGACGTGGAGCGGCTGCACCTGGCCGGTTCGATCATCATGGGCGACAACGTCCCCCGGACCCCGGACGGACAGGTGGACATCGGCGCGATGAGCGCCGTCACCGCCCGGCACCAGGCGGCTGCCCGGGCGGACGGGCGCAGCTGGCCGGGAATGATCGGCGTGGACCAGGAAGGCGGCGTGGTGGCGCGGCTGCGCGCCCCGCTGACCGAATGGCCGGCACCGATGAGCTACGGCGCCGCCGGAAGCGGACCGCTGGCCGCCGAGGCCGGGCAGGCCATGGGCTCGGAACTGGCGACACTCGGCTTCAACACCGACTTTGCGCCCGACACCGATGTCACGGTGGGGCCCGCCGATCCGACCATCGGTGCCCGTTCCATGTCCGGCAGCGCGGAGATTGTCGCGGACTACGGCGTCGCCTTCTCGGGGGGCCTGCTCGCCGCGGGCCTGGTGCCGGCCCCCAAACACTTCCCGGGCCACGGCTCGGTGGGCCTGGATTCGCACGCGGGCCTGCCCGTCCAGGACGCGTCCCTGGACCAGCTCCGGGACAAGGACCTGTTACCGTTCCAGGCGGCCATCGATGCCGGGCTGCCGGTGATCATGACCGGGCACATCGCCGTTCCGGCGCTGGAGCCGGACGTGCCCGCCTCCGTGTCAAAAGCGGCCTACGCGGAACTGCGGGGCATGGGGTTCCGCGGAGTGGCCGTCACGGACGCCCTGAACATGGGAGCGGTCCGGGACCGCTTCCCAAACGACTCCGCCGCGCCGCTGGCCCTCGCCGCGGGTGCGGACCTGCTGCTGATGCCGGCCGACGTCGGGGCCGCCCACGCCGCGGTTGTCGGCGCAGTCAGGAGCGGCGCGCTGCCGCCTGAACGGCTTGCCGAGGCCGCGGAGCGGGTGGTCACCATGATGATCTGGCGCGGCCGCACCGGAGCTCCGGCAGGAGGCGCACCGGGCAGCGGCGCCGGTGTTTCGCAGAAGGTCTCGGCGGCGGCCATCACCGTGCTGGCCGGCCCCTGCAGCGGGCCGATGGTCCCGCCCAGCGTGCGCGTCACGGGCGGCACGGACCGGGACCGCGCGCGGTTCGCTGCCGCGGCCCGGAACGCCGGGATCAGCATCGGCGCGGGCCCGCTGGTGTCCCTCATCGGCCCCGGCCGGCGGGCCGGGCCGGAGCCGGGG
>JBKKDK010000064.1:0-5356 GCA_046708245.1 Arthrobacter sp.
GTGGAAACCGCGGCATCGGCCTGGCCATCGCGCAGGCTTTTGTGGCCAACGGCGACAAGGTGGCCGTGACTTACCGGAGCGCGTCGGAGCTGCCGGCCGGGATTCTGGGCGTGAAGGCCGATGTGACCGACGAGGCCTCTGTGGATGCTGCCTTCGCCGAGGTGGAAGCTGCCCACGGTCCCGTTGAAGTCCTGGTGGCAAACGCGGGAATCACCAAGGACACCCTCCTGATGCGCATGAGTGAAGATGACTTCACGTCCGTGATCGACACCAACCTCACCGGCGCTTTCCGCGTCATCAAGCGGGCCTCCAAGGGCATGATCCGGGCGCGCAAGGGGCGCGTGGTCCTCATCTCCTCCGTTTCCGGCCTTTACGGTGCACCGGGCCAGATCAATTACTCGGCCTCCAAGGCCGGCCTGGTCGGAATTGCCCGGTCGCTGACCCGCGAACTTGGCGGCCGCGGCATCACCGCCAACGTGGTGGCACCCGGCTTCATCAACACGGACATGACAGCGGAACTGTCCGACGCGACGCAGAAGGACTACCTGTCCAAGGTCCCCGCCGGCCGCTTCGCCGAGGCCTCCGAAGTTGCCGACGTCGTCCGCTGGGTCGCGAGCGAGGAAGCCTCCTACATCTCCGGCGCCGTCATCCCGGTCGACGGCGGACTGGGCATGGGCCACTAGGCGCCCGACTCCGCGGCACTAGCCGGTCGCGGCTTCTTTGTGGACCCCGGACAACGGAAATGACCTGCGACGCTGGGATGATGGAGTGCAGACCCACCGTTTTTGGACGTTTGGAACAAAGGAGCTCGAATGGGACTGCTGGACAACAAGACCGCAATTGTGACCGGATCATCGCGGGGAATCGGCGCTGAAGTCGCCAAGTACCTGGCCGGCGAGGGTGCCGCCGTCGTCGTGAACTACCGCCAGAAGGCGCCGCGCGCCAACAAGGTGGTCACGGAGATCGAGGCGGCCGGCGGCCGCGCCGCGGCCGTGGGCGCGGACCTCACCACGCAGGAAGGCGTGCAGGCCCTGGCCAGCGCCGCCATGGAGAACTTCGGGTCGCTTGACGTCCTGGTCCTTAACGCCTCCGGCGGCATGGAGTCCGGCATGGAAGAGGGCTACGCGCTCAAGCTCAACCGTGATGCCCAGGTGAACATGCTCAACGCCGCCGTGCCGCTGATGCGCGAAGGCTCCCGCGTCGTCTTTGTGACGAGCCACCAGGCCCACTTCATCAACACCGTGGCCACCATGCCCGATTATGAGCCGGTGGCCCGCAGCAAGCGCGCCGGTGAGGACGCCCTCCGCGACCTCATCCCGGCCCTCACCGAAAAGGGCATCTCACTCGTTGTTGTGTCCGGCGACATGATCGAGGGAACCGTCACGGCAACCCTGCTGGACCGCTCCAACCCGGGCGCCATCGAGGCCCGCCGCGCCGAGGCCGGGAAGCTGTACTCCGTCACCGAGTTCGCCGCCGAGGTCGCCAAGATGGTCACGGCCGACGTCGAGACCGGCCACACCGAATACGTCGGTGGCGCCGACTACTTCGACAAGAGCAGCAACTAACACCCCCGCACACCAGCGAGACCGCATGTCGTGGCAATGTTCCCCGGGACACTGCCGCGAAATGCGGTCTCGCTGCGTCTACGGGCGCGCAGGGTTGGCGTCAGACGCCGGCGATGTGCCGCACGGCGTCGAGGTACGGCATGCTGATGACGGCGTCGGCCGCGGCGCGGACCGCCGGTTTGGCGTTGAACGCAACGCCGATCCCTGCGGCGCCGAGCATGTCCAGGTCATTGGCGCCGTCGCCCACCGCGATGGTGTGCTCCAGCGGGATGCCTTCCGCGGCGGCCCATTCGCGCAGGTACTTTTCCTTGGCCGCCCGGTCGATCACGTGGCCCAGCACTTTGCCGGTCAGGGCTCCGTCCACGATTTCGAGTTCATTGGCGATCCAGTAATCGAGCCCGAGCTCGGTGGCGATCGGCTGCAGGATCTGGTTGAAACCGCCGGACACCACTGCCACAACGTGGCCGGCGGCGTGGAACGCGGCAACCAGTTCCGCGGCGCCGTCGCTGAGCTTCACTTCGGCGCGGACGGAATCGACGACGCCGGCCGGTAGCCCGGCGAGCACCGCCACCCGGGCGTGCAGGCTCTGGGCAAAATCGAGTTCACCGCGCATGGCGGCTTCGGTCACGGCCGTGACTTCCTCGCGTTTTCCGGCGTGCGCGGCCAGCAGTTCAATGACCTCCTGCTGGATCAGGGTGGAGTCCACATCCATGATCAGGAACTTCCGCTGCGCGTTCCGGAGCGGGGCCGGCACGATCGCCGTGTCCACACCCTCGAGGGCGCCGGCGGCCGCCCGGCGGAGGTCCGCGAGCCCGGCCGTCGCCCCGGACTCCGTCCGGCACTCCGCCGCGTACACCTCGAAGCGCCCGTTCCCGGTCCTGGTCTCCATAGCGATACTCAGGCCGGCCGCGGTGAGAGCGGCGCGGAGACGCTCCACGTCGGAAAGGGACAGTTTCGGGGCATAGCTGACCGCAGTCACGTTCGAACTCATGGCTGCAATCCTAGCCAGCGCGCAGGCGGCGCCCGAATTCGTTTCGTGGCGGCGACTTGCGCGCGGTTATCAGTCGTCCGCTTTTTTGTCCTAGTGTCTACTCTTATGAGTGATGTTCTTGAAATGGCCGCCGTCAGCGTTGTACGTGGGGCAAAAACCCTCCTCGACAAGGTGGACTGGCAGGTCAAGGAAGGCGAGCGTTGGGTAATCCTGGGCCCCAACGGCGCCGGCAAGACCACACTGCTCCAAATCGCCGCCGCACGGATGCACCCCACCAGCGGCATGGCTGGCATCCTGGAGGAAATCCTCGGGGCCGTTGATGTGTTCGAACTGAGGCCCAGGATCGGCCTGTCCTCGGCCGCGCTGGCCAACCAGATCCCCGAGCACGAGAAGGTCCTCAACGTCGTTGTCACGGCCGCCTACGGCGTCACCGGCCGCTGGCGCGAGGGCTACGAGAAGGACGACGAGCGCCGGGCGTTCGGCCTGCTCAACGAGTGGGGCATGGGCCCGTTGCTCAACCGTCCGTTCGCCTCGCTCTCCGAGGGGGAGCGCAAGCGGGTCCAGATCGCCCGCGCGCTGATGACGGACCCGGAGCTACTGCTGCTCGACGAACCAGCAGCCGGCCTGGACCTTGGCGGCCGCGAGGACCTCGTCTACCGGCTCAGCGAGCTCGCCCGTGACGAGGCCGCCCCCGCGATCATCCTCGTCACGCACCACCTCGAGGAGGTCCCGCCGGGCTTCACGCACGCCATGCTGATGCGCGACGGCGGCGTGGTGGCCCAGGGGCCGCTGGCCGAGGTCCTCACCGGGGAGAACCTGAGCGCGACGTTCGGCCTGCCACTGGATGTCAGCGTCACGGCGGGGCGCTATACCGCCACAGCCCGCCGCTGACGGCGCCGCGGATAGCGCGTGGAGTTCCTCAATAGCGTCTTCATTTTCTTTGCCGGGCTCTGGGCAGGCACCATCAACAGCGTTGTCGGTTCCGGCACCCTGGTCACGTTCCCCGTGCTGATCGCGCTGGGCTACGCGCCGGTCACGGCGTCCATCAGCAACGCGATGGGGCTCGTGGCGGGCAGCGCCGCCGGGGCCTGGGGGTACCGCAAGGAACTTGAGGGCCGCGGCAGGCAGCTGCTCCGGCTGCTGCCGGCCTCGCTCCTGGGCGGGATCAGCGGGGCCTACCTGCTGCTGCACCTGCCGGAGAAGGTCTTCCACTACGCCGCGCCCGTGCTGATCGTGCTTGCCCTGCTGATGGTGGTCTTCCAGCCGAAGCTCCAGCAGTGGGTCCGGAACCGCGAGGAGAACCCCGAGCACGCGCTCCGGGACCGGAGCCACGGTGTCCTGCTGGTGGTCCTGGTGTACCTGGCCGGGGTCTATGGCGGCTACTTTGTCGCCGCGCAGGGGATCCTCCTGGTCGGAATTCTCGGGGTCTTTATGTCCGGGACCATCCAGAACGCCAACGCCATGAAGAACATCCTGGTCCTGGGCGTTAACGTCGTCGCCGCGGCCTCCTACCTGCTCTTCGCCTTCGGCCGGATCGACTGGGCCGTCGTCGGCCTCATCGCCGTCAGCTCGCTGGTCGGCGGCGTCATCGGCTCCAAGGTGGGCCGCCGCCTGTCCCCGGCGGTCCTGCGCGGAGTCATCTTCACCCTGGGCCTGGTGGCCCTGGGCTTCATGATCGCCAACCTGCTGAAATGACCCGCCCGTGACTTTCCACTACCTGGAGTCGGCCGACGACCCGCGCGTCGCCGACTACACCCAGCTGACAGACGTCCACCTTCGCAAGCTCCGCGAACCTGCCGAGGGCATGTACATCGCGGAGTCCTCGCGTGTGCTGCGGCGGGCGCTGGCGGCAGGGCACCGGCCTCGCTCCTTCTTCCTCGCCGAGAAATGGGTCAAGGACCTCGAAGACGTGTTTGCGCAGTACCCGGACGTCCCCGCCTATATCGGTTCCGCCGCGCTGCTCGAGGACATCACCGGCTTCCACCTGCACCGCGGGGCCATGGCGGCCATGCACCGCCCGGCGCCCGTGCCGCTGCCCGAGCTCCTCGCCGTTGCCCGCCGGGTGGCGGTGCTCGAGGACATCGTGGACCACACCAACGTCGGGGCGATCTTTCGTTCCGCGGCCGCCCTGGGTGTGGACGCCGTCCTGGTCTCGCCCCGCTGCGGGGACCCGCTGTACCGGCGCAGCGTGCGGGTCAGCATGGGGACGGTGTTCCAGGTCCCGTGGGCGCGGCTGGAGAACTGGCCCGGGGACCTCGGCATGCTCCGGGATCTCGGATTCATCGTGGCCGCGATGGAGCTCACCGAGGACGCCGTGTCCCTGGAGGAGCTCGCGGCCAGGAACCCGGATCGGCTGGCGCTCGTCCTGGGAACGGAAGGCGCCGGGATGAGCGACGGCACGCTCGCCGCCGCCGACCTCGCCGTGAAAATCCCGATGCGCGCAGGCGTCGATTCACTCAATGTGGCTGCCGCGTCCGCCGTCGCGTTTTGGGAGCTGCGGCCCCGGGACTGAGGCGTTCCGGGCCACGTGCCGGGGTGTTCGCCGGCCGCGCCGTTATCGGCTATTATTGGTAGCTGGCTGTGCTGCGCCGACAGGTGCCGGCAAGCCATCCCATTCATACCTGGCAGCTGGCAAAATCCAGCTGTGCGAACAAAGGTCCAATTATGAAGTCTAATACCCACCCGAAGTACGAAGCTGTTGTTTTCAACGACCTGGCTTCCGGCGTCAAGTTCCTGACCAAGTCCACCGTGTCTTCCAAGAAGACCATCGAGTGGGAAGACGGGAACACCTACCCGGTCA
>JBKKDK010000065.1:0-9382 GCA_046708245.1 Arthrobacter sp.
TGGAAGACCCTCTTCTTGATTGGTCGGGATGACAGGATTTGAACCTGCGACCTCGTCGTCCCGAACGACGCGCGCTACCAAGCTGCGCCACATCCCGATCCGCTGCTACAAAAGCAACTTCACAAGAGTATCCGATTGGAGCCCCGGATGTGAAATCGGCTGCCGGGTCAGACCAGCGAGTCCTTCCACGCCCCGTGCAGCTGGGCGAAGCGGCCGCCGTCGCCGATCAGCTGCGCCGGCGTGCCGTCCTCCACCACCCGGCCGTCGTGCACCACCAGGACCCGGTCCGCCGTCTCCACGGTGGACAGCCGGTGCGCGATGATCAGCGCGGTCCGGCCGGCGTCGCCGCCGATGCCCTGCAGGAGCCGCGCGAGCCCGCTTTGGACGAGCCGTTCGGACGGGATGTCCAGCGAGGACGTCGCCTCGTCCAGGATCAGCACGGCCGGGCGCGCCAGGAATGCCCGGGCGAAGCTGATCAGCTGGCGCTGGCCGGCCGAGACGCGGCCGCCGCGCTTGTTGACGTCGGTGTCGTAGCCGTCCGGGAGCGCCTCGATGAACCCGTGGGCGCCGACGGCCCGGGCCGCGTCCTCGATTTCCTGCCGGGAGGCCCCCGGGCGGCCCAGGGCGATGTTGTCGGCCACAGAGCCGCTGAACAGGAACGCCTCCTGGGTGACCATCACGACGTTCCGCCGCAGGTCCGCTGTCGCGAGCTGGCGCAGGTCCACACCGTCGAGCGTGAGGGAACCCGCGGAGACGTCGTAGAAGCGGGCGATCAGCTTGGCCAGCGTTGATTTCCCGGCCCCGGTCTGCCCCACCAGGGCGACCGTCTGGCCGGCCGGGATGTGCAGGTCCATCGTCGGGATGATCACCGGGCCGTCCCCGTAGCGGAATTCGACGCCGCTGAAGTTGATGCTGCCGGTCGCGTCGTGCAGGGCCACCGGGTTTTTGGGCGGCCGGACGGTGGGCACTTCCTCGAGCAGCCCGGAGACTTTCTCGAGGGCCGCCTGGGCGCTTTGGAAGGAGTTGTAGAACATCGCCATCTGGTCCACCGGCTGGAAGAAGCGTTTGGTGGACAGGATCAGCGCCAGCAGCACCCCGACGGCGAGCTCGCCGCCGAGCACCCGGAAGCCGCCGACAAGGAGCACGACGGCGACGCAGACGTTGCCGATCAGCACCAGCCCGGGCTGGAAGATGCCGTTGAGGTTGATCGAGCGGACGGTTGCGGTGCGGTAGTCCTCGGCGAGTTCGGTGTAGCGTGCGGAGTTTTCGCGTTCCTTGCGGAAGGCCTTGACCGCGCGGATGCCCGTCATGGTCTCCACGAAGTGCACAATCAGCCGGGCCGAGACCACCCGGGATTCGCGGAAGGCAATCTGTGAGTGTTTTTGGTACCAGCGGGCCAGGACGTACATCGGCACGCCGGCGGCCAGCACCAGCAGTCCGCTGCGCCAGTCGAGGGCGAGCACCGTGGCCGCCGTGAAGACCATGAACAGCAGCCCGGACGCGAGCGAACTGACCCCGGAGTCCAGGAGTTCACGCAGCGCCTCGAGGTCCGAGGTCTGCCGGGCGATGATCCGGCCGGAGGTGTACTTTTCGTGGAATTCCAGGCTCAGCCGCTGCGTGTGCCTGAAGACCCGGACGCGCAGGTCCAGCAGCATCGCCTGGCTGAGTTTCGCCGTCGAGGTGACGTACAGGGCGGTGAGGCCCGCCGTCGCCACCGCGGCGGCGAGGTAGGCGGCGCCGGTGAACAGCAGCGGCAGGTTGTCGCCGGAGCGCATGGCCGGCAGGGCGCGGTCGATGCCGAAGGCGATCAGTGCCGGCCCGGCCACCCGTGCGGCCTGGGAGAGCACCACCGCTGCGATGGTCAGCCAGAACCGGCGCCGGACCGGGCGGATGAGCGAGCGCAGCAGGGACAGTGAACGGCGCTGGACGGTCTTGCTGTCGCTCTTGGACAGGTGCGTGTTGTCCTCGTTGGCCGTGCCGAAGGTTGCGCTGCTCATTGGGAAATCTCCTCGGCCTCGAGGGCTGACAGTTCGGAGTCCAGGTCCCGGGGTTCCGTGTCCAGGCTGGCGATCACGTAGCGGTAGTGGCTGTTCCGCGCCAGCAGCTCGGTGTGGGTGCCGACGGCGGCGATGCGGCCGTCCTCCAGCAGCGCCACCCGGTCGGCCAGGGCCACGGTGGACGGGCGGTGGGCGACGATCAGCGTGGTGGTGTCCGCGAGGACCTCCCGCAGCCGCTGCTCCACGAGTACCTCCGTGTTGACGTCCAGGGCGGAGAGGGGATCGTCAAGGACCAGCACCTTGGGCCGGGCGGCGATGGCGCGGGCCAGGGCGATTCGCTGCCGCTGCCCGCCGGAGAGGCTGAGGCCTTCGTCACCGATCAGCGTGTCCAGCCCCTCCGGCAGCGCATACGCGAAGTGGGCCTGGGCGACGTCGAGCGCCTCCGCCAGAGCCGCCTCGCGGCCCTCCTCCGAACCGGCGCCCGGGGCGCCGAGCAGCACGTTGTCGCGCACGGAGCTGGAGAACAGCGTGGTGTCCTCGAAGGCCACGGCGACGACGGTGCGCAGTTCCTCGACGCTGAACTCCCGCAGATCCACCCCGTCGATCGTGATGGCGCCGGCGGTGACTTCATAAAGGCGCGGGACGAGCTGGAGCAGTGCGCTTTTGCCGCTGCCGGTGATGCCGACCAGGGCCATGGTCTCGCCCGGTCTGATGTCCAGGCTGATGTCCTGCAGGATGGGCTTGGCCGGGGCGTCCTCGAAGGCGAACGTGGCGTGGCGGAAACTGAGTGCGCCTTTGAGCACGTCGGGACGGCGCGGCTCCGCCGGGCTGGTGATGGTGTTGGCCGAGTCCATCACCTCGAAGTGGCGGTCCACCGCCGTCTTGGCCGTCAGGGCCATGGCCAGCAGCATGCCGCAGAACTCGACCGGGGCAGCGATCACGGCCGCGGTGGCGAAGAACGCGACGAGGGCGCCGATGCTGAGGTCGCCGGTGGAGGCCAGCAGGATGCCGACGACCAGACCGGCGCCCAGGGCCAGCTCGGGCAGCAGCGTCACCACCAGGCTGAAGGTGGCAAGGTGCCTGGCCTTGGCGATCTCGGTCTGGCGGAGTTCCTCGGCCTGCTCGTTGAAGTTCTCCAGCGCTTCCCGGCTGCGGCCAAAGGCCTTGAGGACGCGGATGCCGTGGACGGATTCCTCCACGGTGGTGGCGAGGTCGCCGGCCTGGTCCTGGCTGCGGCGGGCCACCTTGCTGAAGCGGGTGCGGAAGCGGAAGCCGTAGATCATGATCGGCACGGCGGCGGCGAGGAAGATCAGGGCCAGCTGCTAGCTCATGGTGAACATCACGACGACGCCGATCACCACGGTCAGGGTCGTCACCACCAGCTTGATGGCGCCGTAGGCCATCCAGCGGCGCAGGAAGTTCAGGTCGGTCATGGCGCGGGAGAGCAGCTGCCCGGAGCCCCAGCGGTCATGGAAGGACACCGTGAGGTCCTGCAGGTGGGCATAGAGCGAGACCCGCATCCGGGTCTCGACAGTGGTGGCGGGGTTGATCACGAACTGGCGCCGCAGGGCCACGAGGCCGGCCTCGGCCACCCCGAGGGCCAGGATCACGAGGGAGGCGGCCCAGACGGCGTCCGCACTCCCGCCCGGCCGGAGGGATTCGTTGACCAGGACCCGGAGCACCTGCGGAATGGCCAGGGCCACCACACTGGCAAGCAGCGCGCAGAGCAGGCCCATCACCAGCCGCGGCAAGATCGGCTTGACGTGGGGATAGAGACGGCTGATGGAGGAGAAAAAGGGAGTCTGCTTGGCCATGCCTGCTTCTTAAACGCCTGCGAATATCTCACGCAACTGGATGTAGTTTCCTGTAGCAACTACCCTAGGCCATCAGGTGACCGGGTTCACACCTCCATGTCCATCCGCGGGTCCCGGGGGAGGGCATGTCCCCTGCTGGCGGCCAGGACTGGGCATATACCCACTATGTCCATCCGCGGGTCCCGGGGGAGGGCATGTCCCGTGGTCGGGCCAGCAGCCGGGGGACATGTCCCGTGCTTGGGTCAGGGGCGGGCGGTCAGCGTGAGCAGCACGGCCTCGGGCTTGCAGGCCACCCGGACCGGGGCAAAGCGTGAGGTGCCGATGCCGCCGGAGACGTTGACCGGCGTCGTCCGGCCATTGTTTTCCCAGTCGTTGAGTCCCCTGGCCCGCCAGGTGGGGAGGTCGCAGTTGGCGACGAGGGCGCCGTAGCCCGGGATGCAGATCTGCCCGCCGTGGGTGTGCCCGGCGAGCAGCAGGTCCGCCGCCTCCGCCGTGAAGTGGTCCAGGACGCGCTGGTAGGGGGCGTGCGCGACGGCGATCCGCAGGTGCGCCTTGGCGTCCTGGCCCTTGGTGCCGCGCGGCCAGCCGGCGTACCGTTCGAGGCCCAGATGGGGATCGTCGACCCCGGAGAAGTCCACGCGCAGGCCCTTGATGACCAGCGACTGGCACCGGTTGGTCAGGTCCAGCCAGCCCTCCATGCCAAAGCCCGAGCGGAGCCGCGGCCAGTCCAGTTCGACCTCGTTCTTGGTGCGCGCGGACGGCCCCAGCAGATAGGAGGCGGGGTTCTTCAGCTGCGGGCCGAAGTAGTCGTTGGATCCGGGCACAAAGACGCCCGGGAAGTCCATCAGGGGGCGCAGCGCCGCCAGCAGGGGTTCCACCGCTTTGACGTGGCTGAGGTTGTCCCCGGTGTTCACGACCAGGTCGGGCTTCAGTTCCGCCAAGGAGGCGAGCCATTCCGCCTTCCGGCGCTGGCCGGGCACAAAATGGATGTCGCTGAGGTGCAGGACCCGGATGGGGCCGTAACCGGCCGGCAGGATGGCCAGTGATTCCTCGCGCAGGACAAACTGGTTCTTCTCCCACAGTCCGTAAACTGCGACGCCCGCGCCCGCCGCGGCACCCGCCGCAGCGGTGACGGCAAAGCCGCGCCCGATGCTTCGGACGCGGCCTGCCAGCGTGATTCCCCCAGCCACCGGTTACTTCTTCTTGTCGCTGGGCGACGGGGACGGCGACGGGGAGTTGCTGGGCGCCGGTGACTGCGTCGCCTGCGTGCTGGGCCGGGGCGCCGGTGCCGGGGCCGGACTGTTGAGCATGTTCGACGGCGGGGCCAGGAACGGCTTGGTGCCGTACGCCGGGGCCACTTGGGCCATGTAGTTCGAGAACTGCGGGCCCGCGATCATGTAGCCGTCGATGCCCTTGTAGAACTTGCCGTTGACGGTGACGTTCTGGCCGGGCCGCTGCTGGTCGCCGAGCGGGTCACCGAACCAGGTGGCCGTTGCCAGGCCGCTGGTGTAGCCCACCACCCAGGTGGAGCTGTTGTTGTCGTTGGTTCCGGTCTTGGCTGCGATCGGGAAGCTGGTCCGGGTGGAGATCCGGGGCTGGATGAGCGCGCCGGAGCCGCGGTTCAGCACTTCCTGCATGGCGTAGGCAACCCCGCGGGCCACTTCGGGCTTGATGGCGTCCTGGCAGCTGGTGGCCTGGGCCGGGAGCGGGGCGCCGCTCTGGTCCGTCACCGATTCAATGGCGATCGGCTCGCAGTACTTGCCGTCATTGGCAAAGGTGGCAAAGGCGCTGGCCATGGTCAGCGGCGCGGCCTGGCGGGCGCCGATCAGGCTGCTCAGCCGGGTCATCGGCATCTTCGGGTTCGCCTCCTCCTTGGAGGGCAGTCCCTCGTGGATGCCGGCGGCGTCGACGATCTTCTGGATGCCGCACAGGTCCACCTGGGCGGCGGAGGCGAACGTGATGGTGTTGATGGAGTTCGCCAGGCCGTCCAGGACGCTCATTGACTTGTAGTGGTCCTCATCGGCATTCTGCAAGTCCTTGCTGCCGGCGACGGTGCTGTCGTAGGAACCCTCGGTCGGCGTCGGGCAAGTGTTCCGCCAGGGGAAGCTGGGGGAGTACCGCCGGACGGCGCCGTTGAGCTGGGTGTTCATGGACTTGCCCTCGTTGAGCCAGGCCGCGAACGTGAAGGGCTTCATCGTGGAGCCCGGCTGGAAGCCGCCCAGGCCGTTCAGGTCCTGGCCGCTGGCGTCCTGGCTGTCCACGTTGAAGTTCTGGGTCTGGTCAAACTTGCCCTCGGCCGGGAAGAATACGGTGTTCTGGGCCATCGAGACGATCTTGCCGCTGGCCGGCTGCACCGAGACCAGCGCGGCGCCCCACTTGTCCGGGTTGGCGCCGGCGGACGCATCCACCTGCGCCTGGGCGACGGCCTGGGCATTCGGGTCCAGGGTGGTCTTGATGGTCAGGCCGCCGCGGAAGATCTTCTGCTGCCGCTCATTGGCGTCGGCGCCGTAGGCCGGGTTGTTCAGCAGCAGGTGCAGCACGTAGTCACAGAAGTACGGCGCCGTCGTCGAGTACGCGCAGCCCTGGCGCGGCTGGGTGACTTTGGTCTCGACCGGTGTCGCGACGGCGGCGTCGAAGTCGGCCTGCTTGATCTTGCCCTGGCTCAGCATGGACTGCAGCACGAGGTCGCGCCGGTTCTTGGCGTTCTCCGGGTTGGTGATCGGATCGTAGTACGACGGGCTGTTCACGACGCCGGCCAGCAGGGCCGCCTGCGGCAGCGTCAGATCCTTGGCGGTGGTGCTGAAGAAGAACTTCGAGGCGGCCTCGATGCCGTAGGCGTCGCGGTTGAAGAAGACAATGTTCAGGTAGCCCTCAAGGATCTGCTCCTTGCTGAACTTCTTCTCCAGCGCGATGGCAAGCTTCATTTCGCGCAGTTTGTCCCCGACGCCCTTGTTGACGCCGTTCAGGAGCACCTGGTCGCCCTTGCCCTCGGCCTCGAGGGAGGAGTTGATGACGTTGTTGACGTACTGCTGCGTGATGGTCGAGGCGCCCTGCTTGTTGCCGCGGGCGGTGCTGACGAGGGCGCGCATGATGCCGGTGGTGTCCACGCCGCCGTGCTCATAGAAGCGGCTGTCCTCGATGGCGATGACGGCGTCCTTGATGTACGGCGACATCTGGTCCAGCGGCACGCGGGTGCGGTTTTCCGCGTAAAGGGTGGCGATTACGCTGCCGTCGGCGGCCAGGACGGTGGTCGACTGGCTGGGCGGATCCACCTTGAGCTCGGCCGGGAGGGTGTCGAAGAACTTAATCGACCCGCTCGCCGCGCTGCCCGAAACAGCCGCCGCGGGGACCAGCAGCCCCGCCACCAGGATGCCGCAAATGGCGCTCACGCCCAGGAAAAGAAAGATCTTTCCGAGGGTGGTGGCCGTGTCGAATAAAGGGTTCTTACCAGTCGCCATGTTTTCCACTTTACCGGCAAGGACTAGGCTTTAGGTCATGACCAAATGGGAGTACGCCACGATTCCGCTCATTATCCACGCTACAAAGCAGATCCTGGACCAGTGGGGCGAGGACGGCTGGGAGCTTGTCCAGGTTGTCACGGGCCCCGACGGAAACGGCCTCGTTGCCTACCTGAAGAGGGAGAAGCAGTAGCCATGAGCACCCCAGCAGCGGCAGCTCCGGGCGCCTCCGCCTCCCCGGAAGATTCCGCCGGCAGCACCGCAAACACCGGCGCGTCGTCCGCCGTCGAACAGCGCCTCGCCGAGCTCGGCCTGACCCTGCCGGAGGTCGCCGCCCCGGTAGCCGCCTACGTGCCGGCCGTCATTTCCGGCAACCATGTCTACACCTCCGGCCAGCTGCCCTTCATCAACGGCAGGCTCGAGGCCACCGGCAAGGTTTCCTCCGGCACGGAAGGGACCTCGGACGAGCCGACCGTTTCCCCGGAGGCCGCCAAGGACTACGCAGCCGTGTGTGCCGTGAACGCGCTGGCCGCCGTGAAGAGCGTCATCGGCGACCTCGACCGGATCACGCGCATCGTCAAGGTGGTCGGCTTCGTGTCCTCCGACCCGTCGTTCACCGGCCAGCCCGGTGTCATCAACGGCGCCTCGGAGCTGCTGGGCAAGGTCCTCGGCGACGCCGGCCAGCACGCACGCTCCGCCGTCGGCGTGGCCGTCCTGCCGCTCGACTCGCCGGTTGAAGTCGAACTCATCGCCGAATTCGCCTAGAGGGGCCGGTCACACCCCTTGTCTCAGTTAGCCCGACGCCTGTTTGACCTCCCACCGGACCTGGAGGGCGCGGCCCGCAGCTGGATCGAGCACGGCGAGCGGACGCCCCGCGCCGCCCGTTTCGCGTCCTCCGTTGTCCTGCTCCGGGACTCGCCGACGGGCCTGGAGACCTGGCTGGGTTACCGGCCGGGGTCCTCGCCGCTGGGCGTGCTCGCCTTCCCGGGCGGGTCACTGGAGGCGTCCGACGACGACGCCGTCGGCTGGCTGGGCCCCTCGCCGCAGCACTGGGCCGAGCAGATGGGGACGGCCGACGTCGGGCTGGCGCGCCGCCACGTGGTGGGCGCCGTCCGCGAGCTGTTTGAGGAGACCGGCATCCTGCTGGCCGGCCCCGACCTGTCCACCACGGTGGAAGCGACCTCCACCCCGGAGTGGATGCGGGCCCGGGAGGCCGTTGCCACCCAGGAGAAGTCCTTCACCGAGGTGCTCGCCAAACGCGGCCTCTCGGTCCGGACGGACCTGCTCAAGCCGCTGGTCAACTGGATCAGCCCGGACTTCGCGCACCGGCGTTTCAACACCCGCTATTTCGCGGCCACCGTACCGGTGAACCAGCAGCCCTCCCTGCTGGCCAGCAAGGGTGTCTGGGGCCGGTGGGTCTGCGCCCGCAAGGTCATCAGCGAGCGGAACACGACCGCACTCGGCGACGAGGCCGGCCAGGAGAACACCGTCGGGCTGCCCCTCGGCCAGCTGCTGGTCCCTGGCTCCGAGATCATGCTGGAAAAGATGGCCGCCGCCAACGGGTGCATCGCGTACCTCAGCTACAAACGCAAGGCCCACGTCTACCAGCCCAAACTGGTCGAGGAAGAAGACGGCCGGCTCATGCTCGAGGTTGAAGCGGCCAAGACCATCGCCGGCGAGCCGCAGCGGGAACGCTGAACGCTGACCTGCCTGGTTCCCGGGACATGCCCCGCCTGTTCCGCGCCCAGTGGACATAATGGCCTTATGCCCACCCCCAAGCGCCAGGACTGGACATGTCCCCCGGGCGGCTCCGCCCCGACTGGGCATGTCCCCCGGGCGGCTCCGCGTCGGGCTGAGGACCGCCCCTACCATTGGACATGCTCTCCGCTCGTGCCCGGGTCCGAGGGACATGTCCTGCCTATCCCTGACCCGGTGGACATAGTGGTCTTATATCCACTCCTGAGCGCCGGGACTGGGCATGTCCGCCCGACTTGACCGCCAGGACTGGGCATGTCCCCCGGGCGGCTCCGCCTCGGGCTGAGGACCGCCCCGACCATTGGACATGCTCTCCGCTCGTGCCCGGGTCCGAGGGACATGTCCTGGCTATCCCTGA
>JBKKDK010000066.1:0-12186 GCA_046708245.1 Arthrobacter sp.
ACACGGCTCTGCTGTTTCAGTGGAAGTAACAGTCAACAGCAGTGAAGGGAGATGGCCATGGCGAACACATTGGCCGAGAAAGTCTGGGACGCGCACGTGGTGCGCAAGGGCGACGGCGAAGGGGCCAATGCCCAACCCGATCTCCTCTTTATCGACCTTCACCTGGTGCACGAGGTTACGTCCCCGCAGGCCTTTGAGGGCCTCCGGCTGGCCGGGCGCCCTCTGCGCCGGCCGGACCTTACCATCGCCACCGAGGACCACAACACTCCCACGCTGGATATCGACAAGCCAATCGCGGACCTCACCAGCCGGACCCAGATCCAGACCCTGCGCAACAACTGCCAGGAGTTCGGCGTCCGGCTGCACTCCCTCGGCGACGCCGAACAGGGGATCGTGCACGTCGTGGGCCCGCAGCTCGGCCTCACCCAGCCCGGCATGACCGTGGTCTGCGGCGACTCGCACACCTCCACCCACGGGGCCTTCGGCGCGCTCGCGATGGGCATCGGCACCTCCGAGGTGGAACACGTCATGGCCACCCAGACGCTGTCCCTGAAGCCGTTCAGGACCATGGCCATCAATGTCGAGGGCACCCTGCGGCCCGGTGTTTCCGCCAAGGACATCATCCTGGCCGTCATCGCCAAGATCGGCACCGGCGGAGGCCAGGGCTACGTGCTCGAATACCGAGGCTCCGCCATCCGGGCGCTGTCCATGGAAGCCCGGATGACCATCTGCAACATGTCCATCGAGGCCGGTGCCCGCGCCGGACTCGTTGCGCCGGACCAGACCACCTACGACTACATGTACGGCCGCCCGCACGCGCCGCAGGGCGCGGAGTGGGACGCCGCCGTCGAATACTGGAACACGCTGCGCACCGACGACGACGCCACGTTCGACGTCGAGGTGAACCTCGACGCCGACACCCTGGAACCGTTCGTGACCTGGGGGACCAACCCCGGCCAGGGCGTGTCCCTCTCCGACAAGGTACCTTCCCCCGAAGACTTTGGTGACGAAAACGCCAAGGCCGCCGCGGAACGGGCGCTGCAGTACATGGGCCTGGACGCCGGCACGCGGATGAAGGACATCCGCGTGGACACGGTCTTCCTGGGCTCCTGCACCAACTCCCGGATGGAAGACCTGCGCGCTGCCGCCGACGTCATCCGCGGCCGGACCAAGGACCCCAACGTCCGGATGCTCGTGGTGCCCGGCTCCGCCCGCGTGCGGCTCGAGGCCGAGGCCGAGGGCCTGGACCGGGTCTTCAAGGACTTTGGCGCCGAATGGCGCTTTGCCGGCTGCTCCATGTGCCTGGGCATGAACCCGGACCAGCTGGAACCGGGGGAGCGGTGCGCCTCCACGTCCAACCGCAACTTCGAAGGCCGCCAGGGCAAGGGCGGACGGACACACCTGGTCTCCCCGGTGGTGGCCGCGGCGACGGCAATTCGGGGCACCCTGAGCTCGCCGTCGGATCTTGATCCGGCTCCCGAATCCGCCGCCATTCGCACCGACGCAGCCTAGGAGTCCGCCATGGAAAAGTTCACCACCCACACCGGAATCGGTGTACCGCTGCGCCAGAGCAACGTCGACACGGACCAGATCATCCCGGCCGTCTACCTCAAGCGCATTACCCGCACCGGCTTCGAGGACGCCCTCTTCTCGGCCTGGCGCAAAGACCCGGCCTTCATCCTGAACCAGGCGCCGTTCGACGCCGGCTCCGTGCTGGTGGCCGGACCCGACTTCGGGACCGGCTCCTCCCGGGAGCACGCCGTCTGGGCGCTCAAGGACTACGGCTTCAAGGCCGTCCTTTCCTCGCGCTTTGCCGACATCTTCCGGGGCAACTCCGGTAAGCAGGGCCTGCTGGCTGCCGAGCTGGCCCAGGACGACATTGAACTCATCTGGAAGGTGCTGGAAAACGCCCCGGGCACCGAGGTCAAGGTGGATCTTGCCTCCAAGACGGTCGAATGCGGCAACGTCGTGGCGCCGTTCGAGATCGATGACTACACGCGCTGGCGCCTGCTCGAAGGCCTGGACGACATCGGGCTGACCCTCCAGCACGAGGAGGACATCACCGCCTACGAGGCCACGAGGCCCGCCTTCAAGCCCAAGACACTGCCGGCCAAGCTGTCCTGATCCTGTAGAAGTGCCGCCGTCGAGTCCGCCGGCGGCACTTTTGTGCCCGGCCCCGCAGTCACCGTCGGAAGCCCACATTTCAGATCGGTAACCCAAGCTCCTATGCTTAGCTGGAGCCTTTGTAAGGATTTGGGGGCGAGTAGTCGTTAGGAAACCGGTAAATGAGTAGTGTTCTGACAATCCGCGGAGGCGTCCCGCTGACTGGCCGCGTCACCGTTCGGGGGGCCAAGAATCTTGTCCCCAAGGCAATGGTCGCCGCCCTGCTGGGCAATGAGCCGTCCGTGCTGCGCAACGTCCCTGAAATCAAGGACGTCGAGGTTGTCACCAGCCTGCTCCAGCTGCACGGCGTCACCGTTGAGAAGGACCCCGTAACCGGAGACCTCACCCTCGATCCGAAGAACGCCAAGACGGCGTCCAGCACGGCAATCGATGCCCACGCCGGTGACTCCCGCATTCCGATCCTGCTCTGCGGACCGCTGATCCACGCGATCGGCGAGGCTTTCATCCCGGACCTCGGCGGCTGCAAGATCGGTGACCGGCCCATCGACTACCACCTGAACGTCCTGCGGCAGTTTGGCGCCGTGGTGGAAAAGCGTCCCGGCGGCATCCACATCTCCGCGCCCGGCGGCCTCAAGGGTGCCAAGATCTCCCTCCCGTACCCCTCGGTGGGGGCGACGGAACAGGTGCTGCTGAGCGCCACCCGGGCCGAAGGCATCACCGAACTCAGCGGTGCCGCCACTGAACCCGAGATTGTCGACCTGATCGCCGTGCTGCAGAAAATGGGCGCAATCATCAGCGTCCAGACCGACCGCACCATCCGGATCGAAGGTGTCCCGGACCTTGGCGGCTACAACCACCGCGCACTTTCGGACCGCAACGAATCCGCCTCCTGGGCCTCCGCCGCCCTTGTGACCCGCGGCGACATCTTTGTTGAAGGCGCGACCCAGCGCGACATGATGACGTTCCTGAACACCTACCGCAAGGTCGGCGGCGGAATGGACATCGGCGACGACGGCATCCGCTTCTACCACCGCGGCGGCAAGCTGAACCCCCTGGTTCTGGAAACAGATGTGCACCCGGGCTTTATGACCGACTGGCAGCAGCCGTTGATCGTCGCCTTGACCCAGGCCGAAGGCGTCTCGATTGTCCACGAGACGGTCTATGAAAACCGGTTCGGCTTCACGGACGCGCTGATCCGGATGGGGGCCAACATCCAGGTGCACCGCGAGTGCCTTGGCAGTGTGCCGTGCCGCTTCGGCCAGCGCAACTTCCTGCATTCCGCAGTGATCTCCGGGCCGACGCCGCTGACCGGCACCGACATCGACGTGCCCGATCTGCGCGGCGGCTTCAGCCACCTCATCGCGGCCCTCGCGGCCACCGGCACGTCCCGGGTCACCGGGATCGACATCATCAACCGCGGGTATGAGCGTTTCACCGAGAAGCTCGCCGGACTTGGTGCCGATTTCGACATTACTTCAGCCGAGTAGCGCCGGAACCGTGAAGGAATCCGCGAAGAGCCACCTAACGTTTGTCCTTGTCGCCGGCATCGTCCGGCCCACTATGAACCTCCTGATGCGGAAAAAGTGGGAAGGGCTCGAGAAGCTCCCGGCCGGGGGCTTCATCGCTGCTCCCAACCACTGCACCGAAATAGATCCGCTGGTGGTCGGACACATGCTCTACAACCAGAAACGGATGCCGCACTTCCTGGCCAAGGCCGGACTCTTTAAGGTTCCGGTCCTCGGAGCCGTGCTGCGCGCCACCAAGCAGGTTCCCGTGGAACGCTCGACGTCGGGCGCCAACCGCTCGCTGCAGATCGCCAAGGAGGTTGTCGAGGAGGGTGGCGCGATCATCATCTATCCCGAAGGAACGCTGACCCGCGATCCGGAGCTGTGGCCGATGAAGGGGCACACCGGCGCCGCCAGGATGGCACTCGAAAGCGGCATCCCCGTGGTGCCCATGGCCCATTGGGGAGCCCACGAGGTCTTTCCCCGCTACGCCAAGCGTTTCCACATCCTCCCGAGGAAGACCTCCCGCCTGATCGTCGGCGAACCGGTGGATCTTAGCGCCTTTGCCGGCCGGCCGCTGGACAGGACCACCCTCACCGAAGCGACCGACGCGATCATGGCCGCCATCACGGAACTGCTTGCCACACTCCGGAACGAGAAGCCGCCGGCGGAGCGCTGGGATCCCGCGGCGCACAAGCAGGCCACCCACGGCCGCTTCATCGAAGGCGGCGGTACCGGCCGGAACAAGCCCATCCGCGAAGCCGGCACACCGAACGGCGACGCCGGCGCGGACAGCCCCGCATGACGGTGGATGTCCGCGGGACGGGCTCCGCAAAGACCGTCGCCGTCCTCGGGGCAGGCTCCTGGGGAACAACTTTCGCGAAGGTCGTCGCCGACGCAGCAACCGCGTCCGGAGTTGAACGCCGCATCCGGATCTGGGGCCGGCGGGCCGAAGTTGTCGAGCAGATCAATGCCCGGCACAAAAACGAGCAGTACCTCAAGGACATCGTCCTCCCGCCGAGCATCACCGCATCCACTGACGTCGCCGAGGTCCTCGACGGCGCCGAGCTGGTGATTCTCGCCGTCCCGGCACAGACCCTGCGGCCGCAGCTGCGCGAATGGAAGCACCTGGTGCCACCCGGCGCATTCGTAGTGTCCCTCATGAAGGGCCTCGAGCTGCACTCCGACGCCCGCATGAGCGAAGTCATCCGCGAGGAGCTGGGGATTCCAGCCGAACGGGTCGCCGTGGTTTCCGGCCCCAACCTGGCCATGGAGATCGCGCGGGAAGAGCCCACAGCCTCCGTCGTGGCATGCACCGATTCCGGCGCGGCCGGCTGGATCGCCCGCAGCTGCACAGCACCCTACTTCCGCCCGTACACCACTGCCGACGTCGTCGGCGTCGAGATCGGCGGCATCGTCAAGAACGTCATAGCCCTGGCCGTCGGGATTTGCGAAGGCAAGCGGATGGGTGACAACACCAAGGCCTCCGTCATCACCCGGGGCCTGGCGGAAACCTCCCGGCTGACACTCGCATTGGGCGGTCAGGCGCAGACCATGGCCGGCCTGGCCGGCCTGGGTGACCTCGTGGCAACCTGCTCCTCGCCGCTGTCGCGCAACCATACCGCCGGGCGGCTGCTGGGCAAGGGCCTCACCCTCGAGCAGGTCACGGTTGAAATGAAGCAAACGGCTGAAGGCATCAAGTCCAGCCAGGCCGTGCACGAACTGGCCGGAAAACTTGGCGTCGAGATGCCGATCACCGCGGCCGTCGTCGCCGTGCTGGCCGGAAAATTGTCCGTAGACGAACTGGGGCCGCTGTTGCTGTCCCGGGATCTGAGACCTGAAGGCGAATATTAAGAGTGGCGGAAGATCACGTGAACACAACAGTCAGCTCCGCCCGGCCCCGGGTCGTGGTGCTGTTCGGCGGCCGCTCGAGCGAACACGCGGTGAGCTGCGTGACCGCGGCGGGCGTCCTCGGGGCGATTGACCAGACCAAGTACGAGGTCATCCCGATCGGCATCGCCAAGACCGGCCAATGGGTGCTGGTGTCCGGTGACATCCGGGAGTGGTCGCTCTCCGCGTCTTCACTGCCCGAGGTCACTGCCTCGGAGCAGACCGTGGCCCTGGCCGAAATCGGCGGCGAGCACCAGCTGATTGTTGCTGCCCCGAACCAGGTTCCCCAGGAGCTTGGCAACGTTGACGTGGTCTTCCCGCTGTTGCACGGGCCGTTCGGCGAGGACGGGACCATCCAGGGTCTCCTGGAGCTCTCTGACACCCGCTACGTTGGCGCCGGCGTGCTGGCGTCGGCTGTCGGCATGGACAAACACTTTATGAAGGTGGTGTTTGAATCCGCCGGGCTTCAGGTTGGGCCGTATATCGCGGTAACGGACCGGCAGTGGCGCAACGACCCGGAAAAGGTCCGCAAACGCGTGGACCAGCTCGGCTTCCCGGTGTTCGTCAAGCCGGCACGGGCCGGATCCTCCATGGGCATCTCCAAGGTGGATTCCCTGGACGGCCTCGACGCCGCCATCGAGGCGGCCCGCGAGCACGATCCCAAGCTCGTGATCGAGGCCGGGATCGTGGGCCGGGAGATCGAGTGCGCAGTACTGGAAGGGCGTGGAACCGAAGCTCCCCGCACGTCCATGCCCGGGGAGATCTCGGTCGCGGGCGGCGGGCATGAGTTCTACGACTTCAACGCCAAGTACGTGGAGGACGACGCCGCCGCGCTCAGCTGCCCGGCCGACCTCCCCGAGGAGGCCATCGCCCGGGTCCGCGAGCTTGCCGCCGTCGCCTTCGACGCTGTCGGCGCCGAAGGGCTGAGCCGCGTCGACTTCTTCTACACCCCTGACGGCGAGCTGATCATTAACGAGATCAACACCATGCCCGGGTTTACGCCCAAGAGCATGTACCCGCAGATGTGGAAGGCCTCAGGCCTGGACTACGCCGAGCTGATCGACGAACTGATCCACCTGGCACTGCACCGCAACACCGGGCTGCGCTAGCGGGCCCGCCTACTTGCTGGGCGGCAGGTTCTGCAGCTCTTCCTGACCCACGCACCCCCGGGTCGCCTTGATCTTCGACGCCGAGGCGGAAAGGTCCGCGAGTACGGTGGCGGAGCTGATCTTGTCCGGGTCCATCAGGATTTCGGTGGCAGGTTCGCGGCCGAACGTCGTCAGCGTCCACACCGGGTCGCCTTCCTTGATGACCCAGTCGACGCCGTTCACGGTGACGCACCGGTCGGTGGTCGGTCCCGGAACATTAACGCCACAGCGCAGGACAACCAGGGAAGGCTCGCCCCACGCAGCCGTTCCCTGGCTGTTCGTCTTGCGCAGTTTGGCCTCGCCCAGGGCATCGGGCAGTGACACCATCATGGGCGCGCAGGCGGCGTTGGCGCTGTCCTTCGCAGGGGTAACGTCCACCGTCGGCGAACATGCGGTAAGAGCTGCGACGGAGGCTGCGGCAACCGCCACAGCGAGCGAAAGACGCACGGAACGAAGGCGGCTGAAACGGAGCATCCATCCAGCCTATCCCGGTGCCGCGTGGCGGGTCGTTCACGTCTCAGGCCGGAGCGGTAGCATCGCAACTAACAGCCTGACTCTTACCTTCGAGTAGACTGGGTAATTCGTGCACCAATGACAGTCTGCCGACGGCGACGTTGGGGACACCGCATGGCGCACCTCTGATTAATCTCGCACCATGGGGGAGGGACTGTCGATGACATCGCGCAGCCAAAAACTGAAGTCAGTACGCGCTGGGCTAGGAGCACTTCTCCTGGCCGGGCTCTTCGCGGCTACGGCGACCGCCGCCCATGCCGATGACCTGGTGATTCCCGGACCCCTGGAAACTGCGATCACAACGGCTCCGGCCCCGAACGGAACGGAAAGCCCGGTCCCGGATAAGCCTGCTGATCCGCCGGCCGACAATCCCGCCGAGCCGCCTGTGGCCGAGCCTCCTGTGGTGGAACCTCCCGTAGTTGAACCTCCGGTGGCTGAACCTCCCGCGGTTGAACCTCCAGTGGTTGTTCCGCCCGTGCCGGAACCGGCCGTCCCGCCGGTCGCCGTCGTTCCGCCAGTTGAACCGGCCCCCATCGTCACGACGCCCGCCGCCGTTGTTCCGCCGCGCCCTGCCCGCGTCATCGTCCCACCGGCCGTCGTTGAGCCGGCCCCTGAGACGCCGTCCCCCACCCCGACCCCCACACCGGAGCCGACGATTGCTGAGGCGGTCGTCGAGGCGCCGGCCCCGGTTGTTATGAAGGCCCAGGTCCAGGCAGCTGTGGCTGTTGCGACGGGTAGCCCGCTTGGAGTCCAAATGATCACCGTACTCGTCCTGTTGGCTGCCGGTTTCTGCTACTTCCGGTTCCTCGGATCCAAAAGCGGCCATCCGGCTGCCAGGACTGGTAAATAGTCCCTATGCACAAGAGCTCCGGTGCCCCAGGCACCACTGATCGATCTGACGCGTCCAAGTTGCGGATAACGCTGCTGACGCACTCATATTGGCCAGAGCATAGCCCGCCGCAGCGCCGCTGGGCCGCGATGATCAGGGAGTTCTCCCGCATGGATTGGGACGTCGACGTCATCACTCCCGTGGCACACTATCCCTTTGGACGGCGCACATTGCCGGGGAAAATTGCCGGACGGCCGTTCCAGTCCCAAAAAGGCCAGTTTTCCGAGGTCATTCGCAGGGTCCCGTACTTACGCCACGGAAACTCCCGTGTGGGCCGCCTGATTGACCAGTGTTTTTCGGCCCTTCTGTCCGTGCCCGCAGGGTTGCAGGCGCCCAGGCCGGACGTGGTGATTGTCACCGCTCCGAGCCTCCCGTCGCTGGCAGCCGGATATGCGCTGGCGAAGCTGCGGCGGGTGCCGCTGATCGTGGAAATGCGAGACGCCTGGCCGGACCTGGCCCGCGACGCGCGCCTGATCCAGGGAAGCGTCAAAGGCGTCGTCGAAGGTGTGGTGGATATGGTCCAACACCGCGCCGACCTTGTGGTCACGGTGACGGAGGGATTCGCCGACACTTTGAGGGCACGCGGAGTCCGCAATGTGGCTACCATCAGCAACGGCCTCCATCTGGACGCCATTCCGGTAATGGAGGCGCCGGACCTGGACCGGCCCTGCTTCGAGGCTCTGTACCTGGGTAACCACGGTGAAAGTCAACGGCTGGATGTCGCCATCCGCGCCAGCGCCCTGGTGGGGGACAGCATGCAGCTCCATATGGTGGGCCACGGGACGCAGCGCCGGGCTCTGGAACGGCTGGCGAAGGAACTGAAGGCTCCGGTGACTTTCCACCCCCCGCTTCACGGTCAGGCCATGATCGACCGCTACGCCTCGGCAGATACCTGCCTCGTTTCCCTTCGCGACGACTGGAAGTCTTTCGACACCACAGTCCCGTCCAAGACGTACGAGGTCCTGGCGTTGGGCCGGCACATTACCGGCGTGGTCCGTGGGGAAGCGGCCCGCATCATCGCCGAAGCCGAGGCCGGCGACATCGTAGCCAGCGATCCCGAGGCCTTGGCCGCGCTGTGGCGGGAGCTTGCGGCCGACCGCAGCCGACTGGTCCGCAACGGCGACAGCCGGCAGTGGGTCAAGGAACACGCGGAGTACGAGCAGCTGGCAGGGCGCTACATGGGCCTTATCTCGGAACTGGTCGGCAAAGGACCCGCGTCCATCTGATGGCCCAGCTACTGAATAACGCACGGCTCGCCGCAACGACGGCGTGGCAGCACCTGAGCGACGATCCTGTGGTGCTGTTTCTTCAGCTTTCACGGCGGCTGCCGGCAGCGGCTGTCCGGCCGCTCGCCCGGCTGGCTTGCGCCGCCGCACCGAAGGACTCGGCAGCCATTCCGGTCCTGCTTGCCTCCCTCGCCAGAGGCGACGACGCCGACGTCGAGCGGCGCCTCCTGCTCGCCGCGGACCGTTTCGTCACCGGGGACAAGGCCCGGAAGCTCGCAGACATCGCGCTCGTCGCGAACCGGCCGGAGCTCGCGGACGTGCTGCTGTCCGCCGCAGCCGATACACCCGGCGTCGAGTCTGCCCTGGCCCGCAGGCTGTGGCACGACGGGAACCTCAGCGGCGCGGTCGCCGTCCTGGAGGGCTCCCGTTCCGGACGGCGGCAAAAAGCACGCCTTGCCGGCGAAGCAGCCGTCTACGCGGGCGCGGCACCGGCGCTGCAGGCGCAGGAGTTCACCGCCGTGCCGGGCAGGGTCCTGCATCTGCTGACCAATTCCCTGCCCCACACAGCCAGCGGCTACGCCCAGCGCTCCCACTCCATCATGGTGGCCCAACAGGAGGCCGGCTGGAGCGTACTGGCCGTCACCCGGCTCGGGTATCCGGTGCAGGTGGGGAAGCTCCTGGCCCGGGCCACCGACGTCGTAGACGGGATCGAGTACCGGCGTCTCCTCCCGCCACGGCTGGCGATGACCATGGATGCCCGTCTGCAGCAACAGGCCGAGGAGTTGCTGAAGGTGGCCCTGGAATTCCGGCCGAGCGTCCTTCACACCACCACGCACTTCGTCAACGGACTGGTGGTCCGGGCGGTGGCGGAAGCCCTGGGGATTCCCTGGGTGTACGAGGTCCGCGGCCAGCTGGCGGACACGTGGGCAGCCACGCGCGGGCCCCAGTCCCGGGGCAGCGAAAAGTACCGGCAGTTCCAGGAGCGGGAAGCCGATGTTATGCGCACTGCCGACCTGGTGGTGACGCTGGGACATGCCATGAAAGCCAACATAGTGGCGGCGGGCGTCCCGGCGGCGCGGATCATGATCGCCCCGAACGCCGTGGGTGGAGCGTTCCTTCGGACGCCGCTGGATACTGCCGCAGCGCGCCGTGCGGTGGGCCTGGCCGAGGACGGGCTCTACATCGGCACCGTCAGCAGCCTTGTCGGGTATGAGGGCCTGGAGGACCTCGTTCAGGCCTTCGCGCTCCTCGCGCCGGAATTTCCGCAGCTGCGCCTGCTGATTGTCGGTGACGGTGTAGCCGCACCCGCCCTGCATGAGCTGGTCCGGACCCTGGGACTGGCAGACCGGACAATCTTCACGGGGCGTGTCCCGCGGGAGCTGACGCCCCTGTACCACCAGGCCCTGGATGTTTTTGTGGTTCCGCGGAAAGACCTGGACGTAACCCGCGCCGTCACCCCGCTGAAGCCGGTCGAGGCGATGGCCAGTGCCCGGCCCGTCGTTGCCAGCCATCTTCCCGCACTGCAGGAGATCGTGGACGACGGTGTGACGGGGTTTCTGTCACGGCCGGGAGACGTGCCCCATATCGGCACTAAACTGGAACGGCTTCTCCGCTCAGAGGAGCTTCGGACCCGTATGGGACAAGCAGGAAGACGAGACGTGCTCGATAACCGCACATGGATTGCGAACGCGGAGGCCCTGGCTGTCGCCTATGAGGAACTAATGGAGGGCCGTCGTTGAGCACGGAAACAAAACCTGTCCCCAAGGGACCACAGCCGACGGCGGTGGCAACCTCGGTGAACCTGCGTGGTCTCCGCCGCGTGGGGGCCCGCCCGCCGTTCCTGGACTACCTGGTCTCCCTGTGGGATTACCGGCACTTCATTTACTACGACGCCCAGTCCCGCGTCCAGACCGGCCACGAGCAAGACAAGCTGGGACGTGCCTGGCTGGTGCTGGGTCCGCTGCTCAACGGGCTGATGTTCTACCTGATCATGGGCGTTCTGCTGCAGTCGGGCCGTGGCATTGAGAACTTCGTTGCGTACCTGATCGTCGGGGTCTTCCTCTTCCAGATGTCGTCCCGCTCCGTGACGTCGTCCGCCCGCATCATTACGGCAAATAAGAACGTGATTCACGCCTTCCAGTTCCCGCGGGCCAGCCTGGTCGTGGCCGCCAACGTCCGCGAGGTCCTGTCCAACATTCCCGTGTTGATAACGATGCTCATCCTGGTAATTGTGCTGCCACCGTCCGAGGAGATCTCCTGGCGATGGTTGATGCTGATACCGGTGGTCCTCCTCCAGTTCATCTTCAATCTGGGTCTGGGCTTGATCCTCGCGCGTGTGGTGTCCGTATTCAACGACGCAAGCCAGCTGATTTCCTACGCCATGCGGCTGTGGATGTATGCGTCCTGCCTGTTCTTCTCCATCGAGCGGTTTGACGGATTCCCTGCTTTGAAGTCGATCATGGAATTCAACCCGCTGTATAACGTCCTTCATCTGGCCCGGGAATGCCTCCTGTACGGCAATATAGGCTCCTGGCGGGCCTGGGCCATCCTGACCTTGTGGGCGTTCGCCACCATTGCCGTGGGCATGGTCTTCTTCTGGAAGGGAGAGGAAACCTATGGGCGAGAGCTCTGATCTGAATTTCATCCAGGGGACTCCTGCCGTTGTCATTGACAAAGTCAGCATGACCTACCGGACCACCAGCCGCTCCAGGGAGGTTTCGTCCTCCGAGGGAAGTTGGTCGCCGTTCAAAAAAGCCGGCAGCCGGACCACCGCCGTGGATGTGCCCGCGCTGAAGGAAATTTCGCTCGTTGTGGAGCACGGCGAGTCCGTCGGAATCATCGGCAGGAACGGTTCAGGCAAAAGCACCTTGCTGAAACTTGTGGGCGGGCAG
>JBKKDK010000067.1:0-8384 GCA_046708245.1 Arthrobacter sp.
AAGCTCTCACCCGTGGACCTTGCCTCACTGGACCGGTGGGAGGACTACACCGCAGCCAAGGAAGACACGTTCCTGCGCACCGACACCGACCACGCACCGTGGATCACCATCAAATCCAACGACAAAAAGCGTGGGCGCATCAACGCCATGCGCTGCTTCCTGAACCAGTTCGACTACGACGATAAAGACCCCTTGGTTGTGCACGCCCCGGACCCTCTGATCGTCCGCCGCGGCCGCGAAGCCGTCGGAGACTGAAATTCCTGGCCACTTGGCGGGATGTGGTTGTCCGGCGAAGCTTCGGGAGTAGTATCGGGCCATGCAAAACCCGGACCAAGGACAGCTGAAGCGCCGGCTCGAGTTGCTCGCGCCGTCCCTTCGGGCGCTCGGGATCCGGACTCTCCAAACGTACGCCGACGCCGGGATACTCACCGCCCTGCCCGACAACGCCTTCCCAGTCTCGGACGCCCTCTTCCGCCGCACCGCTGCGGGCCTGGCCTACCATCCGCATGGCCCGGTGTACTTCACCATCACCCGGTCAGGGGAGCTGGAGCTCGGCACGGGCAGCGGAATCCCTCTCACCGAGGCGGTTATCGGGTACGTGCAGCTCGCTCGGGAACAAGATCTGGAGGACGCCGGGCCACCGGACGGAGCGACAGAATGGTTCCCGCCACCGCGCCTTGTGCTGGACACCGACACAGACCGGCTCTACATCGCGGCGGTCAGCCGGACGCATCCGCCCAAATCCCGGCAGAGCTTCATACCCGTGGAGCAGTACATCGAAGAACACGCTCAGCTGTTCGTCGAAGCCTTCCGCGCCGCCCCGTGAAAACTCACCGCCGACGCCGGCGCAGCTGCTACTTCTTGAGCTGGACAGAGGGAAATTTCTTCCATTCACGATGGAAACGGGCCTCGGCCTCCAACGCGAGGGACTGTTCCAGGGCGTGGAGGCGGCCGTAGCTGAACCCGTTTTCGCCCTTAACGAAGGCCTCGGCCCCGAGCCGGCGCAGCAGCTCGCGGGTGACGACGCTGTCCTGGTGGTCGCCCAGGATTTTCTGCACCCCGTGGGCGGCGTCGGCCAACTTTGCGGCCCTCTTGCGGTTCACCGGCGATGCTGCTTCGGCGGCGTACCGCAGCCGCTTGCCGTCTTTCCGCGCCTCGTGCAGCGCCGGATGGTCACTCGTGCCGGCGGGATGCCGCTCGGCGTCCCGGACCGCCGCGCGCAGGCGCTTGACATCGCGTTTGACCAGCCGGGGGATCACTTCGCGTGCCGGTCTGGACGCGAGGGGAGAAAAGGGTGGCGCGGTGAGAATGGAATCGAGGGCGTCGAGGAGGCGGAAGTAGCGGGGCCTGTCCAATGTTTTCAGTACCTTGGTGTGGGCCTTTTGATAGTTGCCTCCGAGCTCAAGATCGATCCGGCGGGTAACCGGACCCATGACAAGCTCGCCCGGTTCCTCGGCGACCATGTCCCGGAGCCGGGCGTGCATGACTTCAGCATCGCGGGCCTCGCCGAGCACGCCGGCGAGCCACTTCAGTTCTTCCCGGAGGGAGTTCACAGAGTCGGCGTCGTCCAGCAGTTTCCGGAACGTCGCCAGCGCCGAGCGCATCCGTCGAGTGGCTACACGCATTTTGTGGACCGTGCCGGGGGCGTCCAGCCGGACGAGGGGATCCTGGGATTTGAGCTCGCGGACCTGTTCCCAAAGGTAGGCGAGCATGAGATCCGCCGCAGCGCTCTTGGGTTTGGGTTGTGGCGCGGTGTTCGTAAAGTCTTGCGGATCCCGGCCCAGTGCGCGGGCCAGCTTGGAATGGTGGGCGGAGGGCCGGACCCCGGCGGACGCCAGCCGCTCCTGACCGGCATCGAGCAGGTCCCGGGAGCCTTTGACGAGTTCAATCTCCCATTCCCGCCAGTGCTGGACGGACCGTTTGGGCGTAAGCGTCTCGGCCTCCACCTGGTCATCGCTGACGCTGGCGAGAACGGCGCCATCCTTGTTCAGGAGGTGGTGCTCGACGCGTCTGGTCTCCAGCCGCGCGACCGGACCCAGGGCCCGCTCCCTGGTGTGCACCCGTACCAGCTTCAGGAGGGATTCGGGGACCCCGTCGGAGGCTTCGCCGAGCGGTTCGCGGTATTCGCTCCGCTCGCCCGCGGCCGAAGGGAGTTTCAGATGCCATCCGGCATCCGCGCCGCCAGTTCGTCGACGGAGTGTTATTTGCGCGGATGCCAGGCGCAGGTCCCGCGTGTCGAAGTACTCGGCCTCCAGCCGATGCTCCACAGGCTTATCCATCCGGTCAACTCCGGGCAGGTCCTGCAGAGGCGGAAGATGGAGGGCCGAATCCTCGACCTCAAACTTCCGTTCAATCTCAACAACAATTGTCGCGGCCATAGGCAATTTTACGTCCGGGCTCCCGGGCAGGACAGCGCAAAGAAGTCACTAAACCAGCTACGGTGCGGCTCAGGTGGCCGTCGGACCGGCCGGGGTGCCGGGCAACAGCCGGACTGGACAGTGGAGGACGCGCAACAGCTCCAGATCGAGCAGTTGTCGCATGCCCGTGCAGTCATCCAGGAGCCAGAAGAGATGGAGCTCCGGCACAACCGCCATCACCCGGCCGCGGTGCAGGAGCTTGCCGTGACGCCAGGCTTCAATCCGGTCACCGGGGGAGAGCTCGGAGCACGAACGGACTTCAGCCGCTTCTGCACTCATGATGGTCTCCTCCCGCCAGACCCATGCAGGCCCTGCAGCAAGTGTGCGCTGCCGCCGTTGCGTGCGGGTTTCAGCGAAGTGAAGATTTCACGCCGCTTTGATGTTATGAGCTGCTTAGCCCGGAATGACTTGCGGCACCCTCCATGATGAGGCGCTCCATCAAGGCCGGGATGTCCTTGACGCCGGCCAGGATGTGGTGGTGCGGGTACTGTCCCAACGCGCTCCGGCCCAGCTTTCCCGTGAGCACACCAACTGCTACGGCGCCGGCACGCGTTGCCGCCAGTAGGTCGTTCGCCGTGTCTCCGGCCGCCAGCACGTGCCGCACGTCCTGGGTGCCGGTGAGTTCCATGGCGCGGTGGATCATATACGGTGCGGGTCGGCCGGCGGCTACGTCGTCGGCACAGATCACCGCGTCCAGCACGAGGCCCTGGCCGGCCGGGTCGTGGCCATTGCCCGTCACGGTCCAGCCGAGTCGTTCGAGCAGCGGCTCAGCAACGTCGCGCGAAAACCCCGTGGTCAGTACAACCTTGACCCCGCGACTCTGCAGTGTGCGGATGGCGTCCTCGACGCCTTCGAGTGGCTCGGGTGGGTTGGCTGCATAGAATTCGGCCAGCAGTTGCTTGAACCGAGCGAAGGCACCGCAGACGATTTCGGCCGTGGGTGTACCGCCGCCTCGTTCGATCAGCGCGGTGATGGCTTCGATTTTGTCGGCACCCATCCACTCCTGGACGGCGTCGTCGTCGGTGCTGGCGCCGGTTTCTTGAACCGAACGGGCCAGCGCCACGTAGACGTCGCCGTGTTCATCGATGGTGGTTCCCGCCATGTCGCAGGCGACGAGTTCAATCATGGTTTCTGTTGGCACTTTCTGCGTGAATGCGGACCAGCGCTGCGCGCCGGTCCACAGTGTTGTCGATGGTGAAGTTGGTAAGGGACGGCAAATAGCAGTCCTCCGAATACTCCAGCGGCTGCCCGGCCGCGGAGGAGGTGAGGCGGCGCTCGCGCAGCAGGGGTGTGCCCGGGGCCAGGTCCAGCAGCTCGGCGTCCTCCTCCGTTGCCGCCACCGCGTCAATCGTGTGCCGTGCGCCGTGCAGATCCACGCCTTTGCCTTTCAGGTAGGCGAAGATCGAGCCGGAGTCCGTATCGAAGTCAAAAAGCAGCCTGCCGACTTCCGGTACAAAGCTGGTGCGTTCAATCATCGCCGGTGCCCCGTCCAGGAAACGGACCCGGAGTACCTCCACGACCTTGCTGCCGGAACTGAGGCCGAGTTGGGCAGCGGCCTCGATGCTGGGCTCCCGCAGGGCTACCTCCAGGGTCTTTTGTCCGGGAACCTTTCCGATGCCCAGGGCCCACTCGGTGAATGAGTTGAACGTGGAAAACGACTGTGATGGCACGGCTGACCGGACCATGGGGGAGCGTCCCCGTCCGCCGGTCAGGACGCCTTCGGCCCGCAGGGCGGCCAGGGCCTGGCGGATGGGCCCGCGGGAGGTTCCGAACTCCCGGCATAACTCGGCTTCGCTGGGCAGCTGGAAGCCGGGAGGCCAGGAGCCGTCCGAGATCCGGCGCATGAATTCCTCGCTGAGTCGGAGGTGGAGGGGTGCATTCGGCCGTGTAGTCACAACTTGATAATACAATTCGGCGCGGCTCATTTCCCTTTAAAACAGCGGATCAAGATGAATTCAGCATGAACGGGAGTCGGTAGAAGTAAAGTCTCTGTTAACTTGTCTATACAACTGCCGTTCTGGCTTGATTCCGTCCTCGGGGGCGTCCAGTGTCTACCTTGTGAACAAGAAAACGCAGATTCCTCCCTTCGACTCCATGGACGCCATTTCGGATGTCGTCATCGTGGGAGCCGGCATCATCGGCCTGGCCCATGCCGCCCACGCCGCGGCCAATGGCCTGAGCGTCACGGTCCTGGAGCGCGACCATCGGGCCGTCGGTGCTTCAGTGCGAAACTTCGGGCACTGCTGCATCACCGCGCAATCCGGCGAGCTGTACGAACTGGCCCAGACCTCGCGGAAGTACTGGCTCGAGTTTGCCCAGCGGGCCGGATTCTGGGTCGCCGAATCGGGCGCAGTGGTGCTGGCCCGCTCCGCCGCCGAAATGGACGTCCTGGTGGAACTCGCGGGAGTGCGTGAACCCGGGCAGGTTACGCTGCTTTCCGCGGATGAGACCCGTTCCCGCTTGGCCGGAAAATTCGACGCCGGAGCCTCCGGAGCGGACACGGCGGCGGACGCTGCCGGAGACACGTCCGCGCCCACCTGGCCGGGACTCGTCGGCGGGGCATTTCTCCGCGACGATCTGCGGGTGGACCCCCGGGTCACCGCAGCGCAGCTGGCAGCGTGGCTGGAGCGGCAGCCAGGCGCCGCAATCCGCTGGAACACGTCCGCTCTGGGCTTCGGCCAGGACGCTGCCGGGACCGTCGCGGTGCACACCTCTCGCGGCGAAATCTGCGGCAGGCAGGTCCTGGTGTGCGTGGGCCACGATGTGGATTACCTTTTCCCCGACCTTGCTGCGGAGCACCGTATCGAACGCTGCGCCCTGCAGATGTCGCTCGCAGCGGGTCCTGCAGGCATGGACCTGGTCCCGGCAGTACTCACGGCAACCTCGATGCTCCGCTACCCCGCCTTCACCGAGATGCCCGCCGCCGCCGCCTTGCACGCTGAGATCCAGGACAACCGTCCGGAGCTGCTGGATATCGGAGCCAATGTGATGTTCACGCAGCGCCCGGACGGCAGCCTCATCCTGGGCGACTCCCACCACTACCACCAGACCGCCGCACCCTTCCTGGACGAGCCCGTCACGGCAGTCCTCAACGACGAAATCGCCCGGACCATCGGCGCAGATCTCGACGTCGTCCAGCGCTGGCAGGGCGTGTACGCCTCCAGCAGCGTCGGACCGCTGCTCGAGCGCGAAGTGCTGCCCGGGGTTACCGTCATCTCCGTCACGTCCGGCGTCGGTATGACGTTGTCGTTCGGGTTGGCCCACCGCACCATCTCCCGTCTTTTCTGAACCTCCCACCTCCCGTTCACCACATCCCAAGGAACCCCATGAAAACCACCCTCCTCGCCGGATCTTCCCTTGCCCTCGGCGCCGTGCTGGCACTGACCGCCTGCGACGGCAATGCGCAGTCCGCCACCGACACCGCAAGCGCCACCTGCCCCGGCGGCGAAATCAAATTCGGCATCGAACCCTACGAGGATCCGGCAAAATTGAAGCCCGCCTATGACGTCCTGGCCGCGGCCCTCGAAAAGAAGCTGGATTGCCCGGTTAAGGTCCAAGTCGTGGAGGACTACGCCGCGGAAGTATTGGCGATGCGCAACGGCAAGATGGACCTGGGCCAGTTCGGACCCCTGGGCTTCGTCTTTGCCAGCCAGAAGGCCGGGGCCGAGCCACTGGTCTCCTTCGGCACCGCGGAGAAGGAGCTGAGTACGTACACGGCCGGAATCTGGGTCGCAAAAGACAGCCCCATCACGGACATCAGCAGCCTGAGGGGCAAGTCCCTGGCGCTGGGCAGCGTGGGCTCCACCTCCGGGGATGTCCTTCCCCGCTTCGGGTTGCGCGAAGCGGGCATCGCCGATGCCGACCTCAAGATGGACTACACGGGCGGGCACCCCGAGGCACTTCTCGCCCTGAAGAACGGCAAGGTGGAGGCGGCGGAAATCAACTCCCAGACCCTGGCCACTGCCGAGGGGGCCGGCACATTCAATGCGCAGGACTTCCGCCGCATCTGGACCTCGGAGCCCATCCCCAACGACCCCATCACGGTCCGGGGCGACGCAGATCCGGTTTTCAAGGACGCCGTCAAAGCAGCGTTTTTGGAGCTCGATCCGGCAGACATCGCAAAAGTGGGCGAGTTCCTCGACGTGACGCCTCCGGGTCCGCTCCTGCCGGTGACCAAGGAGCACTACGCGCCGTTGTTTGACCTGGCCAGGACCATGAACCTCTCCGACGAGGACCTCTGATGACGCCGCCGCTCCTGAACGTGAAGGGACTGAGCAAATCCTTTGCCGGACGGGCCGTGCTCCACGGCGTTGACTTCGAGCTGCGGCAAGGTGAACTGGTAGCTTTCCTTGGCGCCAACGGCTCGGGCAAATCAACCACCCTGCGCTGCGTCATGGGCATCTCCCGGCCAGACGCCGGCAGTATCAGCATCGACGGCGTTGATCTCTCGACGCTGCAGGGCCGGGCGCTGCAGCAAGCCGGCCAACGCACAGCCATGATTTTCCAGAAGATCTGCCTCGTCCCGCGTCGCACGGCCCTGGACAACGTCTGTGCCGGTGCCCTGGCAAGGATCCCCACTTCGCGGTCCCTGAGCCCGCTGCTTTTCCCTGCCGGCATCCGCCAGGAAGCACTGGACTGTCTGGACAGGGTTGGCCTCGCGGACCGTGCCCTGGACCGCGTTGGACGGTTGTCCGGCGGCCAGCAGCAGCGCGTTGCCGTTGCCCGCGCCCTTTGCCAGCGGGCGGACATCGTCCTGGCCGACGAGCCCGTCTCCGCCCTGGATCCGCACGCCGCAGAGCAGGTCATGGCACTGCTCCGCGACTTGGCCCACGACAAAAACCTGGCCGTTGCCGCCGTCCTGCACCAGCCCGACCTGGCGCTGCGCTACGCGGACCGGACCATCGGCCTTCTGAACGGAACCATCGTTTTCAACCAAGCCTCCGCCAACGTCAGCACCGGTCAGCTGGACGAGCTCTACGCTCCGGACAGGAGGCTCGCGGCATGAACCAGGAAACCCTGCTTCCCGGCACGGCAGCAGACCGTCCGGATTCCCGGCTGCTGAAGAAGCCCACGCGATGGGTGACGACAACCGGCGTCACAGCCGCCGTCGTCCTCCTCCACCTGCTCGCCTTCCAAGGGACCGAGTTCCAGCCCGGGCTGCTCGTGGACGGCTGGAAGGGGATGGCAGCGTTCGTGGGCGATGCGTTCCCGCCGGACCTGAACTGGGAACGGACTCTCAAACCAGGCCTCAACGCCACGCTGGTCACGCTGTGGATCGGGCTACTGGGCACCACCTTGTCCGTGCCGTTTGCCCTGCTCCTGGCCGTGCTGGCAGCCAACACCACCACACCGCACCGGCTGGTCTATCAGGCGGCGCGCTCCGTGCTGTCCTTTTTTCGGGCCGTGCCGGACATCGTCTTCGCGCTGATCTTCGTCACGGCCGTGGGCCTGGGACCGTTCGCGGGCGTGCTGGCGCTGATCTGCCACAACACCGGCGTGATGGGCAAGCTGTGGGCGGAGTCCATGGAAGAGATCGATGCCGGCCCGCAGGAAGCACTGCGCACGGCGGGGGCCAGCCGGATCCAGCAGGTGGCGAACGCGACGCTGCCCATGGTGGTGCCGCAATTTGTGGGACTGCTCCTGTACCGCTTCGACGTCAACGTGCGCTCATCGCTCGTCCTTGGCCTGGTGGGGGCCGGCGGCATCGGACTCCTTATCAACCAGGCCATCAAATCCTTCCGCTTCGACACCATGCTCACGCACATCATCATCGTGCTCGTACTGATCATCGTCGTGGACCAGTTCTCCACCTGGATCCGGCGCCGCCTCGCGGCCTGAAGCGCAGCGCGGGATCACCTTCGAAGTGACGGGCCTGCTGACAGACATCACACAAGTTCGAGCAGGAAGCTTTCCGGCACGGGGTCGTCGAGGGGCGGCGGCCAGAAGGGGTGCCAGTCCGGGAGGGGG
>JBKKDK010000068.1:0-4049 GCA_046708245.1 Arthrobacter sp.
CTACCGGATCCTCGCAGACAAGATCCTCGTCGGCGGCTCGGCCTCGGCCCTGCACATTCGGGTAGATCCGGCCGGCCCAGTCGAGGTCCTCAAATTAATAGAACAAGCACGCGAGCTGGCCGCCGGCACGGCTTAACCCACGAACGCTGGACGAATTAGGACTACGCGGAGACCAGTTCGTGCCAGTCCGCCACGAGCGGCAGGTTGTGCGCCTCGGACACGGAGCGGTGCGCCACCTTGCCGCCGGCGATGTTGAGGCCGGCCGCGAGGGCGGGGTCGCGCTCGAAGGCCGCCTTCACGCCCAGGTTGGCCAGTGCGACCGCGTAGCGGAGCGTGACGTTCGTCAGCGCGTGGGTGGAGGTGTTCGGTACGGCACCGGGCATGTTGGCAACGCAGTAGAAGATCGTGCTGTGGACCTTGTACGTCGGCTCCTGGTGCGTGGTCGGGTGCGTGTCCTCGAAGCAGCCGCCCTGGTCCACGGCGATGTCCACCAACACGGAGCCGGGCTTCATCCGGGAGACCAGCTCGTTCGTGACCAGCTTGGGCGCCTTGGCGCCCGGGATCAGCACGGAGCCGATCACGAGGTCGGCGTCCACCACGGACTTCTCGATCTCATAGGCATTGGAGGCGACAGTCTTCAGGCGGCCCTGGTACTGGGCATCCAGTTCGCGCAGACGGTTGATGTTGATGTCCAGGATGGTGACGTCGGCGCCGAGGCCCAGCGCCATCGCGGCAGCGTTGGTCCCGGCGACGCCGGCGCCCAGGACAACCACCTTGGCCGGACGGACGCCGGGGACGCCGCCGAGCAGCACACCCTTGCCGCCGGCCGGAGCCATCAGCGACGTGGCGCCGACCTGGACGGACAGGCGGCCGGCAACCTCGGACATCGGGGCCAGCAGCGGGAGGGTGCGGCCTTCCTGGACGGTCTCGTAGGCGATCGCGGTGACGCCGGAGTTGATGAGTTCCTGCGTCAGTTCCGGCTCGGCGGCCAGGTGCAGGTAGGTGAAGAGGATCAGGCCCTTGCGGAAGCGGTGGTACTCGGCCTTGACCGGCTCCTTGACCTTCATCACCATGTCGGCGCGGGCCCAGACGTCATCTGCTTCGGCCACTATCTCGGCGCCGGCAATCGCGTATTCCTCGTCCGTGATGCCGGAGCCCAAGCCTGCGCCGCGCTCCACCAGGACGGAGTGGCCGTGGGTGCGGAACTCGTGGACGCCGGCAGCAGTGATGGCGACACGGAATTCATTGTTCTTGATCTCTTTGGGGACACCGATGATCATTTTTTGGGCTCCAGTGCTGGTGGCCTTGTGGGCCGGGGTGTGCGGGATGTCGTGATTCCAGAATAAATCCCGCTGTGAGGCAGGCGACAGCGACGGGCGCCGGGCGGTGCGGGCTTCCCCCGGATTTCCGCGGTTTTTGAAATCGCAGGATAGACATTTGTCGAAGTGCGGAGCGTCAGGTGTCGCCTCGTGTCCGTCCGGCAGTACTGTGGCACCATGCAGCAGCAGGACGTGGAACAGCTCGTGGAGCGGGTGGCGCTGAAACTGGGCCGGGGCCTGTCGCTCGAGGACCTGGACGGGCTCCTGCTCGCCTACAGCTCCAACCAGTCGCACGCAGACCGCGTCCGGGTGAACTTCCTGCTCAGCAAGCGGGTGCCGCTGGATGTCAGCGCGTGGCAGCTCTCGCATGGGATCGCGACCGCGGTGCGTCCCGTCGTCGTGCCGGCCAACGAGGAGCTGGGCATGCTGGGCCGGGTCTGCGTCCCGCTGATGGTGCGCGGGTTCCGGGTGGGGTACCTGTGGGTGCAGCTGGACGCCGAAGAGCCCAATGCGACGTCGGTGCTGGCGCATTTGCCGGAGGTGGCCGGCGAGCTGGAGCAGCTCTCCGCGCTGTTGCTCGATTCCAACACCGCCGAATCGGAGTTCCGCCGCCGCCGGGAGCAGGAATTCCTGGCGGCCTGCCGCGGCGAGCCCAACGCTGTGGCGGCGGTGGCCGGCTGGAAGGAAGTGCAGGGGCGCGGGCCCTGGCAGCTGGTGACCGTGCTCGACGCCGACGGCTGGGCTGAGGGGTCGGACCCGATCGCGGCCACCCTGATCCACCGCTCCGCGGCCCTGCAGGCCACCATCGGCGTGGACGCGGCCTTGTTCAGCGCCGGAACCGAGACCCACGCGGTGGTGCTCTTCAGGGAATCGACGGGCCGGGCGGACCACGCCCAGGTCCTGGTCCATTATCAGCTGGAACTGGCCAAGCGTTCCGGCCGTCCCGTCCGGCGGATCATCCTCGGCACGTCCGAGGGCTTCGCGAAACCGCGGGAACTAGCCGAGGCCTACGGGCAGTCCCGGCAGGCGGCGCAGGCCGCGGCGGTGGATCCCCGGCTGGGTGAACTCGTGGACTGCCGCGCCACCGGCTTGTACCAGCTCCTGGCGTCCGCCGGCGGCGGGGCCGGCGCCTGGGCGGATTCCGGCTCGGTCTTTTTCCGGATCCTGGAGGATCACGACCGGAATGGCGAGCTGCTGCCCGTGCTGGAGCTGTTCTACGACAACGACGGATCAGTGCAGGAAGTGGCGGACAAGCTGCATCTGCACCGCAGCAGCATCTACAACCGGCTCGGCCGGATCCGCCAGCTCCTGGGCGTTGACCCGCTCAAGGGGATGGTCCGGCTGGAACTGCACGCGGCGCTGAAGGCCCGGCGCTGGGCGGCGCGGCCCCGGATCTAGGGACTAGCTGCCGTGCCCGTCGCGTTTGGGGCTCTCGGCGTCGAGGGCCCGGCCCGGCCCGGTCTGCAGTTCGGCGTCGCGCCGGGCTGCTTCCTCGCGCGCAGTCAACTCGCGCGCGGCCTCCCGCCGGCGGCGGGAGATCCGGCTGTCCATCCACATCGAGACCGCCACGAACGCGACGCAGCTGGACATGAAGGTGGCCGTGTTGTTCAGCCCCATCACGGCTCCGAGGATGCCGGTGAGCACCATGGCGGCTATGCCAGCCACGATGTGCCACCCTCTGAACTTACCCACGATTCAAGCGTAACCCCGGCCTTCTCCGCGTTTCCGCGCAGGGCCGAGATCGTTGCTTGATCCTTATCACGCCTTCACGAAGCATCGGCGGCGTCGTCATGCTCGGGCGCGGGCGCAGCGTCGGACGTAGAGTTCTTCTTCTGCGTTTCCAGCCAGGCCATGATGTCCGCCAGCCGGATGCGCCGGTGCGTTCCCCGGTATTGCACCGGGATTTCACCCCGGTCCGTCATGTTCCGCAGGTATGTGTGCGAGATGCCGGCCAGCTCCGCAGCCTTTGAGGTGGTGAGCATTTCCTCGACGCTGCTGACCGTGACGGCCTCGCCCCTGCTGAACCGGCCCAGCAGATCGACGACGGCATCCCGCGCCTCCGGCGGCAGCCGGTGTACGGTGCCGTCCACGAACACCGTGATGTCATGGCTGCCGTTCAGGGCGTACTTGAGTTTCTGCGCGTCCTCGGCCGGAAGGCCGGCCGTCACCCGGGGAGCTATCAGTGCCATGGACGCATCCTAGCGCCCCGGGTGCAGACGCACACTGCCCCTTGGGGGCGGCGGCGTTACAGCCCGAGCTCCTCCAGCACCGGCAGCTTCGCCCGGACCCACGCCCGGGCCTCCGTGGCGCTCGGCGCGGACAATGCCAGCTTGGCCAGTTCCTGCGCTTCGGCGAGCGTGACGGTCTTGAGCACGGCGGCGACGGCCGCGAGGGACCGCGCCGTCATGGACAAGGTGGTAACCCCGAGTCCGGTCAGGACGACGGCGAGGGCAGGATCGGCCGCGGCCTCGCCGCAGACCCCGACCGGCTTGTTGTGGCCCTCCGCGGCTGAGCCCTCGACGGTCAGGCCCACGAGCCGCAGGACGGCCGGCTGCCACGGGGTGTTCAGGGCCGCCAGCGGGCCGAGCTGGGGGTCCGCGGCCATGGCGTACTGGGTGAGGTCGTTGGTGCCGAGGCTGGCGAAGCCGACCTCGCGGAGGATGGCCTCGGCGGTGAGGGCGGCGGAGGGGACCTCCACCATGACGCCGGGGGTCTTGATGCCGGCCGCCG
>JBKKDK010000069.1:0-7090 GCA_046708245.1 Arthrobacter sp.
GGGCATGGTCCACCACAGTGACGCCGGATCCCAGTACACCTCGATCCGGTTCGGAGAGGCGCTGCTGATTGAGGGCCTGGCGGCTTCCGTCGGCAGCATCGGCGACGCGTACGACAAACGTTGCTCCCTTGCAGCTGTTTCTCCGTGCCCTGGAAGGGCGATCCCTCTCATTCTTTGAACACGCCGGGAATATGTTCAAGTCAACTGCACAAACGTGCAAATCCGCGGATGACCCGGGTGTTCGGCGTTCTGCCGGAAAATGCGGTACCGGGACCCGGGAGGTGCACACCCTCGTTGAGGCCGGAAGCCACATCGGCCGTGCCTCGGTGCGCCGCGCAAGACACGGCCCCCGGCATCCACTCGCTACCTGGGCTGGAACCACAGATCGTCCGCGAAGTTAAACTCAGCAGATAGCGGAAGGCGTCTCCGGAGGCCCAAGGGCGACAATGAAACTGAGTGGATCCCTGAACTCCAGCGGGAACCGCACTGAGGCTTCACGACAGGTGGATTGGCGCAGGTCCCGCATCCAGGATGCGGTCAGTGGGCCACCCTATTAAACCCTTCGAGCTCGCCGAAGGGTTTCGTCGCGGGTCTGGACATGCTCAAGCACTTAGTCTCGGCGACCTCTCTGTTGGTCCCGGGGGGCGATGATCTTGACCACGGTATTTCAGGTCCCGAAGCGCCCGGAAGAGTCCCGCACAAAGCGTGCCGGTCCGGACTTCCACCCTGTTTCCTCCGCGGCGAGACGGCGGTCCGTGACCTGCCGCCCGTTACCCTTTCCAAGCGGGAAACGGTGCTCCTTTCACGGACCGCGCGTCGACAGAGACCAGAAGGCGATTACCATCACACGGGCCTCGGGCCTCCGGGCATCAACGGGGTTTGGCAGCACGTTTTTAGAGGAGGCAGCTGGGCTGGTAGCCGGGGTCTGCGGGGTGCCCGGCAGGTTGGGTCAGGGCGTGGGAGACCAGCCGGTGGACGACCGGGTCGTTAGGGGCCTGGTCGTGTTCTATGAGATTCAAGGGGCATTTGTCCTGGATGGTGATGTTGGTGACCTTTCTGGATGACCCGGACAGGAATTGGTTCTGGTACGGGGTTACCACTTCGTCGTACTTGGTGGCGATGACCGTGTAGGCGGGGCCGGGGACCGTGTCATCAATCGAATTGAGCTCGGTCATGAAGGCAGAGCCGGCCTGCTGGTCGGCGCAGGCTTGGCATGCGGGGTTGCTGGTGTCCTCGCCCTCGGGCAGGAAACCGGGCGGTGGAACGATTCGGCCCTGTGTGCCGTGGTTGGAGGGGGCGATCCCGATCAGGTGGTTGACGTTCTTCGCGCCGTTGAGGAAACCCATGTAGTAGCGGGGCATCATTCCCCCTTGGCTGTGGCCGACTAGGTCGGCCTTCTTGGCCCCTGTCGCGGCGAGAACCGCGTCGACGAACGGTGCCAGTTCCTTGGCTGACTCGGCGACGGGGCCGGTGGCATCGATGCCGTTGGTCTTCCCATAGTTGAGGGCGAAGACGCAGTATCCCTGGTTCTTCAGGTGCGGGGACAAGGTGGACCAGTTCTTGGCCATGCTCTCAAAAGTGCCCGGCACGAGAACCACTGGATACGGATGTTCAACTGAGGGCTGGCAGGACCAGTCGTTGGCGCCCGGGGGTGAAATGTCGACGGTACTCGCGTGGGTGGCGGGCGCCGGAGAGACCAGGGCGAACAGCAGAGCGGCTGTTGCCAGCAGACTGGACTTTGTCGTCTTTGACATCGAAATTCCTTCCTATAGCGCCCGTCGAGCACGACGGGCGGCTTGGGCGATGCTGCCGGGAGGCCTGCACCAGAAGTGATCAGCATCACGGTCATCGCCCTCAGGCTAAACGCGCCCGGGCGCGGACAGGGCGGCGAAGCACGGACGTTCAGCCCCACGTTCTGGGGATGAACGAAAGGTGGAGATACCTTCCTCTTCGGAAAACGCATCCCGGTGCGGCAGGAGACTCATGATGCCGGGCCAGCGTCTCGTACGGTGAGAGCCCTTTAGCCTCCGGTGAGGCGTCGCGTCAGGGTCCGGGCAGTGCGGTCGTCGATCACCAGGTCGGTGACCACGCCCGCCCTCAGGGCGCCGACGAGGCCGGGGACCTTGTGGTCGCCGGAGACCACGCATATCCGCCGGGGAATGCTGCGGAGCTCTTGCGGTGTGGGGCCGGAGGCGCGGCGGTTGAGGCCGATATCAGCGTACGTCCCGTCCTCTCGCAGGAAGACGGTGCACACGTCGCCGACCACGCGATGGGCGGCGAACTCCCGGAAGGCGTCCTCGGTGAGGTAGCCGCCGCTGTAAACCTCGGACAGTGCCGGGCCGCGGAAGGCGCCCACGCTGAAGACGGCCAGGTCGGCGGTGTTACGCACCGCGAGCACCCGGCGCACGGTCGACTCCTGCCACATCAGCTGCCGCGTCCGCTCGTCATCGAAGAATGCCGGAGTGGGGAACGGGATCAGGACCGCGCCGAAGGCTGTGGACATCTGCCCCAGCAGTCCAGGCGAGTGGCCCATCTGCGGGGAGCGGGAGCTGACCGCCCCGTTCATCTGCACCACCGTCGTTTCCTCAGTTCGTTTGGGCTGCAGATAAGAGGCCACCGCGGAGGTAGTAGTGCCCCAGGCCACCGCCAAGGTCATCTCGTCCCCGAAGCAGTCACCGATCAGTACCGCCGCAGAGCGGGCCGCGGACTCCAGGCGCTTCGCGTCCGAGGCCGACGGAGACGTCCCGGCCACGTGGGCCCTGACGCCGAAGCTTTCCTGCAGGGTACGGGCGAGTTCACTGCCAGGATCCATGGGCGGCGACAGGCTGATCCGCACGATCCCGCGGTCCCGGGCGGCCTGCAGCATCCGCGAGACCGTGGGCCGGGAGAACCCGGAGCGCTCCGCGACCGCCTCCATCGTCGCACCCTGCACGTAGTACATCTCCGCAACGCGATAGAGCTCGGCCTCATCCCGCATGGCCACCTCCCGGTGTCGAACATTCGTTCATGGGGGTTGATCATACTCTCATTGAGTACGGTACATTACAGAGCACACAAGCGGGGATTGCCCCTGGAGCTTTACAAGGGAGCCTGAGCTATGTCGGCTGGAGCAATGATGAACACCTGTTCAAAGCAGTGCCGCTACTCGTTGAACACATAGGTTGGGCAGAGAAGAAAGGTGGAAGACCTCGTGAGAGAGCCGGACTGGGTGGAACACGCGATCTGGTGGCAGATATACCCGCTGGGATTCGTCGGCGCAGAAATATCGGCGACGCCGGCAGCAACGGATCAGGTTGCGCACCGGTTACCCCACTTGACTGGCTGGCTCGACTACGCCCTGGAGCTCGGAGTCTCCGGCATCGCCCTCGGGCCCATTTTCGCGTCCGAGACGCACGGATATGACACCACGGACTATTACCGCATCGACCCGAGGCTGGGTGACGACGCCGACTTCGATGAACTGATCACCCAGGCTCATTCGCGGGGCCTGAAGGTCATGCTCGACGGCGTCTTCAACCACACGGGGCGTAGTTTCAAACCCTTCCAACAGGTCCTCAAGGACGGTCCGGCCGCCACGACGGGACGCTGGTTTGAGTTGGACTGGCCCACCGCCGGATGGGTACCCGGCACCGAACCGGGATACCGCGATTTCGAAGGCCATCATCATCTGGTCGCGCTGAACCACGACGAACCCGAGGTCGGCGCTTTCGTCGCTGACGTCATGAAGTACTGGCTGGCGCGCGGCGCCGACGGGTGGCGCCTGGACGCCGCGTACGCCGTGCCGCCGTCCTTCTGGCAGCCGGTCCTGGCAAAGGTGCGAAACGAGTATCCGCAAGCGTACTTCGTGGGGGAGTACATTCACGGCGACTACGCCAGGGACGTGAACGAAACCACCATGGATTCGGTGACCCAGTATGAGCTGTGGAAGGCCATCTGGAGCTCACTCAACGACAGCAACTTCTACGAACTCGCCGCTGCGCTGGAACGGCACAACGGCTTCCTCGACCACTTCACGCCATTGACCTTCGTCGGCAACCACGACGTAACCCGGCTGGCGAGCAAGCTGGCGAACCCTGACCAGCTTCCGCTGGCGCTGGCAGTGCTCCTGAGCCTGGGCGGAACGCCGTCGATCTACTACGGAGACGAGCAGGCCTTTAGGGGCGTCAAGGAGGACAGGGCAGGAGGAGACGACGCCGTCCGGCCCGCTTTCCCTGCTGCACCCTCAAACCTGGCCACGGAAGGATGGCCGGTCTATAACCTGCACAAAGAGCTGATCGGGCTGCGCCGCAGACAGCCCTGGCTGCACACAGCCCGGACCACAGTGCACACGCTGAGTAACGAACACCTCGTGTATGAAGCACGCACTGGTACCAGCGCGGTCACGGTCGCGCTAAATCTCTCCGCGCAAACAGCGCATCTGCCCGTCCCGCGGTCCGCGGCGACCGCACTGGCAGGAAACGGCAAACTTGCGCCGGAATCGCCATCAGTCAGGCTGCCTGGCCTCGGCTGGGCAATACTCGGCCCCGCAAACTGAACACTCCAGGCAGCTCCGGCACTTGCACGAACATCCCGGAATTAGCAGAGGAATGGACGACGACCCTGGTCGAACTGGCGTCCGATGAGAAGGAGCGCGTGCGACTGCGGGCCTTAAAGGCGGTCGCTGACATCTGCGAAGCAGACGCTGCTGGCCCAGAGAATATATCCGCATACAGGGCGACAGTTCAGACTAGGGCTCGTTCTCGCCAGTGATTGTCCCGGGTTTGCCACGATAACGCTCTGGACCTGTCCGTGAGTCGGTAAAGCTGAATTTGAACACTTCGTGCAGAGGACCTTGACAGGAGCCGGATCCGCGGGGGAGTGTCCCGCCAGGGTGTCCGGATTCCAAAGAAACTGGGCGGCCCTGGGTGGAATACACGCCTGTCATCCGCTGCTCCAAGAAACACATTGAACGATCAGCTGTCCCGGCTCGTTCGAGATGGGACTGTAGACCGGGACGCCGTCCTGGATTTGAAGAATTTGATGAGCGCTGCTGAAAGCTCATCCGGGGCCTCTTCTGCCATGTGATGCCCGGATTCGATACCGTGCCCGTCGAGGCCGGAGGCCCAGTCCTTCCAAATCGTGAGTGGATTCCCGTAAATCTCTTCCAAATCATCCTGAAGGGACCAGAGCACCAGCAGCGGCAAGTCGAGCTTCTTTCCTGCAGCCCTGTCTGTTTCTTCATGCTTGCGGTCGATGGTCAGGCCGGCTCGGTAGTCTTCGAGCATGGCGCGGACCGTCTCGGGATTCCGGATCGCCTGGCGCCATTCGGCGTGGTTTTCGTGGCCCATCACCTCGGGGTCTGCGTGGTACCAGCTCTCCGGGTCGGCGAGGATGACCCGTTCGGGGATCTCGGGTTGGGCGTAAAAGAACCAGTGCCACCACTTCGTGGCGAAGGTGGCGTCGGCTCTGGCGAGGTGTTCGCTGATAGGGATGCAATCAAGTAGAGCGAGCTTCGATACCGTTGCGGGGTGGTCGAGTGCCAGGCGCAGGGCGGAGTAGCTTCCTCTGTCATGGCCTGCAACGGCGAATTGTTGGTGGCCGAGGGCCCTCATGAGGGAAAGCATGTCTTGGGCGGTGGCGCGTTTGGAATGCGCTGAATGGTCGCCAGTAGGGGTTGGTTTGCTCGATCGCCCATATCCACGAAGGTCCGGACATACGACATGGAACCCGGCCGCCACTAACTGAGGTGCCACCCGGTGCCAGGTTGCAGATGTGCGCGGGTGACCATGAAGCAGGAGGACCGGCGGTCCCTCTCCTCCGTGCCTGACGAACAGTCTGGATGTCCTGACGTCGATGTGCCGCTCTATGAAGCCTTCAAACATTAACCCAGCATGCAGCATGATTCGAACGAATCATTGCTCTTCTTTTGTGAACTTTGGATTGAGAACCGCCGACGGTAGTCCCACCTTCATCGCAATCCGCTGGGGAATGGCCTCGGGTCTCGAAGAAGGCGGGACGGACTCTGGCCGGCTTGACCGGACACCTACGTGTGCCCCTCCTGTAGTGGATCGTCCACGGGGCGGGGACTTCATACACGATCAGCAAGGAAGGTTTAAACCCGGGGAAACAGCATGCGTCCCGCCAAACTGTGCAGGTATGTTTCCCCTAGCCTTTGGCTGTGTGTCATTGATCGGGACCATGGCCACTGCCTACCCGTGCATTGGTTCCAAATCCGGGCCGAGGCCGGTGTGACTTAAACGGCACGGCACGGCACGGCACGGCACGGCACGGCGTCGGCGTCGGCGTCGGCGACACGCTACATGCCCTGCCCTCTCAGGGACGTCATCTGCCCGCTCGGGTCAATCCTCTGTTGGGCATAGCTGATCAGGGCGGCGGTTGTACGTTCTATTTGTTCAGCCAACGCCCTGTTGCACCGTCCACATCGCGGTTCAAGGTCGGCCCGGCGAAGGAGCGGTGTTCGGTCGCGACATCGCCGTCCGTGTCGTGGGCCGGCTCCACGGACCAGTGCTGATAAAGCTGGGAGCAATCCCGCAATTGCGTGGCGATGTATTCCAACCGCTGGCTTGTGGAACCCGGTAGCAGCGCATGGTGGAAGGCCTGATGTGCCTGAGCCCATTCTCTGTCCACATGGCCTTCACGAGTCGAGTTGGTGGCACCTGAGTGTGGCGCGCGGCCAGGACCCTGGCCATAAACCTCAGGCACGGGTCCAGGCTCTCAAGATTCCTCATTCCGAGGAGGCCAGGAAAACATGATGCCTAAGCGACAGATGTAGTCAGTTTCCACGGAGGCGGCAAGGGGCGTTAGCCGCGGAGTCAGTATCTCTTGGAAGAGTAGGCGCTGAGCGCCCGGCTGATTTCCCTGGCAGCAGCGACGGCGGCTTGGCCATATTCATCGAATTTTTCGCGGACAACCCGGCTCGATGGACCCGAGATCGAGATCGATCCGGCCGGCGTCTGGCCCGGTCCCAGGAATGCGACGCCGATGGAGGTGATTCCGGTACTCAGTCCCTGTTCGTTGATGGAGAATCCGCGGACCCGGGTGTCCTCAATCATCTGCCGAAGCGACGGCGGATTAACCACTGTCTGAGGGG
>JBKKDK010000070.1:0-9331 GCA_046708245.1 Arthrobacter sp.
ACGGCGCCGCCCGCAAAACAGTACTCGCCGGCCAGGGCTACCTGCTCGGCCGGCCCGCGCCGCGCCCGGTCGGACTCGACACCCACCTCCCGGTCCTCGACAACCTCCCGGCCCGCCCCGAAATCGATGACCTTGACCCTGACAGGGCCATCCACGGAAACCCCTAGACCCGCGGAGTCGTCCGGGCGCCGGGGCGATCCAGCGGCCGTCAAAAACCTCGCGTGCGGCCCACATGCCTGGGGATCTGATACCGCCATCGTCGGTCAGATCCGACCGGTCTCCTTCCCCTGAGTTCCAAGAGGGGCGGGAAGCATGGTGGGCTGGGCTGACAGTTGCACCCCCAAGCACTGAGCCGGGGGGACCCGCAGGATACGCGCGGAATGAATACACGGCCCTGGACAGGTGGCTCAGGCTCAGGGAGACAGCGTCACTGGGCCAAAGACTGGCGCCGTTCCGTATTGATATGCTCCTGCTTCCCATCCAGACGACGAAGGTTTGCGAAGTGATACCAGGTCGATTCATGCTGTCCGAACCTCAACGAGAAACATTCCTCCGCTCTGACCGCTTTAGAGATGCCATAAGAAGATTGGGAGTCAATTGAGGTGGCCAGGGCCTCATAACCGCCAGCGGTCATTTCCTACCGCCAGCGGTAAGATTCCAGTGCGCGAAACAGGGGAGCGGGGTTGCGTTTCAGGAGGTCGACGGGGCGGGCGCCGGCAAGTTCCCTGGACGGGGTGACCATCCAGACCGTGAAGTAGTTGTGCGGGATCTGTAGCTCCAGCGCACGCCGAAACAGCTCAACAACCGTCGGGTGCAGTTGTCCGTCGGAGAGGAACTGGAAGCCGGGGCAGAAAGTGCCGTCATCGATGAATACCCGGACAACCTGCTGCATCACCGGTTCCGGGTCTTCGAAAAGTTCAGAGAGCCGGCGATGAACCTGCGCCAGGGCAGGCAGCTTGAACTCCGTCCTGATGGCAGTCCACGTCTGACCAACGATCGGTCCATGACTCACCGGGGGCGGCATTCAGCAGCGGTGGGTGATGGGGTCAGGGCGTGGGACCGGACGAGGCTCTCGGTGGCGATGGTCATGGGTTCCTTCGGGGTGCGGCGGTGCGGATGGCTGAGTTAGGCGGCTTTGACGACGGGGAGTTCATCCCAATGCGTGGTGTAGCGGGGGGGGAGAGCATGTCCCGCTTCATGGTCCAGTCCGGGCCGCCCTTGATTCCTGCGTGGCCGAGGCCGATGGAGCCACGCCCGTAACGCCGGCTGACATCTTCAAGGAGTGTTCCGACGCGGCGTTCCTCGTGCGGGTTTTCGAAGAGGACCAGGGGCGCCTGGTTACCGGTGGGCCGCAGGTCGGTGACCATGATGCCGGCCTTGGCGTACTTCGTGTTTTCGTGGATGTGGGGGAGGAGGGCATGGGCGGCCCTGGTAAGCAGCACGGGGTCCGCGGTGGGCATCGGCAGCGGCACGCACACGGAGGGGTGGGAGGTGTCCTTCGGGTTGAAGTGTGACGTGGCGGCGAACGCGGTGAGGACTTTGGCCTGGAGTCCGTGTTTGGCGAGCCGCGCGGAAGCCTGCTGGCCGTAGACGCTCATGACCTGCCGGATGCCGGCGGCGGTGGTGATGGGGGTGGCGAAGGAACGGTAGAAGATGAGCTGGTCCCGGCCGATCCGCTCTTCCTCCATCGGGATGCAGGGCGTGCCCTGAAGTTCCAGGACGGTCCGCATCATGACGACGGTAAAGCGGTCCCGGATCATCACCGGATCAGCCCGTGACAGGTCAAGGATGGAATGGATCCCGAAGGCGTTGAGCCGTTTGGTCAGCCGTGTGGCTACACCCCAAATCTCGATCACCGGCAGCCTGCGCATCAGCCCCTCCCGTTGGGGCAGGGGGACTGTGTCCCAGTGGCAGACGCCGCCGAAGGCCGTGTTGTTCTTGGCCCATTTGTTGGCCAGCTTCGCCAGCGTTTTGGTGGCGGCGATCCCCACGCAGACCGGCACCCCAACGTTCCGCCGGACGGCGGCTGTCATGGTCCGGCCCAGGGCCAGCAGCTCGTCCGGAGTGCCTTTGACGCCAAGGAACGCCTCGTCGATGCTGTAGACCTCCAGCCAGGCGGAGTACCTTCCCAGCAGTTCCATGACCCGGGCGCTGATGTCGCCGTAGAGCTCGTAGTTGCTGGAGAGAGCTACGAGTCCCCACTCCTTGGCTCGCGGGGCGAGTTTGAACCAGGGCTCGCCGATCGGGATACCGAGCGCTTTGGCCTCGGGGGACCGGGTGACGGCGCAGCCGTCGTTGTTGGACAGGACAACGACGGGCCGGCCCTCCAGCGAAGGGTCAAACGCCCGCTCCGCCGAGGCATAAAAGCAGTTGACGTCCACGTGTGCGATCTGCGGCATGTGCCGCATCTGGGCAGGCCTAGACACGGCCGTCCTTAAACATGGTGCAGGCACCGGGTCGCGACGCCCCAGATGACCAGGTCCGACACGGACGGGACCCGGATGTCCGGGTACGCAGGGTTCTCCGCCTGCAGCACGACGCCGGTTCCCGTGACCCGCAGCCTCTTGATCGTCAGCTCGCCGTCGAGGACGGCGATGACCACGGACCCGTCCCGGGGCTCCAGTGCCCGGTTGACGATCAGTTCATCGCCGTCGCTGATCCCGGCGCCCTCCATCGAATCGCCTGACACCCTCACGACGTACGTGCTGGTGATGTCCTTGATCAGGCGCTCGTTCAGGTTGATCCGGCCATCAAAGTAGTCCTGCGCCGGCGACGGATACCCGGCCGCGACGGGGACCGGCGAGATCAGCACCGACAACAACGACATGCCCGCGTCTATCACGCGGGGACCAACGACAACGCCCACAACACACCTTTATTCGAATATATGTTCGATTACTTCAGTGTAGTCGGAAGGGCTGACAAAAGAAGCTCATTGACGAACTGCATCTGATGCAGGACGCAACCGTCTGTGGGTGGGATGAATAGGACCGTTGGATATCCGCCACTCAGGCGGGACGTGACGTTGTTGGATTTTCCTGCGGTTAGATGCTGCACGCACATGGCCGTACTCACCCAAGTTCTTGATCCGACGCGTGACTCGAAGCCGCGCCTGCGTCTGCCTTCGCATCGGTCCCGATCCAGTTCGCTGGGGCGCCGCAGCCTCGGCCAGCTATTCACGGAATCTACCGTCACTGGAGTAGCCCAAAGAGTGCACGGCAGCAGCCTGCCAGTGCTCGCGAGGGTTTCATTGGTGGAGCTGCTGAGCAATGCAAAGCCAAGGACTAGACTCAGGTCGATGTCAGCTCGGGGGGAAGCAGATGCGTTTAGCAAGATCTTGGTTTGTTGCAGCGGTCCTCATCATTCCGTTGGCGGGATGTGAGTACAGCGGTCCGGCGGACAGGGCTGCCGACTCCCGGCCCGCGGGCGGTACCGAGCAGAAGCCATCTTTTGAGGAAAACGTCGACGAAGTGGCACGCTTGCTCAAGATATCTGCGGAAGATCCTGGTATGCCGTCGGAAGCGAAGCCGGCCGGGGAACTTTCGGTTGATCTCGCTCCCGGGGACTATACGGTCAAGAGCGCCTGTACTGGTGTCCACGGCGTTAAGCTCTCGATTGTCGAAGGCCAGGGCGCGCCGCTTACGGTGCCATACACGTGTGACTCCATTCTGGAACGGTTCCTCCGGCACACCGGAGGGCCTATCACCATTAGTGCCACCTCGCCCATGGACAAGCCCGCCGCCGCCGGCGTCACTGTCCAGCCGAGCACTGACCTGCGCGCTTCAGAGCTGGAAGACATGCGAGAGTGGTCATCGCAGCAGCTCCAACCCGAAATACCCGGCCAGTTTGCAGGTTCCAACAGTTCGAACACCGCCACCAGCTCCAGCTTGCCGGCAGAACCCGGCAATTATGAAGTGCACTTCATCTGTGAAGGACCGCCCGAGGCTCGGTTTTCGGTGTCCAGTGGGGCAGGCACCGAGGTTCTGGCCCCGGTGCCGGTCCCTTGCAATGGTGATGTTTTCAAAGCTTCGGTGGAGTTGGCCACCGAAGGGGCAGACTTCCAAATGGAATCAAGTAACGGGGCGGAGGGCCGCTACGCGTTCAGGCTTGTTCCATCCCGTAGCTTGCCGCCGGCATGAGCGGAGTGCCGCCTTGCCCCGGTTGTATCAGGAGCCTGAACCTCACAGACACGGGAAAAGCAGCAGTATCCGGCGAGCTTTTGGCCGTGACCGGACTCCGGGAGTGCTTCACTGAAAGGTACGACGGCGGCCACGCCGCCGTTCGCCACGGGAGCCTTTATGTTCGGGCGCGTCACCCATGAGCTGATGGCCGGGTACTGGCCCACTGCGGACCAGGATCCGGACATCCCGACGGACCTTGTTGAGTTCTCGTCCATCCCGCGGCCCTGGGGCAGGGCCGGCCGCTGTTCGAGCCCGCTGGCGTCCGGATGGACCTCAAGCTCGAGCAATCGCGGACGTTCGGCAACAGCGTGGTTTTGCTCCACTACTCGAGCGGCAGCGCCTAAGCCGCGGCTCTTTACTGCGGGTGGCAGTTCATTCGGAGCGTGCAGCCGTCAGTGCGGTATTACCCCGGACGAGACTGAAGGTCGCGGTGACCGCTCCGAGGGCCAGGAGCAGGCTGACGCCCAGGGCCATGAAGTAATCCGGCGCCGGCCAGGTCATCCGGTAGGTATCGTCGATGAACGCCACCATCAGCCAGGCTGCGAGGAATCCGAGGCCGACCGAGAGCAGCAGCACGGTCAGGAGCGGGATGGCTGCCTCACGGGTGATGATCCGGCGCACAACGGACACCGGCATCCCCATCAATCGCATCAGCCCGAGGACACGCTTCCGGTCCAGGATGGCGGAGGCCGTGGCGACCGCCAGGGACAGACCGGCGATTGCGACCGCCACGAACATGCCGAGGTAGGCGAGCACGGCCAGACCCTGGATCAGGCGGGTGGCGGACTGCAGTTTGAGGTCTGATGGGGAGGTTGCCGGGATGGCCGTTATGCCTGAACTGTTCAATGCTGTTCGGGCGCGGTCCATGGCTTCAGGAGTCCCGTCAGTGCCGATGACGATCACGACCGGTACCAGGGCGTCCAGGTTAGCGGCCGGCGCCGGATTCAGTGCAAGTGGCTTGGTTGTCCAGTTGCGGAGGAACGCCGGATCAACGGCGACGGTCTCTGTTGCAGGGATGTCCTCGAAGCCGAGGCCCGCAGCGTCCCCGGCGCGAAGGTAGATTTCGGGGCCGGCATCCGGTCCGGAGAGGGCTGCCGGGCCGTATCCGACGGCAGCGCTCCGGATTCCTTGCAGTTCACCGGCCCGGCGCGCGGCCTCCGCGGCCTGGCCCGGAGAGTGTCCGGCGCCCACGGTGGCGAGGACGCTGGTGGCCTGGAGCAGGCCGGCCCGGGCCGCAGGGGCCTCTGATGCTTCAATGATGCTGGATGCACCGGCGAAGACGGAGACGACGAACACGGCGATCACCAGCCCTGATACGGAACGGAAGGTCGCCACCGGAGTTCTCTGGATCCGGCTGGCGGCAATGACGCCAGCCGCGCTCCGCGCCTGGCGGAGCCCAATCCGGCTTGCCAGGCGGGTCAGCCAAGGGCCCACGACGACGACGCCCACGAGGATCAGCACAAAGCCGATGATAAGGAGCGGCGATTCCAGCCACGGCAGCCGCACCTCCAGAACCCGGATCATGAGTACGGCCGTGACCATGGCGGCCAGCCCGGCCAACAATGGCACGATCCGCCACACGGTGGGTGTTTTTTCGTGCACAGCCCTCGTTACCCCCAGGGGGCCGATGCCGGCACGGGTCGTGCGGTGCGCGGCCACGAGTGCCGAGGCACCGACCACCACGGCGACGACGGCGACGGCCGCCACCCAGCCGGTGGTCAGATCGGCCGCGAACATCCTGGTGCCGTTGACCGGAACCTGCGCGGCAGCCGGCCTCAGCACGATGGCCAGCACAACGCCCAGCACTGCCCCGATCAGGCTGGGGACGGCGGTTTCGACGGCCGCGATCCGCGATACCACTTGAGGGGATGCGCCAATGAGGCGCAGGGTCGCGAAGCGTTCCCGGCGCTGGGCAGCCCCCATCCCGGTGACAATGCTGATCAGGAGCAGAACGGGGAAGAACACTGCGACGGCACCGATGGAGAGCACGGTGTTGTAGGCGGCGGCGCTGCCACCATAAGGGTTGGTGGTGAAGTCAGACACCAGAAATGCTCTCCCGCTCTGGCGGAGTTCAGCTTCTGGGGCTCCAGTGACGATGATCAGGGAATCCGGTCCGGGCAAGGCGGCATCGTCGATCATGCCGGCAAACACACCGAAACGGTCTCCAAGTTCATCCCGTGGCGTTGACACGATCAGACGCTGCAGCGCCGGGGATGCATAGTAGCGGCCCGGTTCCGGCGGGCTGGGAATCCCGGGGATCTTGACGGTAGTCGAGCCCACGGCCGCAACGTCGCGGCGGTTAATCAGCTGGTCGCGGAAGACCTCCACCGGGTTGGCCACCATGAGAACCGTGTCTGCGGTCAGCGGCACCGGGGTGACCGGTCCCGAAGTGGCAGGATCGTCCGTCGTCGGGGGAGCGGCCACGGAGGGACGGCCGGTTTCGCGCAGCCAGGCACCGCGGTCATCGCGGGCGCTCAGACCGTTAGCGCCACCCCACAGCAACAACAACAGACATACTCCGGCTGCGACCCCGCCAGCGATTCCTGCGTGCCTGCCGTAGGCGGACCGGCTGCCGACGACGGCCAGCTTGAGCAAACCGGGATTCACGCGGAAACCCGGTAGCCGGCGCCGATTGCGCCGTCGCGCACGATGACTTCCCGGTCAGCGTAGGCGGCGGTGCGGGCGTCGTGGGTGATCATCACCACGGTGGTCCCCGCTTCGCGGACAAGCTCGAGCATAAGAGTGAGCACGTTCTCTGATGCCAGGGAATCCAGCGAACCCGTGGGCTCATCGGCAAACAACACGGCAGGGGAAGTCACAAGTGCGCGGGCAACGGCTACGCGCTGGGCCTGGCCGCCGGACAGTTCCCCCGGTAGCTTGCCGCCCATCCCGTCCAGACCGAGGCGGTCCAGCAGATCCGTGGAACGGCGCAGCGCCTCCGGCCGCCTGGTCCCGGCAAGGAGCAGCGGGATACTCACGTTGTCCGCCGCCGTCAGCTCCGGCAGCAGCTGGCCGAACTGGAAGACGAATCCGAAATCCGTCAGCCGCAGCCGGGCCCGTTGCTGTTCCCTGAGCGCGCTGGTCTCCATCGGAGACTGCCCGGCCGGACGGTAGGTCACTGAACCGCCGTCGGGGACAAGAACACCGGCCAGGCAGTGGAGCAGCGTGGACTTGCCGGACCCGGACGGGCCCATGACGGCGAGAACTTCGCCTGCGTTGACGTCGAGATCGATGCCCCGCAACGCGTCGGTCTGACCGAAGGAGTGGTGCAGGCCCCGGGCGCTGAGGATGGGTGGAGCCGTGATATTGGTGTTCATGCGCTCTGGAGCTCCTTCTTGAGTTGGGTCAGGCGGGCGCTGGTGAGGTCGATCCAGCGCAGGTCGGCCTCGATGTGGAACAGGCCGTGGTCGCATATCAATACCTGGAGTAGGTCCGCTTCCTGCTTCATCCGGGTTAGTTCACGCATGCGGGTCATGTGCCGGGCACGCTGCACATCGAGCAACCGGTCCGCGTCGCCGTCGAGCAGCAAGGCGATCACCGTCTTGGCAAACAGGTTGCTTTGCAGAGACTCCGAGGGAACATCGGGGGTGAACAGCCACTCGCGCACCCTGTCCTGGCCGGCCTCGGTGATCTCGTACCTTTTGCGGTCCGGACCGCCGCCGGTCTCCTCGCCCAGGGCCCGAATCAGCTCGTCACGGACCATCCGGGCCAGAGTGGAATACACCTGCCCGAACGCCAGGGCCTTTCCGGCGCCGAAGTAGCGGTCATAGGAATGCTTGAGGTCGTAGCCGTAGCTGGGCTCCCGGCTCAGGAGGCCCAGCAGGGTGAGGGAGTTGTTCACCTCCCCATCTATACACTGAGTGCATAGAATGGCGCCAGCTTCCGAGCCGACAAATTCCGGCCGTGCCGCGGCCGACCCGGAGAACTTCGGATCAGTGGGTGATCCGATAGCGCACATGGGTGACGAACCGGGTGCCGCGCACCTCCGTTTGCTCCAGCTGAAGGTCCGCGAGGCCGTCGAGGAGGCGCTCGCCCGCCCCCAGAACGATGGGGGCGGTGTGGAGCCGCAGCTCGTCGATCAGCCCGGCTGACAGGTATTGGCGGACGGTTTGCGCGCCTCCGGCAATGGCCACGTCCTTGCTGCCAGCGGCGTTCCGCGCTTGCGCCAGCGCCGATTCGATTCCATCGTTCACGAAGTTGAACGTGGTGCCGCCCTGCATCTCCAGGGGGTCGCGGGGATGGTGGGTGAGAACGAACACGGGGGCGTGATAGGGCGGTTCCTCGCCCCACCAGCCCCGCCACTGGTCATCCCACGTTCCGGGACCGGCGAACATGTTCCGTCCCATGATGTAGGCGCCGGCGGCGAGGATGCCGTCGAGCTCGGCCGCGTTGGACTCGGCGTCCTCGAACATCCACCTGTGCAGAAGTTCTCCGCCCGCACCCAGGGGCTCCGCCAGGGTTTGGTTCGGACCGGCGAGGAAGCCGTCGAGGGAGATGGTCAGATCGCACGTGACTCTGCTCATGCGCCCATCATGTCACCATTCGTCTGTTCGGGTCAGGCGCTGCGTACGGCTTGTCGCCGTCGTGCAGCTCAGGTCACTTCCGGAAGTTGTAGTGCTGCAAAACCTGTGTGGCGGAAAGAACTGTGGGATAGACAGCGAATTCGTCGATGGAGCCGGCGAAGTAGTTGCTGGTGGGCCGCAGCGGCCAGCTGTTCAACTGGTCTCCACCGATCTTCCACGATCCCCAGTAACTCTGTGCCGTGGTCTGAGTCGACAGGACCCCGATTTGGATTCCGTCGACGTAGAGCCTCATGCCGTTGGCGCCCTGGGTTGCCACCGCGTGGTGCCAGGCGTTGTCGTTATAGGCCCGAGCCGAGGTGACGGTCCGTGTTCCGTTGACATAGACGCCGAAGATCAGCGTGCCGGCGTTGGTCATGTAGAGGTTCCGGTCGTAGCTGGAGCTGAGTCCTGGCTTAGTGTCGTACCGGTTCGGCTGGCCGTTGCCGAAGCCGAAGATCTTCCCGCCGCGGGTCGTGTTCGTTTTGAACCAGACCTCGGCGCTGTAGACGGTGGGCGCGTTGCCGCGGTTCTGGCCGTAGGCGTAGGCGCTGGTGCCGTTGAACGTCGTCGACCGGCTGGGGTCGTTCG
>JBKKDK010000071.1:0-12236 GCA_046708245.1 Arthrobacter sp.
GCGCCGCTGATCTTCGATCAGCTCAGCGCGCGGCTCCGACAGGCCCGATGCCACTCCCTGGGCGGCATCGCCGTCGTCGTCTTGGTCGTTCAGGTCACCTTGGGCGTCCGTTTCGGCTGCTTTTTCGTTCTGATCGTCACCTTCGGCGGCATCGGCGTCGTCGCCGTCCACGGCCGCAGCACTGTCGTCGGCATCCTCCTCTGCGGAACTGTCAGCGTCGAACTCCAGTAGCGGCTCCGTTCCTGACTGGTCTGTGGCCGCGGCTATCAGGGCTTCGATTTGGGCGGGGATGTCGCCGATGTTTTCGAAGGGGAGGGCCAGCGGGAGGGCGTTGGAGATGGTGTAGACCTCGTCCAGGCCGGTGGTGAGGAGGAGCTGGCGGGCCAGGAGCTTGGTGATGGCGCGGGTCACGACGTCGGAGTCGCGCAGGGCGTCCTGCTGGCCGGCCGGCTGGTAGTGGGCAACGAGCTCGGCGATTTCCTCGCGGGTGATCGTGGGATCGGTCTGGGCAGTGACGTGGCGGTCCAGGAGCAGGCGGAGGCGGAGCAGCACGATGGTTTCCACCCGGCTCAGGGCGCGCTGCTGGCGCAGGTTGCTGGAGCGGGTGCTGCCGCCGATGGCGTCGGGATCCACCGGGCGGAGCACGGCCACCTTGCGTTCGTGGTCCAGCTGCAGGGTGAGGAACAGCTCGGAGAGCCGGCTGCGCAGAATGAGCTGGTTGTCCAGCAGCGTGGTCCACAGTTTCTCGTCGCGGCCGCCGTCGATATACGGGCCTTTCAGGAGCTTCACGAGGGCCTGCCGGACTTTCATCGGCAGGACCCCGGTGTCGCCCGGGAACAGCGCGGCGCCGTCCACGAACGTGTCCCGCGGGGTCACGGTGAAGGGGTCGGCGTGGACGTGCTGGGCCGGCTCCGCAGCCGGTCCGGCCGTGGTGATGTCTTCGGTCATCTTCAGTCCTTCTTGAGCGTGACCACGGGCAGGTACGCGGTGCGCGTGGAGCCGTCGATCTGTTCGAAGTCGAGGGTGTCCCAGGCGTCGCGGTCGAAGCCGGCGCCCTCGTGCAGGGCGTGGGACAGCAGGGCGCGGATGGAGTTGATGTGCCGTTCCCCGGCCGGCAGCTGCGCCCAGGCCTCCGCCAGCGACGAGGCCCCCGCAAAGGCGTCCCGGATTGCCGCGGGGCTGGCCTTGCCCGTCCGCGGCGAGCGCACCCGGTCCGAGTCGCTGAACGCGATGGGATCGGCGAGCTTCGGCGGCGCCGCAAACTCGTCCGGGTCAAAAAGCTTGACCATGGACAGGGACTCGAAGCCTGCGTTGAACAGCACCGGGCCGCGGACCAGGCCGGGACGTTCGCGCTCGTACGGGAGCGAGCGGATGGCCTGCTCGGCCTCCCGCAGCACTTTCCGCAGCCGGACGGACTGGCGGAAGTCGTCGCTCTGGACGTAGGTGTTGAGGCTCTCGCTGAGCTTGCCGTAGATCCTTTGGATCTGGCTGTGCTGGGTGCGGAGTTCGGCCACGAGGTTCTTCAGGGTTTCGCGTTCCTCCTGGCTGAGGTCATCGGCGAACTGCCGGCTGAGCACCTCGCCGATCGCCGAACGGAAACGCAGCTGCTGTTGCGGGTCCTCCAGGAACGCCGTGAAGGACCGGAAGGTCCTGCCCTCGGGACTTTGCCGGAGCCGTTTGTCCGCCTCCAGCACCTGCGCCATGGTGGCGCCCTTGCTGAGCGACTCCTCGATGATCTGGTTGCGGAGCTCCCCCACCAGCTCCTCGATCCGGTCACGCATCTTTTTGTAGTCGGCAGGCAGGCTGGCGGCGAGGTCCAGGATGTTGCCGGCCGCTTCCACGGCCTCGTCGTCGTCAAGCAGGCCGTCAAAGTCCCCGGAGCTGATGTCCTCGATGAGCTGGCGGCGTTCACCGATCTCTTCCTCGAGGGACTCCAGCCGTGCGCTTTGGTCCGGGTTGGTCTCATTGGCGAGCTTTTCGACGTCGCCCAGCAGGGTCCCGAGCCGCGAGCCGTTGAGGGTAGAGCGTTCGCTGGAAAGGCTGTCCAAAAACGCGAGCACGCGGGCGGCAGGTTCAGTGACCTCATAGACGATCTGGCCCGACTGGCTGCGCCGGGTCAGGAAGTTCTTCCGGGTCCACTCGTCGCCAAACGACTTCCCGTTGGCGCTGCCGCCCAGCCCCGGATCCTGGCGGCGGAGCTGCTCGAGGAAAGCGTCGACGTCGGCATGGAACTGCTCCAGCCCCAGCTGCGGCCGGCTGCGCGTGAAGGAAGCCTGCAGCACCGCAATCACCCACGGCGCCGAGCGGGTCAGCGCCCAGGCGGGACCCTTCGTGAGGAGCTCAAGGTCGCGGAGGCGGGCGCCGATGGCGTCGGCTGAGGACACGGCGGAGCGGGACACGCATTCTCCTTCAGCTGCCTTGGGGGTGGATGTGGGCAGCGGGATGCGGAAAAACTGCCAGCTACAAGGTTAACTCAGGGTCCGCTTTGCATTTATCGTTGTCTGCTTTCCCGGTTCAGGAGCACACTGTTTAGACCACATGAGAGGAGCTAATCATGCGCAAAAAAACGCTTGTGATTACCGGAGTGGCCGCGGCCGCTGTGATCCTGGGCGGGGCGACGGTAGCGGGCGCGGCAAGTACCCTGGGCAGCACCGATGACCAGCCCCTGGGCGGGACGGAACTGCAGCAAGCCAGCGACGCCGCCCTCGCGAAGACCGGCGGGGGGACGGTGACCAAGGCGGAAACGGACGATGACGGGGCAGCAGCCTACGAGGTGGACGTCCGGCTCCCGGACGGCCGCAACGTCGAAGTCAGCCTCGACAGGTCCTTCCAGGTGGCGGCAGTCGAGGGCCCCGAGCACGACGACGATTCCAACCTGCCCGCGCTGAGCGCGGCCGACCGCGACCGGGCCGCGAGCGCCGCCCTCGCCAGGGTCGGCCAGGGCACGGTCAGCGAAGTGGAACGTGAAAATGAAGGCGCCACCGCCTACGAAGTGGAGGTGCGCCTGGCCAACGGATCCGAGGTCGAAGTCCGGGTTGGTGCTGACTTCCAGGTCCTCGGCCAGGACGCCCCCGAGTTCGACGACGACTGACCCCCTTTTGCCGGGCCCGGGACCGGAGCGGTGAGGCTTTCGCGACCGTTCCGTGACCTACGCCCGGGTAGCATTTCGATCCCGTATCAAGAGTCGCGGCACGCCACGTGGGCTCTGGTTGACCGCACCTCCTGCACCCTACGCTCGGCCTACTGATTCAACCGAGGCAATGGTGCAGGAGGAAGAATGCAGTTCGACCTAAGCGCAGTGGAGACGGCAACCATGGTGTTCATTGGAACCCTCATGTTTGCCCTGGTGATCACACTTTTCATGATGGCGGCGGCCTTCACGGCCCTGGTACTGGTGGGCGTCGGCCGCCTCGCCTGGGTCACCGCAAGCTTCCTCCTGCTGGGCATAGTCCACGGCCTCAACCGCGGGTGGGACCGGCTGGTCCACCACGCGTCCACGGTGGAACTGCCCGGCGAACTCACCGGCGATTTTGCGCCTGACTTTATGGGCCAATCGGCCCCTAGTACAGGCACTTACCCGCGGGTAGTATTGCGGGACAGCTGAAGGGTCCTCCACCCACGGCGGATCCAGGGCTCAAGCCGGCCACCCCGGTTAGAGGAGATGCCCGATGAGCTCCGCCGTCGAAAATCCTGCCACTGACAGTCCCGCCTCGGATGTCCCGGTTTCCTCGGACGCCATCGGTCCGGGCGCCACGGCCGCGGACGCGCGGGCCATCACCGAAGCCGCCCGCGAGACCAGCTGGGACCGGCCCAGTTTCGCCAAGGGGCTGTACCTCGGCAGCTTCGATCTGAGCCTGATCCACCCGTGGCCGGAAGCCCCCGCGGACGACGTCGAGCGCGGTGAGGCGTTCATGGCCCGGCTGACCGCCTACTGCCGGACGATGTCCGGCCGGACCATCGAGCGCGACGCGCTGATCCCGGACGAGTACCTGCGGGGTCTCGCGGAGCTGGGCGTCTTCGGAATGAAGATCCCCCGCGACTACGGCGGCCTGGGCCTCTCCCTCGTCTACTACGGCCGGGCGCTGGCCCTGCTGGGCTCCGTGCATCCCAGCCTCGGCGCGCTCCTCTCCGCCCACCAGTCCATCGGCGTCCCGGAACCGGTCCGGGTGTTCGGCACGCCGGCACAGAAGCAGGAATACCTGCCGCGCTGCGCCGCCGGCGCTGTCACCGCGTTTCTCCTGACCGAGCCAGACGTCGGCAGCGACCCGGCACGGATGGGCAGCACGGCTGTCCCTGCGGACGACGGCGGGTCGTACGTCCTGGACGGCGTGAAACTTTGGACCACCAACGGCGTCATTGCCGAACTCGTCGTCGTGATGGCCCTGGTCCCGGCCCACACCGATGCCGACGGCACAGCCCACAAGGGCGGGATCACGGCCTTCGTGGTGGAGATGGACTCCCCCGGGATCACGGTGGAAAACCGCAACGCCTTTATGGGCCTGCGCGGCATAGAAAACGGCGTGACCCGCTTCCACCAGGTCCGGGTGCCGGCGGCCAACCGGCTCGGACGTGAGGGCCAGGGCCTGAAGATCGCGCTCACCACCTTGAATACCGGCCGGCTCTCGCTTCCCGCAATCTGCGTCGCGTCCGGACGGTGGAGCCTGAAAATCGCCCGCGAGTGGTCCAATGCCCGCACTCAGTGGGGCCGGCCGGTCGGCAAGCATGAGGCCGTGGGCAAGAAGATCGCTTTCATCGCGGCCAGCGCCTTCGCCCTGGACGCCGTCTTCGAGCTCTCTGCCGAAATGGCCGACGCCGGGCAGAAGGACGTCCGGATCGAGGCGGCCCTCGCCAAACTGTGGTCCACCGAGATCAGCTGCCGGATCGCCGACGAACTCGTGCAGATCCGCGGGGGCCGCGGCTTCGAGACCGCAGACTCCCTGGAGGCGCGCGGCGAGCGCGCCGTTCCGGCCGAACAGCAGTTGCGTGACCTTCGCATCAACCGGATTTTCGAGGGGTCCTCGGAAATCATGAAGCTGCTGATCGCACGGGAGGCCGTGGACGCGCACCTGGCGGCGGCGGGCGACCTCGCCTCGGAGGATGCCAGCCTGTCGGACAAGGCAAAAGCCGCCCTGGGCGCCTCGGGTTTCTACGCGCGGTGGCTGCCCAAACTCGTGGCCGGCGCGGGCATGGACCCGCGCTCCTACAGCGATTTCGGCCGCCTCGCCAAACAGCTGCGCTTCGTCGAGCGGTCCTCGCGGCGGCTGGCCCGGCAGACCTTTTACGGGATGGGCCGCTGGCAGGCCCGGCTGGAGCACAAGCAGGCATTCCTGGGCCGGATCGTGGACATCGGCGCCGAGTTGTACGCGATGGCGGCCTGCTGCTCGCGTGCGGAGATGCTGCTGCGGACCGCACCGGAACGCGGCGCGTCAGCCTTCGAGCTCGCCGAGGCCTACTGCGAGCAGGCCCGCGTGCGGGTGGACGAAAACTTTGACCAGCTGTGGAGGAACACGGACGACGGCGATCACGTGCTCGCCCGCAAGGTCCTCGAGGGCCAGTTCAGCTGGCTCGAGGACGGTGTCCTGGACCAGTCCGAGGGCACCGGTCCGTGGATTGCCGACGCCAGCCCGCGCGCCTCGACGAAGGAGAACCTGCACCGGAAATACCGCTAAAACACGGTCCCGGACACACTGCCCACTGCTTGCCGGATAATAAGCATCCTTGCTAACCCGCTTTTGGGCGTGGTTAGGTTTAGCTGAGACCTCCCCACCGGTTTCGGCAGTGCGGTGCCCGGTCCAAGAAATGGCCCGGGTCAATCAGTGAAAGTGAGCAGTCTTCATGAGCAGCACAGCAGGCCCCGAAGAAACAAAGCCCCGCCGCGCCGCGGACGGGACCCCCACGCAGGAGGGCCGGATTCACGACGCACGCCAGGACGCCACCGGAAGCCAGCCGGTGAACCGCGAGCCCATCCGGGAGGGGCCGGTCCGCAGCGCCCCGGCCGGAGACACCCGGGCCTTCCCTGTTACCCCGGCCGGCGAGCCCGTCACGGCAGTCCGCCGCGACGACGCCTCCCACCCGGTCGTCGGGGTTGGCGCGGTGGTCGAGGAGGTCCACACCCGCCAAAGCGTCGTTGCCCGCGAGAAGGAGCAGTTTGGCGGGGTCAAAATCGGCTCGGCGTTCTTCGGCTGGCTTGCCGCTACCGGAACCGCCGTCCTGCTGACCGCATTCGTCGCCGCGGCCGGAACCGCTGTCGGCCTCGCCACAAACACCGACGTGAACGTCGCCGTCGGCAACGCCAACGAGACGGTGGGACTCGTCGGCGTCATCGTGCTGCTCGTGATCCTGTTCGTGGCGTACTACTGCGGAGGCTACGTGGCCGGCCGGATGGCGCGCTTCAACGGCGCCCGGCAGGGCCTCATGGTGTGGGTCTGGGCTATGATCGCCGCAATCGTCGTGGCTATCCTCGGCCTCGTGGCCGGCCAGAAATACAACATCCTGGCCAACTTGAACAGCTTCCCGCGGATCCCGGTCAACGAGGGGCAGCTCACCACCATGAGCATCATTGCCGCAGTGGTGATCGCGGCCGTGGCGCTGGTCGGCGCCGTCGTGGGCGGCCTTGCCGGAATGCACTTCCACCGCAAAGTGGACCGCGCCGGCTTCACTCCGGCCGAAACCGTCGAGGACAAGTAGGCCGGCAGGGCTGCGGCTTGGGGCCGGCGGCTGCCGGCTCCTGCCGGGCGCCGTTCAGTCAGGCGGACCAGACGGCGTCCAGGTAGTACCACCGGCGGTCCACGCGGAGGAAACGGCTGTTCTCGTGGTGGACGCCGCGTTCGCCGTCGTGCCGGAAATAGGCCTTGAACTCCACGGTTCCCTCGCTGTCCAGGGGTCCGCCGCGGCCGGTCGAGACGATATCCAGGCGGCGCCACTGCATCGCCGGATCCAGTTCCAGCCTGTCCGGCCGGGTGTCCGGATGCCAGGTACGCAGCAGGTAGGCGGCGTCCAGGAGGACGAAGGCGCTGTACCGGGAGCGCATGAGCTGCTCCGCCGTCGGCGCCTCGGCATCCCCGCGATGGAATCGGCCGCAGCAGTCGCCGTACTGCTCCCCGGAAAGGCACGGGCAGTTCCGGTCACCCGGCGGGCGGTCCGGCCGGGGATCCGGCCCGGGAATGGCCGAAGCGGGGTGCGTCACAAAGTGTCCTTCCGGGAGGCCGGGGGGTGCCGGCGCGGCGTAATCCGACTATAGACAGGCTTCAGCGGCCCCCACGAATAACGGCTTTGACACGTCTTGCCGCACACCTGTGGTCCCAGCGCGTCCGGCGAAAAAAGTCCGTATGGTTAAGAGGTGCTGTTGCCCGCCGCGGCGAACAATGCGGCGGGCGCGTCGCTGAAGGCCGGATTGGAGAGGTGAAAATGGGAGATCCTACGACCATCGCCTTAAACCTGACCTTCTTCGGGACCCTCGCGGTGGCGTTCGCCATGTTCCTCGGGCTCTTCGCCGTTTTCGTCACCACGCTGTTAATTGCCGGCATCGGCCGGCTGGCCGCCGCCGTCGTCATGGCCCTTGCGGCCGGGCTGGGCAAGGATGCCGGGGTGTCCGCCGCACGCAGGCCGGACAAACTGCCCCTGACCGCCAAGGCCGCCCTGAAGGAAGCCCCGCAGCTCGCGCCCGAGTGGGCAGCCGCCGTCGCCCGGGCGGACGAACGCGCCGCCGCGAGGGCGAAAGCGGAAGCACTCCCGGCCGTCAAAGTGTCCGTCCGCGACCTCCCCAGCCCGACGGCTCCCGTGCAGGACATCGGCAAAGTGGCCCCGCTCGTGGAGTCGGCCACCGACCGGAACGGCGGGCCCGGCGCCGTCGCGCGGTCCTTCAAGAAGCCGCCGGCCGCGGCAAAGTCACTGCTGGACACTGGATCCCTGGCTTCACACGGCCGGCTGCCGCTCCGACCGGACAAGCGTCCCGCGCAGGAGCGCAAAGCCGGCTGAGCCCTTACCGGCGGCTGGCAAAACGGCTACGGTGAAACCCATGGAATTCAGATACCTCGGGAACAGCGGCTTCAAGATTTCGGAAATCACCTTCGGCAACTGGCTCACGCACGGCTCCCAGGTAGAGAACGATGTCGCCACCCAATGCGTCCGGGCAGCGCTCGACGCCGGTATCAGCACCTTTGACACGGCGGACGTCTACGCCAACACGGCCGCGGAAACCGTGCTGGGCAAGGCCCTGAAAGACGAACGGCGGCAGTCGCTGGAGATCTTCACCAAGGTATTCGGCCCCACCGGGCCCAAGGGCCACAACGATTTGGGTTTGTCCCGCAAACACATCATGGAGTCCATCAACGGCTCGCTGACCAGGCTCCAGACCGATTACGTGGATCTGTACCAGGCCCACCGCTACGACTATGAGACCCCGCTGGAAGAGACCATGCAGGCGTTCGCGGACATCGTGCGGCAGGGCAAGGCCCTCTACATCGGCGTGAGCGAGTGGACGGCCGGCCAACTCCGGGAGGGCCACGCCCTCGCCAAGGAACTCGGGTTCCAGCTGATCTCCAACCAGCCGCAGTACTCGATGCTCTGGCGGGTGATCGAGGCGGACGTGATCCCCACCTCCGCAGAGCTGGGGATCTCCCAGATTGTCTGGTCACCGATTGCCCAGGGCGTGCTCAGCGGCAAATACCACCCGGACAAGCCGGCGCCGGAAGGCAGCCGCGCCATGGACGCCAAGGGCGGTTCGAAGATGATCGAGCGCTGGATGTCCGATGAAGTCCTCACCGGCGTGCAGCAGCTGAGGCCGATCGCCGCCGAAGCTGGGCTGACCATGGCCCAGCTGAGCATCGCCTGGGTGCTGCAGAACAAGAACGTCGCCTCCGCGATCATGGGCGCGTCCCGGCCGGAACAGGTCGAAAAGAACGTGGCCGCCGCCGGCGTGGTACTCGATCAGGTCATCATGGACAAGATAGACGCCGCCATCGGGTCCCTGGCCGAGCGCGACCCGGCCCAGACCAAGTCGCCCGCCTCGCGGGAGGCTTAGGACCATGGCCGGCGCAGCCGACCTCGCTATCACAGGGTCCACCGGACAGCTGGGCGGACTGGTCGCCCGGCACCTGGCCGAGGCCGGCTCCCCGCAGCGGCTGCTTGTCCGCGACACCGGTCGGGCACCGGCGCTGGACGGCGCCGTGCCGGTGGTCTTCGCCTATGCCGATCCGGTCTTGGCGGAGGCTGCGCTGGACGGCGTCAAGACACTGTTCATGGTCTCCGCCGAGGAGGCCGAGGACCGGCTGCAACAGCACTACACCTTCGTTGACGCGGCCGCTGCCGCGGGCGTGGAACACATTGTGTACACCTCGTTTTTCGGTGCGGCGGCTGACGCCACGTTCACGCTGGCCCGGGACCACTACGCCACGGAGGATCGGATCAAGGCCTCCGGGATGAACTACACCTTCCTGCGGAACAATTTCTACCTGGATTTCCTGCCGCTGCTGGCCGGGGATGACGGCGTAATCCGCGGCCCCGCTGGCAACGGCGTGATGGCCGCCGTGGCCCGTGCGGACATTGCCCGGTCCGCCGTCACCGTGCTGCGGGACCCTGCCCTGCACGTGGGCAAAACCTACAACCTCACCGGGCCGGAGGACATTTCACTGGCCACGGCGGCGGACCTGCTGACGGCAGGAACCGGCAGGACCATCACTTTCCGGAACGAGTCCCTGAACGAGGCCTACGCCTCCCGGGCGTCCTACGGCGCCCCGCCGTGGCAGGTGGACGCCTGGGTGAGCACTTACACGGCCATCGCCGCGGGGGAACTCGCCGGGCCGACATCGGCAGTGCACGAACTGACCGGCCGCGAGCCGCTGGGACTCCGCCAGTTCCTGGCCGGGGCGCACTCGCTTTAGGCTCGGGCGTCCGCGGCTGGCCTCGGGCGTCCGAGCCTGCTGGACTGGCCCGGTATTGACGTCATCCGGGCTGCGGCGTAGACCTGAAACCGGGTGACACCGGCCAAAACCGGGCTGGTCCGGAGCAGAATCGCAGCACGCCATGCCGAAGCAGATGTCCAGATACTCCTCCATCTTGAGGACCCCCCGCCGCCCGGCCCGGAATCTGGCACCGCATCCAGGCGAGCCGAGCCATGGGCCCCTCACGGTCCAGGAACTCCAGCTTGCCGTGCGGAACCATTCGATGCCGCTGGAGGCGCTGCGCAATGACACCACGCCGGCCGGTCTGCACTACCTGCTCAACCACTTCGACATCCCGTTCATCGACGCGGACCACTGGCACCTGTGGATCGGCGGCGCCGTGCAGCGGGCCTTCGAACTGAGCATCCGGGCACTCCGGCGGGCGCCAAGCATCACGCTTCCGGTGACCCTCGAATGCGCCGGCAACGGCCGGTCCCTGATGCGGCCCCGGCCGCTCAGCCAGCCCTGGACGCTGGAGGGTGTGGGCACCGCGTCCTGGACGGGCGTCCCGCTGGCCTATCTGCTGACCCAGGCGGGGGTGGATGATGACGCCGTCGAGGTGGTGTTCACCGGGGCGGACTCCGGGGTCCAGGGCGGTGTCAGCCAGCACTATGCCCGGAGCCTCCCCATCGCCGAGGCGCTGCGGCCCGACGTCCTGCTGGCCTACCGGATGAACGGCGCCGAACTGCCGCCGCAGCACGGGTACCCGCTCCGGCTGGTGGTCCCGGGCTGGTACGGCATGGCGAGCGTCAAGTGGCTGTCCTCGATCAAGGTGCTGGCCCATCCTTTCGACGGATTCCAGCAGCAGGTCGGGTACCGGTACCAGCAGGATGCCGACGACCCCGGTACGCCGGTCACGTGGATCAAGGTCCGCTCGCTGATGGTTCCGCCGGGGGTCCCGGACTTCTTCACGCGGCGCCGGTTCCTGCCCCCCGGCCCGGTGATGCTCAGCGGCCGGGCCTGGTCCGGAAAGGGCGCCGTGCAGCGCGTGGAAGTGGGGATCGACGGCAAGTGGGCACCCGCGCAGCTGGAGCACCCGCCGGCGCCGTTCGCCTGGTGCGCCTGGTCCATGCCGTGGGTGGCCGACGCCGGCGAACACGAGTTGTCGTGCCGGGCCACCGACGCCACCGGTGCGACACAGCCGCTGGAGCAGGTCTGGAATTACCAGGGCATGGGCAACAACGCGGTGCAGCGGATCCAGGTCACGGTCGAATAGCGTGGCCGGGCGGGCTAGTAGTCAACAATCGCGCCGGCGGAGATATTGACCGTGGCGTCGGTAATGGCGCCGGCCTTGTCGGACGCGATGAAACACGCCACGTTTCCGACGTCGGCGAGGGTGGCCGTGCGGTTCAAATGGGCTGCTTTGGCGATCTCCACCACGATCTCCTCACGCCCCTCGGCCTGCCACGGGATGGTTTCGATGATGCCGCCCGAGACCATGGTGACCACCCGGATGCCGTGCCTTCCGAGTTCCAGTGCCCATTGCCGGCGCAGGCCCTCCATGGCGTCCATGGCCACCTTGAACCCGCCCAGCCCGGGCAGTGTCTGCGGCCCGGAGCCGCCGAACATAAGCACGACGCCGGAGCGCTGCTTGATCATGTGCGTGGCCGCGGCCCGCGTGGTGAGGAAATGGGTGCGCGTCGCGAGGCTCACGGGCTGGGTGAAGTCGTCCACGTCAATTTCCATCAGCGGCGCCTGGATGTCCCCGAAGGAGATGACGTTGAAGGAGATGTCGATCCTCCTGTTCTTTTTGGCCACCCGCGCCACAAAGTCGTCCACCTGTTCCTCGTTGAGGGCATCGACGACGGCGGTCTCCGCCTGGCCGCCGTTCTCGAGGATGTCCCGGGCTACTTTTTCCAGCCGGGACCCAGTGCGCCCCGCGAGGTGGACGAAGGCGCCCTCCGCGGCGAAGGCCCGCGCCACGGCTCCGCCGATCGCGCCGCCGGCGCCATAGATCACGGCGGTCTTGTCCTGCAACAACCCGTCACCCGGCGCCCCGTTGTTCAGCATCGCCGCCTGCCTCCTGCCACGGAGTGGTAAATTCCCTCAACTATGTTCTTGCCGGGGCGCGGTGGCAAGAGGGCGGGTGGGGCTAGGGACGGGGCGGCGGCTGTCCGCCGGGCGGCGGCCCCGCGAAGTACGGCCCTCCGGGGGCGTACTCGCCGGACCCTGGCGGGCCAAAGGGTGGCGGCGGGGCAGCACCGTGGGGTGGCGGTCGCTGTCCGGGCCCGGCCCGCGGGGGCCCGCCTCGCCCCAGCCCGACGGCGCCTGCCACAATCAAGGGCACGCCGACGG
>JBKKDK010000072.1:0-5056 GCA_046708245.1 Arthrobacter sp.
TTCGGCGGCGATGTAGGGGACCAGGCCGAAGGGGGCCGAGCGCATCACCGTGCCGCAGCCCTTGGAGTCCGGGTTGACCGGACGATAAAAAGTTCCCATCTCGCCGGTGGCCAGACCGCTCAGGCACGCGTTTCCGGGGGCGCGGCGGTGCTTGAGGACCTCGTGCGAATCGATCCAGCGGGGAGGCTGGAACGGGGCCGCTTCCGGCACCGGGACGCCCTGGGTGCCGAGCCAACGCAGGTAGGCGAGCCACAGGCAGGCATTGGTGTCTGCGCCCACGCCCGAGTTCGCCCATTCCAGCGCCTCCAGCAGCCCGTCCACGGTGTAGAGCGTGAGCTGGGTGTCGTCGGAGAAGTGGCTGCCGCCGTCGAGCGCGGAAAAATCCTGCAGGCCCGCGGGGCCGAATGCCGCCCGGATCCCGGCGATGTCGTCGAACTCCACCGCGTAGCCCAGGGAATCGCCTAGGGCGCCGCCCAGCAGGCAGCCGTGGATACGGGACTCGTGCGACGGTGACGGGGCCGTGGGCGGGGTGACTGCGGGGGTGGTGCCGGGCTCGCTGCTCATAGGGTCAAATTTACCCCGGCGGCCCGGGCCCGGGTTCAGCCAACGTCCAGTTTCCGCTGGCAGACTGCTGGCGGACCATTTTCAAACAAAGGAATTCCGAAGTCATGACCACGCCCGCGCCAGCACCCGGAACGGCCGCCCGGCCCTCCGCCGCCCTTGACGTTCCGGAGCGGGCCGGTCTCCTGGCCCGGCTCTCCGCCGAGGCCCTGGGGACGTTCTTCGTGGTGGTGGTTGGCCTGGGCGTGCCGCTGTTCACCATCCCGCAGTCGAACCCGCTCCCGGCTTCGCTGGCCGCGGGCCTGGCGCTGACCGCCGCGATGCTTGCCTTCGGGTACCTCTCGGGCGGCCACTTCAACCCGGTAGTCACGGTGGGCAACGCCATTGCCGGCCGCACCCGCCTCGCGGACGCCGCCGCTTACCTCGGCGCCCAGCTCGTGGGGGCGCTGCTGGCTGTGGTTGCGCTGTCCGGCGTCCTGCGCACCATCCCCAAGATCGCCGACACCCGGGCAGCGTTCGACACGGTCACCGCCGGATTTGGCGAGCACTCCATCATCCAGGCGCCGATGGCCGGAGCGCTGCTTGTGGAGTTCCTCGGTGCCGCCCTGCTGGTGGCCGTCTACCTCGGCACTACCTCGGACCGGAACCCTTCGCGCGCCGCGGCACCGTTCGCCGTCGGCCTGACCATGGCTGGCCTGCTGCAACTGGGCCAGGCGATCGGGAACACCCCCTTCAACCCGGCCCGCGCCACCGCCTCGGCGCTCTTCAGCAACGCCGACGCGCTGGGCCAGCTCTGGCTTTTCTGGGTGGCCCCGCTGGTCGGTGCGGCCGTCGCGGGCCTGGTTTTCCGCGGCTTTGCGCTGGCCGCCCCGGCCACTGCCGCCCTGGCCGGCGACGCAGCCGGGCACCCGGACGACGAATTCGACGACGACCTTGAATCCGCCGACGCCGCCGATGCCGGGCCCGCGCCGGCCCCGCCGACCCGCGCCGAGGCGCCCCGGAACGCCGCCGGCGACGAGGCCCGCGACTTCTTCGACGGCAAACGCGGCCAGTAGCACGGGGCCGGTCCGGGACAGTTCCGGCGGCCGCGGGGCGTTGGCGCATTAGTGTCGGTGCCAGCCGATACCGTAGGAACATGCGGTTATTGCACACCTCGGACTGGCATTTGGGCCGGTCATTCCACGGCGTCGGGATGCTTGACGCCCAGCGCTCGTTCATCGACCAGCTGGTCACCTTCGTGCGGGACGAGTCGGTCGACGTCGTCCTTATCGCCGGCGACGTCTACGACCGCGCCCTGCCCGGGGTCGACGTCGTCGGCCTGCTCGATGACGCCCTGGTGCGGCTCACCGGCGCCGGCGCCCAGGTGGTGCTCACCAGCGGCAACCACGATTCCGCCACCCGGCTTGGCTTCGCGTCGCGGCTGCTCGAGCGCGGGGGGGTGCACCTGCGCACCCGTCTGGCCGAGCTGGACCAGCCGGTGCTGTTCCCGCTCAGCCAGGACACCACGGACCCTGCCGGCCCCGTGCTCGCCATCTAAGGCATCCCCTGGCTGGAACCGCGGCTCGTGGCCGAACAGCTCGGCGTCGACACCGCGAGCCACTTCGAGGTGACGCGGGCCGCCACGGCCCGGATCCGGACCGATCTCGCCGCGCGGGCCGGCACCGGAACCGTGCATTCGGTGGTCCTGGCACACACCTTCGCGAGCGGCGGCATCAGCTCGGACAGCGAGCGGGACCTTAGCATCGGCGGAGTCGGGGCCGTCCCGCTGGATCTCTTCGACGGATTCGGCTACACCGCCCTCGGCCACCTGCACGGACGGCAGGAACTGTCGCCCACCGTGCGGTACTCCGGGTCGCCGCTCGCCTACTCCTTCTCCGAGGCGAAGCACCGCAAGGGCAGCTGGCTGGTGGAGGTGGATGCCGCCGGAATCGGCTGCGTCCGCGAGGTCCTCTGGGAAGCACCCCGGACCCTGGCCGTGCTGCGCGGCAAACTGGACGAGCTCCTCGTGGCCGCGGACCTCGCCTGGGCCGAAGCCGCGTACTGCCAGATCACCCTGACAGACGCGCAGCGCCCGGCGCAGGCCATGGAGCGGCTGCGTACCCGCTTCCCCGACACCCTGGTGCTGGGGTTCGACCCGGAGGGTGCCGGCGCCGCCGCCAAAGGCAGCTACAGCAGCAGGCTCGCCGTGGCCGAGGACGACCTCGCTATCTGCTGCGGCTTCCTGGAGCACGTCCGCGGGCGCGGGGCCGACGACGCCGAATCGGCCGTGCTGGCGGAGGCCCTGGATGCCGTGCGGCTGGAAGGAGTTTCGCTGTGAGGATCCACCGCCTCGAAATCTCCGCGTTCGGCCCGTTCGCGGGCACCGAACGCATCGATTTCGACCGCCTGAGCGCGCACGGTCTGTTCCTCCTGAACGGGCCCACCGGCGCCGGCAAGACCAGCGTCCTGGATGCCATCTGCTTCGCGCTCTATGGTTCGGTGCCCGGCGCCCGCCAGGACGGCAAGCGGCTGCGCAGCGACCACGCCGCGACCTCCGCCGAGCCCCGCGTCACGTGTGAATTTTCCGCTCGCGGCCGGCACTTCGAGGTCTCCCGCTCTCCCGCCTGGGACAAACCCAGCGCCCGGGGCAAAAACGGATTCACCGTACAGCAGGCCAACACGCTGCTGCGCGAACGGGTCGACGGCGAGTGGATTGAAAAGTCGGGCCGCAATGACGAGGCAGGGGCCGAGATCACCGACGTCCTGGGCATGAACCGTGAGCAGTTCACCCGGGTGGTTATGCTGCCCCAGGGGGACTTCGCGGCCTTCCTCCGGTCCAAGGCCGCCGACCGCCTCGAGCTGCTCCAGAGCCTGTTCGGCACCCAGCGGTTTGAAGCTGTGGAGCAGGAACTGGCCAAGAAGGCGAAGGTTGCCGCCGGCGAGGTTGCCGGCCTCAACAGCAAGCTGGACCTGCTGCTTGCCCAGGCGGAGGCGGAAACGGCTGCCCTCGAGCCCGGCACCGCGGAGGCCCCGGACCGTGCCGACGCCGACGCGTTCCTAGCCTGGCTTGAGGCCGGCGCAGCATCCGCCGCGGCCGCGCGCCAGGCGGCCGCCGCCGAAGCCGAACGGCAGCATGCCCACCACGCGGCACTGTTGGACGCGGCAGCGGCCCGCGCCGGCCGCCGGGCCAAGCTCGCCGCCGCAGAGCGCCGCCGGGCCGGGGTCGAGGCCGCAGCGCCGGAACTGCTGGCCAGGATTGAAACGCTGGGCCTGCACCGCAAGGCCGAAGTGCTCGGCGGCCAGCTGCAGGCGGTGGAAAACGCCGAAGCGGCCGAGGAACGGGCATTTGCAGCCATGGCCGGGGCAACCGGGGAACTGCGCACCGCGGCCCGCGTTGACCCGGAGCTGGCGGAGCTCGGGAGCGGATCCGGCCCCGTCGATGGTGCGGCACTGCGGACCACGCTCGCCGGGCTCCGGTCCGTGCGGGCGGTGCTCGAAGAACGGCTGCCCGACGAAGCCCGGCTTGCCGGGCTGAAGAACCGCTCCCTGCAGCTGCGCGCGGACCTGGCGGAACTGGAGGCGGGACGCCGCGCCGGGTCATTGGCACTGGACGCGCTCCGGACTGAATCCGACGCGCTGGTTGCCGGTCTCCGGCCGCTGGAAGAACTCGCCGCGGAACTCCAGCTGCGCGGCAAGGAAGCCGCCGCGGCCGATGAACTTGTGGTCATGGTCGGGCGCTACGCCGCCGCCGTGGCTGCCTGCGGCGCGGTGACGGAACGCCACCGCCTGGCCCGGGACGAGCACCAGGACCGGCGCCAGCGCTGGCTCGATCTGCGCGAGGAACGGCTGGCCAACGCCGCCGCCGAGCTCGCCGCGCAGCTGGAACCCGGCATCCCGTGCGCCGTCTGCGGCAGCGCCGAGCACCCCGCTCCGGCCCCCGCCGCCGCGTCCGCGCTGGTTGTGGCCGAGGCCGAGCAGGCGGCGCAGGAAGCCTGCGAGGCTGCGGAAACCACCCTGGCCGCACTGGAACGCGAACTGGCCGACGCGCAGCAGGACGTCGCCGTGCTGGCGGCACAAGGCGGCAACACCCCTCCCGGGGAAGCCAGCGTGGAGGCGGTGCTGGCCACCGAACGCGCGGCAGAGGCAAACCGCGCGGCACGGGACCTCGCCGCAAACCGCATCCGGCAGGCGGAGCTCGCGGGGCAGATCACCGCTGCGGAACAGGACCAGGTGGCCGCCGCCTCGGGCGCCGCCCGGACGCACACCACCATCACGGAAGTCGAGGAACAAGCCGCAGCGCTCGAGCAGGCTCTGGAGAAGCTGCGCGCCGGCCACCCCGCACTCGGCAAGCGGATCGCCGCTCTCCACGGGACCACAGCCGTCCTGGAGCGGGCGGACGCTGCACGGACCACGCTGGAACAGGCCGAAAGCCGGGCCGCGGAAGCCCGCGGACAGCTGGAGCAGGCGCTGCCGGCGGCCGGTTTCGCGTCCGCCTCCCAGGCCCGGGCCGTACTCC
>JBKKDK010000073.1:0-6832 GCA_046708245.1 Arthrobacter sp.
CCCAGTACGGCATCCGCGAAGCCCAGATGACCCGTGCCTTCGAAGAAGCACGCCGCACCAAGGGCCTGACCGGTGAAAACCTGATCGAACTGCTCGAAATGCGTCTCGACGCCCTCGTGCTGCGTGCAGGCTTCGCCCGCACCATCGCCCAGGCCCGCCAGCTGGTTGTCCACCGCCACATCCTGGTTGACGGCATCCGCGTCGACCGCCCGTCTTTCCGCGTCTCCGAGGGCCAGCTGGTCCACGTTCACAGCCGCAGCGAGACCATGCCCCCGTTCCAGGTTGCAGCAGCCGGCGCACACCGCGACGTCCTGCCGATGGTTCCGGCATACCTGGACGTCAAGCTTGACGCCCTGCAGGCCCGCCTCGTGCGTCGCCCCAAGCGCTCCGAGATCCCCGTGACCTGCGAAGAGCAGCTCGTCGTGGAATTCTACGCACGCTAGATCCAACGCAACACCATACAAAGAAGCCCGTGGCAAGCGCCGCGGGCTTCTTTGTATGTAAGGTACTTGGGGGAGTTCTGCGGTTGCCGGCTGAGTCAGCCGGAGCATGCCGCAGGAATACAACGCAACAAGGAGATGAACGACTATGTCTGGTGGCGATATTGCCGGCCTGATCGCGGCCGGAGTGTTTGCACTGCTGGTCCTGCTGCTCGCCGTGCCGATTCTGAAGCTCGGGGGAGTGTTTGACGAGGTCCGGACCACCATCCGCTCGATCAGCGACGGCGCCACCCCGCTGATGGACGAAGTCACCGCGACCGTCTCCACCACGAATGAGCAGCTGAGGAAGGTCGACGGGATCGCCTCCAACGTCTCGGACGCTTCAGCCAACATCTCGGCGCTGTCTTCCCTCGTGGCCGCCACCGTGGGCTCACCGCTGATCAAGGTGGCCGCCTTCAGCTACGGTGTCCGCTCCGCCTTCACCGCCCGCAAAAAGCCCGCCACCGGCCGCCGCAGCCGCTAAGCCCTCTGGAGAACTGACATGAACAGAATCATCTGGATGGGAATCGGCGTCGCAATCGGCGTCATCGCGTTCCGCAAGATCACCGAGGCGCAGTCCAATCTGGGCCCCGAAGGCCTGAACCGGGCCGTGGGCCGCCTCGCCGACGGCTTCTTCGACTTCGCCGACGCCGTCCGCGAAGGCATGCAGGAGCGGGAAACGGAGCTCCGCAGCGCCCTCGGCGTCGACGGCGACACACCCGGAGGTACCGGCAACGGCGCGGCCGGGCGGGATGCAGTCCGGCGCTAGCCGGGAGAGAATTAGTAAGAGGGCCGTACCCGTTCAGGGCGCCCGGGCCGGTCAGCCGGCCGGAAACACACAGTCGCGCGGAGTACACGCGTGGACCACGAACGCAGTGCATATTGAAGGGTAAGTAATCAGCTCATGAAGTCGCAGGAGATCACGAAGCGCTGGATCGACTTTTTTGTCAGCAAAGGCCACACGGCGGTTCCCTCCGCCTCCCTGGTCTCCAGCGACCCCTCCCTGCTGTTCACGGTGGCCGGCATGGTCCCGTTCATCCCGTACCTGACGGCCCGGGAAGAAGCCCCCTACCTGCGGGCCACGAGCGTGCAGAAATGCATCCGGACCGGCGACATCGAGGAAGTCGGCAAGACCGCACGGCACGGCACCTTCTTCCAGATGTGCGGCAACTTCTCCTTCGGCGACTATTTCAAGGAAGACGCCATCAAGTTCGCGTGGGAGCTGCTCACCACCGGCGTTGACGACGGCGGCTACGGCCTCCCGCCGGAGCGCCTCTGGGTCACCGTCTACGAAGAGGACGACGAGGCCGAGCAGCTGTGGCTGAAGAACACCGGCATGCCGGCCGAGCGGATCCAGCGGATGGGCAAGGCGGACAACTACTGGTCCACCGGCCAGCCCGGCCCGGCCGGGCCCTGCTCGGAGATCTACTTCGACCGCGGCCCGTCCTACGGCGTCGAGGGCGGACCCATCGCCGACGAAAACCGCTACGTCGAAATCTGGAACCTCGTGTTCATGCAGTACCAGATCGACAACGTCCGCTCCAAGGTGGACTTCGACATCACTGGCGAACTGCCCAAGAAGAACATCGACACCGGGCTCGGCATGGAGCGCCTCGCGATGATCCTGCAGGACGTCGAAAACATGTACGAGACGGACCAGGTCCGTCCGGTGATCGACCGGGCCGCGGCCTTGTCCGGCCGGGAGTACACCTCCGCGGAGTCCGCCGACGACCCGCACCACACCGACGACGTCCGGATGCGCGTCGTGGCCGACCACATCCGCTCCGCCCTGATGCTGATCGCCGACGGCGTGACCCCCTCCAACGAAGGCCGCGGCTATGTGCTGCGCCGCCTCATCCGCCGCGCGGTCCGCTCCATGCGCCTGCTCGGCGTCGAAACGGCCTGCCTGCCCGAACTGCTGCCGGCCTCCCGGGCCGCCATGAAGGGTGTCTACCCGATTGTGGAGACCGACTTCGAGCGCATCAGCCGGATCGCCTACGCCGAGGAGAAGGCGTTCCTGCGCACCATCGCCTCCGGCACGGCCCGCCTCGAGGACGCCGTCAAGGAGTCCAAGTCCGCCAACCGGCCGCTCTCCGGCGCCGACGCCTTCGCCCTGCACGACACCTACGGCTTCCCGATCGACCTGACCCTGGAAATGGCCGAAGAAGCCGGGCTGAAAGTCGACGAACCCGAGTTCCGCAAGCTCATGCTCGAACAGCGCCAGCGTGCCCAGGCCGACGCCAAGGGCAAGAAGGGTTCGCACGCCGACCTCAGCGCCTTCCAGGAGCTCCTGTCCGCCGGCGAGACCGTCTTCACCGGCTACACCGAGCTCAACGGCGAATCCAAGGTCCGCGGCATCCTGTCCGCCGGGCGGAAGGTTGCCCAGGCGTCCACCGGCGACGAAATCGAACTCGTCCTCGCCGAAACGCCGTTCTACGCCGAGGCCGGCGGCCAGGCCGCGGACACGGGCCTGATCACCGGCGACGGCTTCGTCGTCGAGGTCCTGGACGTGCAGCGCCCGATCAAGGGCCTGAGCGTGCACAAGGCAATCGTCCGCGAAGGCGAAATCGGAGCCGGCTCGCTGGTGCTGGCTGCCGTCGACCGGGAACGCCGCCACGCCGCGGAGCAGGCCCACACGGGCACGCACATCGTGCACGCGGCCCTGCACCAGATCCTCGGCCCTGAGGCCCTGCAGCGCGGCTCGTTCAACAAGGCCGGCTACCTCCGCTTCGACTTCGCCTGGGGTGAAGGCCTCAGCGCCGCCACCCGCTCCGAGATCGAGGAAGTCTCCAACATCGCCATCCGCAACAACTTCCGGGTGGAAACCAAGGTCATGGGCCTGGCCGAGGCCAAGGCCCTCGGCGCCATGGCGCTGTTCGGTGAGAACTACGGCAACGAGGTCCGCGTCGTGGAGATCGACGGCGCCTGGTCCCGAGAGCTCTGCGGCGGCACGCACGTCGAGAACACCTCGTTGATCGGCAGCCTCTCCCTGCTCGGCGAACAGTCCGTCGGATCCGGAAACCGCCGCGTCGAGGCCTTTGTCGGCATGGACGCCTTCCGGCACCTCGCCGCGGAGCGCGCCCTGGTCACCGAGCTCACGGAAATGCTCAAGGTCCCCTCCGGCCTGCTCACCGAGCGGATCGCCGCCACGCTGAACAAGCTCAAGACGGCCGAGAAGGAACTTGAGCGGTTGCGCAAAGAGCAGCTCAGCGCAGCCGCCGCACAGCTCGCCGGCACCGCCAAGGACGCTGCCGGCGTCAAGGTCATCGCCCACGACGCCGGCCAGGTCAGCGGAGCCGACGACCTGCGCGGCCTGGCACTGGACCTTCGGACGCGTCTCGGGTCCGAGCCCGCCGCCGTCGCAGTGGCCGGTGTCAGCAACGACCGTCCCGTTATCCTGATCGCCACCAACGAAGCCGCCCGGGCAGCCGGGGTCAAGGCCGGTGCCCTGGTGCGCCTCGCAGCGGGCATCCTCGGCGGCGGCGGCGGTGGCAAGGACGACGTCGCCCAGGGCGGCGGCACCGACGCGGGCCAGGTCCGCGCGGCCCTCGCCGCCGTCGTGGACTCCATCACCCGGCGCTAGCAGCGGACACCCAGGTGAACGAAACGTCCGTGCCCGGCGTCTACCCCCAGGGCGTAAAGCTCGGGGTGGACGTCGGGACCGTCCGGGTTGGCGTGGCGGTCTGCGACCGCGACGGCATCCTCGCCACGCCGCTGCGCACGCTGGGACGGAACGCGAAGAAAAACACCGACGTGCGGATCATGGCGGCGCTGGCCGAAGAGCTGGGCGCCGTCGAGATCTTCGTGGGGCTTCCGCGGACGATGAAAGGCGAAGAGCACGCCTCCGCGCGGATGGCCACGGACTACGCGCAGCTGCTTGCCAATGCCCTGCGTGACCGCGGATCCGAGGTTCCGGTGCGGCTGGTTGACGAGCGTTTGAGTACTGTCACCGCGCACCGCAACCTGCACGAGGCTGGCATGAGCAGCAGAAATCACCGTAAAGTAGTTGATCAGGTTGCGGCCGCAGGTATCCTGCAGCATGCGATCGATATGCAAAAGGCCAGGGGAACGGAGATCGGAAGCCGCGTTTACGCGGATACCGCTCCGGGGCCGGCCCGGGATGGCGCTTCTGCCGTCCCGGAGGTAGACACGCACTCTGCAGAACATGGAAGGCTACAGTGAGCCCGGTCAACAATGACGACTCCCCAGGGGACGCTTTCGGCGACTCAGGCCGACCGCTGACGCGCAAAGAGATCAGGGCACGGGAAAAGTCCCTTATGACCCAGGGCCACGAGGTCATCCCGCCGCAGGCCTTCGAGACCGGGCAGGACGCCCCGGCAGCGCCCCCCGCGGCTCCCGGGGCCCCCGCGGCTCCGCCGGCTCCCGCACCCGGGCCCATCGCACCGGCCGACGCCCCCAAACTCCCCGCCGCCGAGCCGACGGTGCACGAAGACGCCGTGCACGAAGCTGTGCCCGAAGAAACTGTGCAGGAAGAGACCCTGCCGGAGCACGCTCCCCACGAAGATTCTGCACACGACGACTCAGCGCACGACGACGCCATCCACGGCTACGCATCCCACGAGTACGCCGGCGGCATTGCCCCCGAGGCCGCCCTGCACCATGAGGCCGGGCAGCAGCACCGCTATGACACCCACACCGGCGCTGAACACCACGGCTACGAGGCCCATCCCGACGACGAGGCCCACCATGCATACGGCGACGAATCCCTCAGCCACCCCGATGACCACCACGGGGAAGCCGGGCACGACATGATGGCCGGGTCCATCCGGACCACCAAGGGCCCATCCAAGAAGGTTCGCCGCCGGCGCCGGTTCCTGGCCCTCGTGCTGTCCCTGACCGTGTTCGTTGTCGCCATCGTGGTGGGCGCGCAGTTCCTCAAACCGCTCCTGGGCGGGGACCCGGTGGCCGACTACCCGGGACCCGGAACCGGTGAGGTGGCCATAACCGTGCCGCCGGGCGCCGGCCCCAAATCCGTGGCCACGGAACTGCAGAACAAGAAGGTCGTGGCGAACGCCGACGCCTTCCTCAAGGAGTTCGCCGCCTCCGGCGGAGCGCTGAGCCCGGGCGACTTCACCATGCGCACCGAAATGAAGAATTCCGACGCCGTGGCCGTGCTGCTCAACAAGGACAAGGGCAAGGTCATGTACTTCGCCCTCAGCGCCGGCTTACGCATCGGTGAATCCCTGCAGGCGATTTCGGAAGGAACCGGTGTCCCTGTTGCCGACCTGAAGAAACTCAGCGACGCCCCGGACCAGTTCGGCGTACCGGCAAAGTCCAAGAACCTCGAGGGCTTCCTGGCCCCGGGCGAATACCGTTTTCCGCTCGGCACCCCCGCGAAGGAAGTGCTGCAGAAACTCGTGACCTCCACCCTGGACGAGCTCAAGTCCCAGGGCGTCACCGACCAGGCCAAACAGTACGACGTGATCACGGTTGCGAGCATCGTCCAGGCCGAAGGCGGCCAGGCCGAGTACGGGGACGTGGCCGGCGCCATCTACAACCGGCTCAAGCCCGGCAACACCGAAACCAACGGGCTGATCCAGTCCGACGCGACAGTCACGTACGGGCTCGGAATCCGCAGCTTCCACATTGACGAGGCCCAGAAGACCGACACGGCCAACCCGTACAACACCTACGCCAACGTCGGCCTCCCGGCCGGGCCCATCGGGTCGCCGGGGAAAACCGCCATCGACGCTGCCGCCAAGCCCAAGTCCAACGATTACCTCTACTGGGTGACCATCAACCTGGACACCAAGGAGACGAAGTTCTCCAAGACGCTGGCGGAGCACAACGGCTACGTGGAGAAGTACAACGCCTGGTGCGAGGCGAACCCCGGACGCTGCGTATGACGCTGCGGGCCGCCGTCCTTGGGCATCCCATCAGCCATTCGAAGTCACCCGCACTGCACCGGGCAGCCTACGCCCACCTGGGAGTCCGGCTCGCGTATTCCGCGATCGACGTGACCGAGTCCGACCTGCCTGCGTTTATGGCCGGCGTGCGGCAGGAGATCCTCGAAGGTGCGGGCTGGCGGGGGCTGTCCGTCACCATGCCGCTGAAAACGGCCATGGTCGCCGAAGTTGACGAAGTGCGCGGCGTGGCCCGTTCTCTGGGCGTCGTCAACACAGTCGCGTTCGAACCCGCGGCGTCCGACGCCGGCCCGGGCAATGCACCCGTCCGGCTCGTCGGCTACAACACCGACGTCGCCGGAATCGTCAACGCCCTGCGGTACGCCGGCGTGGATTCGGCCCCCGCCGCCGCCGTCCACGGCCGCGGCGGAACCGCGGCCGCGGCCATCGCAGCCCTCAAGGAGCTGGGTTCGCCAGGCGCCGACGTCA
>JBKKDK010000074.1:0-4127 GCA_046708245.1 Arthrobacter sp.
GCGGCGAAGAACTGGACCGCAACGAGCTGGATTCCCGCGCCTGGCGGATCCGCAAGCGTGCCCAGAACAAGTACGGTGTGTACTTCCCGTCGCTGTCCTCCCGGACCATCGTCTACAAGGGCATGCTAACCACGGCCCAGCTCGAGCCGTTCTACCCGGACCTCTCGGACAAGCGTTTCAAGACCAAGCTGGCGATCGTCCACTCGCGCTTCTCCACCAATACGTTCCCGTCCTGGCCGCTGGCCCAGCCGGTCCGCACCATCGCGCACAACGGTGAGATCAACACCGTCAAGGGCAACCGGAACTGGATGCGCGCCCGCCAGTCCCAGCTGGCCAACCCGCTGCTGGGGGATTCGCCCGAAGAGCTGTACCCGATCTGCACGCCGGGCGCCTCCGACTCGGCGTCCTTCGACGAGGTCGCGGAACTCCTGTGGCTTTCCGGACGCCCCATTACGCACTCGATCATGATGATGATCCCCGAGGCCTGGGAAAACCACGCCACGATGGACCCGGCGCGGCGGGCCTTCTACGAGTACCACTCGCTGCTGATGGAACCGTGGGACGGCCCCGCTGCCGTTTCGTTCACCGACGGCAACCTCGTCGGCGCCACCCTGGACCGCAACGGGCTGCGCCCGGGACGGTACTGGATCACCGAGGACGGCCTGGTCATTTTCGCTTCCGAGGTCGGCGTGATCGACGTCGATCCCTCCAAGGTGGTCAAGAAGGGCCGTGTCTCGCCGGGCAAGATGTTCCTCGTGGACACCGAGGCTGGCCGCATCATCGACGACGCCGAGGTCAAGGCCGAGGTGGCTGCCGCCAACCCGTGGGCCGACTGGGTCAAAGACAACCTGATCGACCTCAACGAGCTGCCGGAACGCGAGCACGTGGTGCACACCGCGGCGTCGGTCAATATCCGCCAGCGGACGTTCGGCTACACCACCGAGGAACTGAAGATCCTGCTGGGCCCGATGGCCCGCACCGGCGCCGAGCCGCTCGGCGCGATGGGCTCGGACACCCCGGTGGCCGTCCTGTCCAAGCGCCCCCGGCTGCTGTTCGACTACTTCGTGCAGTCCTTTGCGCAGGTCACCAACCCGCCGCTGGACGCCATCCGTGAAGAGCTCGTCACGTCCCTGATGTGCGCAATCGGCCCCAACGGCAACCTGCTGGACACCAAGCAGGTCCGCCAGCCGCAGGTCTCGCTGCCGTTCCCCGTGATCAACAACGACCAGCTCGCCAAGATCGCGAACATCGAGACAGCCGACGGCGAGAAGGTCGCCATGAAGGTCCGCGGCCTTTACCGCCCCGAGGGCGGCGAAAACGCGCTGCGCGCCCGGCTGACCGAAATCTGCGAACAGGTTTCCGGCGCCATCAACCGCGGCGTCCAGTACGTGGTGCTCTCGGACCGTGACTCGAACGCGCAGTGGGCACCCATCCCGTCGCTGCTGCTGGTCAGTGCCGTGCACCACCACCTGCTCCGCAGCGCCAACCGCACCAAGACCGCCCTCGTGGTCGAGGCCGGCGACGTCCGGGAAACGCACCACGTCGCCGTGCTGGTCGGCTACGGCGCGTCCGCCGTCAACCCGTACCTGGCGATGGAATCGGTCGAGCAGCTGATCGCTTCCGGCGACGTCGTTGGCGTCACCCCGCAGGACGGTGTTTACAACCTGATCAAGGGCCTCGGCAAGGGCGTCCTGAAGATCATGTCCAAGATGGGCATCTCCACCGTGGCCTCCTACACGGGCGCCCAGACCTTTGAGGCGCTTGGCCTCGGCCAGGAGCTGGTGGACGAGTTCTTCTCCGGCACGCACTCCCAGCTTGGCGGCGTCGGGCTCGACGTCATCGCGGCCGAAGTCTCCGCCCGCCACCAGATGGCCTACCCGGAGAACGGCATCGAGCAGCCGCACCAGCCGCTGCTGGGCGGCGGCGAGTACCAGTGGCGCCGCGACGGCGAGCCGCACCTGTTCAACCCGGAGACCGTCTTCCGGCTGCAGCACGCCACCCGTGAGCGCCGCTACGACATCTTTAAGGAGTACACCCGCGGCGTGGACGACCAGTCCGAGAACCTCATGACCCTGCGCGGTCTGCTGAAGTTCAAGGCCGGGGCGCGCCCTGCGGTCCCGCTCGAGGAAGTGGAGTCCGTCTCCAGCATCGTCAAGCGCTTCTCCACCGGCGCCATGAGCTACGGCTCCATTTCCCAGGAGGCGCACGAGACCCTCGCGATCGCCATGAACCGGCTGGGCGGCAAGTCCAACACCGGTGAGGGCGGCGAGGACGTCGACCGGCTCCTGGACCCGGAGCGCCGCTCGGCAGTCAAGCAGATTGCGTCGGGCCGATTCGGCGTCACCAGCCTGTACCTGAGCAACGCCGACGATATCCAGATCAAGATGGCGCAGGGCGCAAAGCCCGGCGAAGGCGGCCAGCTGATGGCGCAGAAGGTCTACCCCTGGGTGGCGCGGACGCGTCACTCGACACCCGGCGTCGGGCTCATCTCCCCGCCGCCGCACCACGACATTTAATCGATAGAGGACCTCGCGCAGATGATATACGATGCCAAGCGCGCCAACCCCTAGGCCCGGGTGCACGTCAAACTGGTCTCCGAAGTCGGGATCGGCACAGTGGCTGCCGGTGTCACGAAGGCCAAGGCCGACGTCGTGCTGGTTTCCGGCCACGACGGCGGTACCGGCGCCTCGCCGCTGAACTCCCTCAAGCACGCCGGTGTCCCGTGGGAACTCGGCCTCGCCGAGACCCAGCAGACCCTGATGCTCAACGGCCTGCGCGACCGGGTGGTGGTGCAGGTGGACGGCCAGCTCAAGACCGGCCGCGACGTCGTCATCGCGGCTCTCCTCGGAGGCGAGGAGTTCGGGTTCGCCACGGCTCCGCTGGTGGTTTCCGGCTGCATCATGATGCGTGTCTGCCACCTCGACACCTGCCCGGTGGGCGTCGCGACGCAGAACCCGGAGCTCCGCTCGCGCTTCAACGGCAAGCCCGAGTTTGTGGTCAACTTCTTCGAGTTCCTCGCCGAGGAAGTCCGCGAAATCCTCGCGGAACTCGGTTTCCGGACCATCGAAGAGGCGATCGGCCACGCCGAAATGCTCGACACCCGCGAAGCGATCAACCACTGGAAGGCCGAAGGGCTGGACCTGGATCCGATCCTGCACGGCCTCGAGTTCGACGACGACGCCCCGCTGCGCAACCTGACCGGACAGAACCATGAGCTGGACAAGCACTTCGACCAGCGCCTGATTGCGATGGCGGCCGAATCGCTGAGCGACCGCGCACCGGTGAAGATCTCGGTCGACGTGATCAACACGGACCGTTCCGTCGGCACCATGCTCGGCCATGTGGTCACCAAGACCTTCAGCACGGACGTGCTGGCGCCGGACACGATCGACATCACGCTGACCGGCACCGCCGGCCAGTCGCTCGGCGCGTTCCTGCCGGCCGGCATCACGCTGCGCATGTTCGGTGACTCCAACGACTACGTCGGCAAGGGGCTTTCCGGCGGACGGATCATCGTCCGGCCGGACCGCACCAACGTCTTCCCGGCCGAACGCAACGTCATCGCCGGCAACGTGATCGGCTACGGCGCCACCAGCGGCGAAATGTTCCTGCGCGGCCAGGTGGGCGAACGCTTTATGGTCCGCAACTCCGGCGCCACCGCAGTGGTGGAAGGCATCGGCGACCACGGCTGCGAGTACATGACCGGCGGCCAGGCCCTGATCCTCGGACGCACCGGACGCAACTTCGGCGCCGGCATGTCCGGCGGCACGGCCTTCGTGCTGGACCTGCAGACCACCCGTGTCAACAAGCAGGCCCTCGAAACCGGTGAGCTGCAGCTGCGCGAACTGGACGCCGAGGACCGCGACATCGTCCACGGACTGCTCGTCAAGCACCTCGAGGAAACGGAGTCGCTGCTCGCGGCCCGGCTGCTTGAGAACTTCGACGACACCGCAGCCCGCATTACCAAGGTGCTGCCGCGCGACTACGCGGCCGTCCTGCAAACCCGTCTTGACGCCATCGAAGAGGGCCTTGACCCCGACGGCGAAGAAGTTTGGTCTCGAATCCTGGAGGTGACCGGTGGCTGATCCACGCGGATTTCTGAAAGTACGTCAGCGTGAAACCCAGCC
>JBKKDK010000075.1:0-4520 GCA_046708245.1 Arthrobacter sp.
TATGGCGGGCGCGGAGCCGGTCGGTCTCTTCACGCAGTTCGGCATCGGTGAAGGTCTTGAAGGAGCTTTCCAGGGCATTGATGGAATCGGCATAGTTCCGCAGTTGCCGCAGGGTTTTTTTGTCACCCGTGCGGAGAAGTTTTTCGATAAGTGATGCCACGTGAAGTTGCTCCCAGTCTCAAGCTGCCGAATTCTGGCGTGTTTAGTCTACGGGAGAGACGAACAGGCGGTTACGCCTGTTCCCTCAGAGCGGATACCGGGTTTTGCCGCCGGCGACGGCGTCTGCGAGCGCCGGTGCCAGATCCCCCACCGGTGAGACAACCACACGGTCCAGTTCCAGCCACTCTGCCATGAGCTGGAGCTCCGCGGCGAGTTCGACGGCGGTATCGGCCGGCGCGCCCGGCTCGGCGTGGGCGGCCCGCGCCAGGAGCAGGCCGCCGGCGCGGTCGGCTTTGAGGTCCACCCGGGCGACGATTCCGTCCCGGAGCAGGAACGGCAGCACGTAGTACCCGAAGCGCCGCTTCGGCTCGGGCGTGTAGATCTCGATCCGGTAGTGGAAGCCGAAGAGTGCCTCGAGCCGGCGGCGCTCGAAGACGAGCGAGTCAAAAGGGCTCAGCAGCGCCCGGCCCGTGGCGGCGCGCGGAAGTTTTGCCTCCACGTGCCGGTACAGGGGCCTGTCCCAGCCGGCGACGGTGACCGGGTACAGCCGGCCCGCGGCGACGAGGTTCTGCACCGAGACGGCGGCCGCCTTCATGGGCGTACGGAAGTAATCCGCGAAGCAGCGTACCGTTCCGATTCCATGGGCCCGGGCGGCGGCGTCGATCAGCCGGTCCATCGCGGCGGCGGAATCCGGGCCGGCAGCGGCGGGGGTCTCCGGACGGACCGGAAGGATTCTGGCGGTGAGGGTGTAGCGGCGTTCAAAGGAGTCGGTGCGGGAGGCGGCGGAGACGAGGCCCTCTTCGAAGAGGTGCTCGAGGACGCGCTTGACGGCGTTCCAGTTCCAGCCCCAGTTCTCCTGGGTGCGGTCCTCAACGTGGCCGAGCCTGGCGGTGAGTTCCGCGGCGGTCATCGGTTTCCCGGCGGCGAGTGCTTCGAGCACCCGGGACGCGACGCCGTTGCGCAGCACCGGGTCCATGGCATGGGCACCGACCCATCTCCGGCTCTGCCACAGCACGAGGTCCTGGAAATGGTCCGGCCGGATGAAGCTCGCCTCGTGGGCCCAGTACTCCATCATGCGGCGCGGGTGGGCGCCGGCCATCCGGTGCAGGATGCCGCGGTCGTAGTTGCCCAGCCGGGAGAAGAACGGCAGGTAGTGGCTCCGGGCCAGCACATTGACGGAGTCGATCTGGACCAGGTGCAGGCGGGCAAAGGTACGGCCCACCGCCCGTGCAGTCACGGGTCCGGCGGGCCGTACTTTGTCCAATCCCTGGGCTGCCAGTGCGATCCGCCGTGCCTGCTGAAGGCTCAGCGAATCGTTCACCTCAGTCCTTTCGTCGGTTGCTCAGCACCAGCTTAGGTGCTGACGGGCTCATCCTCGGAACGGTAGGCGAGGATCTTTGCCGGCGTTTCCTGCTCGGCCTTACCCGGTTCGCAGGTCTGGTCCAGGGAAATCACGCCGTAGGTCCAGCCTTCGCGGCGGTAGACAACGGACGGCGCTTTGGTCTCTTTGTCCACAAAGAGGTAGAAGTCGTGCCCGACGAGCTCCATGTTGTCGACAGCGTCGTCAAGCGTCAGGGATGCCGCGGTGAAGACCTTGCGGCGGATCAGCACGGGCGAGTCTCCGGCCGGGATGTCATTCTCAACCTCGTACGGCGATTTCTGTGCGGGGGCCTCCTTGGGCTCGAGCCAGTGGTTCGCCTCCTCGTAGATCGGCTCGCTGGTGCTGGCCGGCTCGAGGGTTGCCGTCGCCTCGGTGACGGACTTGGGGGTGTGCCTGCCGTGGTGGACCTTCTTGCGGTCCTTGGCCCTGCGCAGGCGTTCGAGGAGTTTGTTGTAGGCGAGATCGAACGCGGCGAATTTGTCGGCGGCGCTGGCTTCGGCACGGATGACGGGGCCGCGGCCCAGGACTGTCAGCTCAACCGTGAGCATTTCATCGGCTTGGCGGGCCTTGGTCTCCTTCGAGACCTTCGCGTCCACCCTCTGCACCCTGTCCCCCAGCGAGGTGATCTTCGAAATCTTCTCGTCGGCGTACTCGCGGAAGCGGTCTGAGACCGTCAAATTACGTCCGCTGATCATGAACTCCATAGTGCCCTCCAAATAACTTCGGTGACACGACGGCGGCACATCCTAAGGGTCGATCTGATTGACAGTCGAGCCCCTTTCCGAGCCGCTATCGACAGGTACATCTGTTCTTGGTACCCATGTTTGACGTTAGTTCATAGCCACCCCTTATTCATCCTTTTGTGGTTTATTTTTTTCCTTACCGCCCCTCCCGCCCGCCGTCCCGGGATCGGCGGCGCGGATGTCGGAAGCGGCCGGCGGGCGTGTCGCGGCAAGGACGACGGCGCCCCGGACCACCCCTCCGGCCTGCCGCAAAGCCCGGGCTGCCTCGGCGAGGGTGGCCCCCGTGGTGAGCACGTCGTCGATGATGACGATGGGCTGCCCGCGCAGGTCCGGGGGCCGCAAGCCGCACCGGACGCGCATGGATCCGCGGACCCGCTGCGACCGGGCACCGCGCCCGAGGCCTTTCTGTCCGCCGCCCAGGTGTCCGCCGCCCAGGAGGGCGCGGTTGCCGGGCCCGGCCTTCTTCAGCGCATCGACGACCCTGGGACCGGATCCGCCGAGCAGGAGATGGACCGGGCTGAAGCCCCGTTTCCGGTAGGCGCTGTTGCTGGTGGGCACCGGCACCAGCCAAAGCCCCGGCGACTCCCCTGCGGCGGCTCTGACGGCCCCGGCCAGGGCCCTGGCCAGCACGCCGCGCAGCTGCGCCTGGCCGTGCCGCTTGAACGAGAGCACCGCCTGCGCCAGCTCGCCGCGGTAGACCCCTGCCGCGACGACGGGAAGCAGCACGGACCCGTCCATGTCCATCAGGACCGGCGCCTGCGCCTCGGCCCGGAACGGGTTCCGGGTCAGGAGCCGGATCTGCCGGGCGCAGGTGCCGCAGAGCGCCACATCCTCCGCCCCGCAACAGACGCAGGCCACGGGAACGGCCAGGGCCAGCAGTTCTGCCGCCGCCGCCGCCGTCCGGTCCGCCAGCCGCCACACCCCGGCGGGGTAGTCGCCGCGGTGCCGGGCGGCCGGGGTCTGCCGCGGGATGAGGTCAGGATCCGGTGCGCGGCGCGGACCCGCGCCACCGCCGTGTTTGCTGTGCCTGCCCACCCGTCAAGGATCGACCGGCTCCGCTCCCGGCGGGAGCCGCCGGGGCCGCTATGTGGAGAACCGCGGCGACCGGCAGATCAGCCCGGAAAGGCCGGATCGATCGGTCCCTTGAGCTGCGGGGACCAGCCGTTGCCGAGCCGCTGGAAGATTCCCTCCGCGGACTGGGCAAAGATTTCCTCCCGGCCGTTGCCGGCGCTGAGGGCCCTCAGCCCCGGCCAGGGTGCGAGTTGCTCCGGCTGGGCTGATGTCAGCGACAGCAGCTCGGGGGTCACGGCGTCGTTTGCGGAGCCCCTCATGACGGCAACGGTGGTGTCGTCGACCCAGACGCCCTGGTCCGGGTTGCCGGTGGTCAGGAGGGTGATCGGTAGCGTGAGATCCCGCGGGGTGCCGTCGGCCGCCCGGATGATGCCTGTCACCTGGACCCTGGTTTTGCCATTCTGCTCTGACACGACCAGCGCCCGGGCCCCCTCGCGGGACACCCGGAACTCCTTGACCGTCCGCCCGGCGAGCCAGCCCGGAGCCAGTGACACGGTGGGCACGTCCGCCCCTTCGGCCACGCCGACGGGGCGGTAGGCAACGACTTCGGTGCCGCCGCTGGCTCCGGGCCCTGCCGTCCACACCCAGTCATACCGTCCGAAGGAAGGCCGGGACAGGCCGGCCCTGGTGGTCAGCGCCCTGGCCGGCTGGCCGGGCACAATCGAGTAGAGGGTTGAGCCCGTACTGCTCAGGAACGCCACCGATTGCGAGACGGGTGACTCCGCCGGAGCCCGGGGCCCGAGGGCGGAGACAGACTGGATGTCCGGAAGCGGCGAGATCCTGTTGTTCTCGTACCGGACCAGATCGTTGTTGCTGACGGCGATCTGGTGGGCCGGGACGTTCTTCTCGCGGATCGGAGGCAGTACCGATCCGTTGTCATCCACGCGCACCAGGTCCTGGTTGGCCCGGAGCTCAACATTGATGACATCGGGCTGGCTGCGGAACGTCAACGCGAGCTGCGTCTGCATCCGCAGTCTGTCCTCGTTGGAGGCCTCCACCAGGTCTTTCGCCGTGAGGTCCACCTGGGCGGCCCCGGAAACAACCGGAACCGATTCCCGGGCCAGCTTGATCCCGGAGGGGAAGGCGCTGACCACGGCGCCCTTGAGGTAGGGGGCGGGCCCGCCCAGCAGTGCGCTGGTCATGGCCTTGACGGTCTTCTTCTTGAT
>JBKKDK010000076.1:0-3799 GCA_046708245.1 Arthrobacter sp.
TGGCTGCACCAACCTCGGTGGCCATTTTCTTCAGGTCGTTGTCGGAGATGCCCGCTCCGCCTTCGGCCGGCTGGCGCTCAAAGAGCAAGTTGAAGAAGTCCGCGTACTTTTCCGGGGATGAGTTCACGACGCAGGCAGCTGCGTTGGCCGCGCGGGAGGAGTAGTTGGTGGTGGAACGGGTGTCCAGGAAGCCCAGCGGGCGGTACTCCACGCTGATCTTGCCCTCGTTGCGGAGGCTCGTGAGGGTCTCGTTGTACTGCGTCTCGAAGTTCTTGCACACCGGGCAGATGAAGTCGATGTAAAGCACCACCTTGACGGGCTTGCCCGCCTCGGCGTCTGCACCGGGCGCGGTCACCTGGGCCGGCGGCGTGGCCGGAGCGGCAGGCAGGTCGGCGACCTTGACGGTGGCCGGCTCGGACTTCGCGACTTCGGCGTTGGCCAGCAGCGTGACGCCGCCATAGATGTTGCCGTTGGCCGGAGTCGGCCCTTCATCGGCAACCGGTGCGTTGTTCTTGATGTTTGAGGTCACGACCAGTGCCACAATCACGACGATGGCTACAACGGCGGCCACAATGCCCCAGCCGATGAGGAGCTTATTGCGCTTTTCCTTCTTCAGCTGCGCCTCGCGGATTTCACGGGCTTTCTCGCGGGCCGCAGCAGTTCGGTCTGCTTTGGACTGACGGGGTTCGTTTGCGGGGCTCATTAGTTCCTCGTGTCGATCGGCCTGGACTGGTCCACTGGGTGGCAACTTCATCATTTTAGGGGAGAAACCCGAGAGCTTGCGCCTTCAAGTTTCCTCCACGCCTCCCAACGGACGAATGGCCCGGAAGATTCCGTGCCGATAGGGTGGATGGGAGCCACGAGCGACCCCAGGGGGCAGCAATGCAAGCAACGGACCGCGCCGACCACGGCACCAAACTCACAGAAGCGGCGGACGGGGCACCAAAGGACGATCCGACAAAGCGTGCGGGTGGGCCCAGCGACGGGTTTGACTTTATGGTTGTCTCCAACCGGCTGCCCGTTGACCGCTGCGCCCCCGACGAGCCCGGCTGCGCGGACGGCTGGCGCCGCTCCCCCGGCGGCCTGGTGACCGCCCTGGCCCCGATGATGACGAAGACCGACGGCGCCTGGGTGGGCTGGCACGGCGCCCCCGATGAGACAGTGAAGCCTTTCCATCATGGCGGCATTGACCTGATCCCGGTCCAGCTGAGCACGGACGACATCGAACTGTTCTACGAGGGCTTCTCCAACGCGACGCTGTGGCCGCTGTATCACGACGTGATCGCGCCGCCGGAGTTCCACCGGACGTGGTGGGACTCCTACCGGAAGGTCAACCGGAGGTTCGCCGACGCCGTCGTCCACCATGCGAACCAGGGCGCCACCATCTGGGTTCAGGACTACCAGCTGCAGCTTGTGCCCAAGATGCTCCGCGAGGCACGTCCGGACCTGAAGATCGGGTTCTTCAACCACATCCCCTTCCCGCCGCCGGAAATCTTCGCCCAGCTGCCGTGGCGCCGGGCGATCATCGACGGGCTCCTCGGAGCCGACCTCGTCGGATTCCAGCGCAGCAGCGACGCCGGCAACTTCATGCGCTCCGCCCGCCGCTTCCTCGGCGCCAGCGTCAAACAGCAGCAGATCCACGTCAAGGGATCCGACGGCGAGACCACCCACATCGCCCGCGCGCAGGCGTTCCCCATCTCGATCGACGTCAAACAGATCAGCGAACTGGCGCAGAACCCCGAAATTATCGAACGCGCCAGCCAGATCCGCCGCGACCTCGGCAATCCCAAGACCATCCTGCTCGGCGTCGACCGGCTCGACTACACCAAAGGCATCCGGCACCGGCTCAAGGCCTACGAGGAACTGCTGGCGGACGGCAAGGTCACGGTGGAGGACGCCGCGCTGATCCAGGTGGCGAGCCCCAGCCGGGAACGCGTGGAGCAGTACCGGCTCCTCCGCGAGGAGATCGAGGGCACCGTTGGCCACATCAACGGCACCTACGACACCATGCAGAACACGGCGGTGCGCTACCTGCACCACAGCTACCCCATCGAGGAGATGGTGGCCCTGTACCTGGCAGCGGACGTCATGCTGGTCACGGCGCTGCGTGACGGCATGAACCTGGTGGCCAAGGAATACGTCACGGCCCGCACCAACAATGACGGCGCCCTGGTCCTGAGCGAGTTCGCCGGCGCCGCGGACCAGCTCAAGCAGGCGCTGCTGATGAACCCGCATGACATCGACGGCCTCAAGGACACCATCATGAAGGCCGTAAACCTGCAGCCGGCCGAAGCCGGGCGCCGCATGCGCGCCATGCGCAAGCAGATCCTGGACCACGACGTCGACCTGTGGTCTTCCGACTTCCTCAGCGCCCTTGAAGAAAAGGTGATCCGCGATGACTCCTGAGACAACACCGCTCTCGCTCTCCCCCGAACTGCTCGAAGCCGTCCGCCGCGTCGGTGCGACCGAACACCTCCTGGTCGCCATGGATTTCGACGGCACCATGGCCCCCCTTGTGGACCACCCCAAGGACTCCCGGTCAATCCCGCGGGCCGCGGCCGCCTTCGCCGCACTGACGGAACTTCCGAGGACGTCGACGGCGCTGATCTCGGGGCGGGCGCTCGACAGCCTGCGGGCAGCGTCCTCCCCTCCGGAGAAGACCCTGCTGATCGGCAGCCACGGGGCGGAGGTCTGGATGGGGCCGGGTTCCTCCCAGCTTGAGCTCGACGACGCCCAGCGCGGGCTGCTCGCCGAGGTCCGCAAGGTTCTCGCGGACATCGCGGCGGAAGCTCCGGGCACGCACCTGGAGGACAAGCCCGCCGGCGTCGTGCTGCACACCAGGCTGGCCGCCGACGACGTCGCGGAGGACGCGGTGGCCGCAGCACGCGCCGTGCTGCAGGACCGTCCCGGGGTGTTCCTGAAGACGGGCAACCGGGTCCTGGAATCCTCCGTGGTCAACGCGTCCAAGGGCGACGGCGTGGCGTTCCTGCGTCAGGCAACGGCAGCGACAGCGGTGGTCTTTGCCGGCGACGACGTGACGGACGAGGACGCCCTTGGCCGGCTGGTCCCGGGGGATCTTGGCGTCAAAGTTGGCCTGGACTTCACCCAGGCGCAGTTCCGTGTGGAGGCGCCGATGCACGTTGCCGAACTGCTGGAGGCGCTGCTGCGGGAGCGTAAGCGCGCCCTCGGCGTCCCGGCCTGAAAAACCCCCTGGTAAGACGGATCACGTGTGACATTCGTAACTTTTTAACCGTTTTGCTAAAAATCTGACATACTCTGGTTGTGATGTGGCGCACAAGTACCGTGCGGCGTCATTGGATACTCCTCGGCTTCGGCCGGGGAGTATGCGCACGAATGGACCTATAACTGAATTAACAACTGCATAAAAAGACCATTCACTACGGATCGTCCGGCACGTACCTGCCGGTGAAGGGATTGATAACTGTGGCTACAGTTACTTTTGATAACGCTACGCGTCTGTACCCGGGCACGGATAAGCCCGCTGTTGACAAGCTCAACATAGAAATCGCCGATGGCGAGTTCCTGGTCCTCGTTGGACCCTCCGGCTGTGGAAAGTCCACCTCCCTGCGCATGCTTGCAGGTCTTGAGGACGTTAACTCCGGCCGAATCCTCATCGGCGACCGCGATGTCACCGATGTTCCGCCCAAGGACCGCGACATCGCCATGGTTTTCCAGAACTACGCCCTGTACCCGCACATGACGGTCGCAGACAACATGGGCTTCGCGCTGAAGATCGCCGGCATCAGCAAGGAAGAGCGCGCCGAGCGCGTCCGTGAAG
>JBKKDK010000077.1:0-11970 GCA_046708245.1 Arthrobacter sp.
GTGTCGGCGTCGTCCTCCCAGAACTGCATCATGTCGTTACCGGAGACGTCGGCCCGGTTGCCGGCCGAGAGGAAGGTGGAGATCCCCACCCGGCGGCGGCTCGAGGCGGCGTAGAGCGCGACTCCGATGGCGGCCGACTGGCTGAAGAGCCCCAGGCCGCCGGAGCGGGCCAGCGAGGGGGCCATCGAGGCGTTGAGCGAGACGGCCGGGTTGGTGTTGACGATGCCCAGCGACGCCGGGCCGATCACGCGCATGCCGTTGGCGCGGGCCTGCCGGACCAGCTCCCGCTGCCGGGCCAGGCCGCGTTCGCCGTCGTCTGCGAAGCCGGCGGTGGCCACCACGATCCCCTTCACCCCGGCGGCGCCGCATTCCTCGACCACCTTGGGCACCTCGTCGTACGGAACCGCGACGATGGCGAGGTTGACGGGGCCGGGAACCTCGGAAAGCCCGGCGAAGGACAGCATCCCGGCGAGTTCCAGGGCTTCCGGATTGATGGCGTAGACCGGGCCGGTGAACCCGCCTTCGATGATGTGTTCGAGCAACTGGTAACCCACGGCGCCCCACTTGCGGCTGGCCCCGATCACCGCCACCGAGGACGGCGCGAGCAGTTCCTGGATGCTGCGGGCCTCGGCCCGGTGCTCGCGGGATTCCATCACGGCGCGGGACTTGTCCGTGGGGTCGATGTTGAACTCGAGGCTGACCACGCCGTCGTCGAAATGGCGCTTGACGTCATAGCCGGCGTCCGAGAACACCATCAGCATTTTGCGGTTTTCCGGGAGCACCTCGGCGCTGAACCGGCGGATGCCGTTTTCGCGGGCGGCGGCGGCGAGGTGTTCGAGCAGGATGGACCCGATGCCGCGGCCCTGGTGGGCGTCGGCGATGTTGAAGGCCACTTCGGCGTCCGCCGGATCGTCCAGCCGGTCGTAGCGGCCGATGCCCATGATCTCCCCGCCGATGGTGATCACGAGCGCAACGCGGTCCCGGTAATCCACCTCGGTGAACCGCTTGAGTTCCTTGCTGGAAAGTTTGGCCTTGAACGCGAAGAAGCGCATGTAGATGGAGTTCTGCGACTGGCCCACGTGGAAGGCCTGCACGGCGTCGGCGTCGGCGGCGTGGATCGGCCGGAGATGGGCGGTGCCGCCGTCGCGCAGGACAACATCGGCTTCCCAATATTCCGGATATACGCCGTCCGCGGGCTGATCCACCATAGGCTTAGCCTAGTCATAAACTTACGCAGCACACGCTCAGTACCCCTCAGAAGGACTCACCAGCCTTATGGCACGCCGCCAAACCACGCCCCCGGCAGGGGAAGCCAGCACCGACTTCGTCGAGAACATCGTCGACATCGACGTCACTTCCGAGATGGAAGGCTCGTTCCTTGAGTACGCCTATTCAGTGATCTATTCGCGTGCCCTGCCGGACGCCCGCGACGGCCTCAAACCGGTCCAGCGGCGCATTCTCTACATGATGTCCGACATGGGCCTGCGCCCGGACCGCGGCCATGTCAAGAGCGCCCGCGTCGTCGGCGAGGTCATGGGCAAGCTGCACCCGCACGGCGATACTGCCATCTACGACGCGATGGTGCGCATGGCGCAGGACTTCTCGCTGCGGCTGCCGCTGATCGACGGGCACGGCAACTTCGGCTCGCTCGACGACGGCCCGGCCGCGCCGCGCTATACCGAGGCCCGGCTGGCCGCGGCGGCGCTGACCCTGACGGACCACCTCGACGAAGACGTGGTGGACTTCGTCCCCAACTATGACAACCAGCTCACCCAGCCTGATGTGCTGCCCGCCGCGTTCCCGAACCTGCTGGTCAACGGCGCCACCGGCATCGCGGTTGGCATGGCCACGAACATGGCCCCGCACAACCTGGTGGAGGTCATTGCCGCCGCCCGGCACCTGATCGCCCGCCCGGACGCCACGCTCGAGGACATCATGAAGTTCGTCCCGGGACCGGACCTGCCCACGGGCGGACGGATCGTGGGACTGGACGGGATCCGCGACGCCTACGCCACCGGCCGCGGCTCGTTCCGGACCCGGGCGAAGGTGGAGGTCGAGCAGCTCTCGGCCCGCCGGACCGGCCTCGTGGTCACGGAACTGCCCTACATGGTGGGTCCGGAAAAGGTGATTGAGAAGATCAAGGACGCCGTCAACGGCAAGAAGCTGACCGGGATCAGCGACATCGTGGACCTCACCGACCGCAAGCACGGCCTGCGCCTCGTGATTGAGCTCAAGAACGGCTTCAACCCGAACGCCGTCCTGCAGCAGTTGTACCGCTTCACGCCGATGGAGGACTCCTTCGGCATCAACAACGTCACGCTGGTCGACGGCCAGCCGCAGACCCTCGGCCTGCTGCAGCTGTTGAGCGTTTACGTGGACCACCGGATCAACGTGGTGCGGCGCCGGACCGCCTTCCGCCTGGGCAAGAAAAAGGACCGCCTGCACCTCGTGGAGGGCCTCCTCATCGCCATCGTCGACATCGACGAGGTCATCCAGATCATCCGGTCCTCGGACGAGGCGGCAGCGGCCAGGACCCGGCTGATGTCCATCTACGACCTCTCCGAGATCCAGGCCAACTACATCCTGGAACTGCGGCTCCGGCAGCTGACCAAGTACTCCCGGATCGAACTGGAAAAAGAGCAGGACGAACTGCGCCGCGAAATCGCGGAGCTGGAGGCCATCCTCGGCTCGGACGAGCGGCTCCGCACCCTGGTTTCCGACGAGCTGGCCGAAATCGCGGAAAAGTACGGCACCCCGCGCCGCACCGTGCTGCTCGAGTCCGAGGCGGTCTCCCCCACCGTCGCGGCGCTGGCCGCTCCCGGGGCGAAGGGCAAGGCTGCCCCGCTGGCGCTGGAGATCGCGGACGATCCCTGCTGGGCCATCCTCACCGCTTCGGGCCAGATTGCCCGCACCGCGAACCAGGACAGCCTCGCCGAGGCCGGGCCGCGGACCAAACACGACGTCTTCCGCTCCGTGGTCAAAACCTCCGCGCGCGGCGAGATTGCCGCGGTGACCTCGCAGGGGCGCATGCTGCGGCTCCAGGTGATGGACATGCCGGTGCTGCCGCCGACGTCGGGCACCCCCAACCTGGCCGGCGGTGTGCCGGCCAGGGACTTCATCACCCTGCTCAAGGGCGAATCGCTGGTGGCTTTCGCGCCGCTGGACGAGGTACTGGCGATCGGCACCGCCCAGGGCGTGGTCAAGCGGGTGCAGCCGGACTATCCGCTGAACCGCGAGGACTGGGAAGTCATCGCGCTTAAGGACAAGGACACCGTGGTGGGCGTAGCGCCCGCAGGCTCGGACGACGTCGACCTCGTCTTCCTGACGCGGCAGGCCCAGCTGCTGCGCTTCGGCGCCCCGGCGGTCCGCCCGCAGGGCCGGACGGCCGGCGGCATGGCCGGGATCAAGCTGGCCGCCGGGGACGCGGTGCTGTTCTTTGGCGCCGCCGGCACGTCCGACGACGCCGCCGTGGTGGTGACCATCTCCGGGACCGAGGGCGCCCTGCCGGGCACCGCCCCGGGCGCGGCCAAGGTCACCGCGCTGGCGGAGTATCCCGCCAAGGGCCGCGCGACCGCCGGCGTCCGGGCGCACCGCTTCCTCAAGGGCGAAGACACCCTGCTGCTGGCCTGGGCCGGGCACGGTCCGGCTAAGGCGTCGTCGCTGGCCGGGGTGGCGCGGTCGCTGCCCGGGGAGCACGGCCGCCGCGACGGTTCCGGCATCCCGCTTTCGCAGGCTGTCGACACGATTGGTCCGAGCATGGCGTGGAACGGGGAGCCCGGGGCGGAAGCGTAGGCTCCGGCGTCCCGGGACGGGGTGCCCGGCGGGCCGGGAGTCCCGCGGCGCCCGGCGGGCCGACCGTTTGCCACATATGGCCGCCATCGGCCCCGCCATACCGGCCTCTTGCGCCCCAATTCGCCGGAAACCTGCGGGGTCGCCGTCGGGCCACGGCGAATCCGCGGCTTTCCGGCGAATTCGCGCAAGAACCGGTGCCGAACCCCAGCGTGCCCGCCCATTGGACGTTCCGCTTGCGCCGGGAAAAATGCGTTTAGACTGCTCGCATGCCTATCATCGCGGACAACAAGGACTGGACCTGGGTGCTGCAGCGGCCCTGCCCGGAATGCGGGTTCGACGCCTCTGCGGCCACGCCTGCAACGGCGCCGGGGATCGTGCTCAGCATGCTGCCGCGGTGGCGGGCGGCCCTGCGGCGTCCGGACGTCGCGGAGCGGCCCGACGAGTCCACCTGGTCGGTGCTCGAATACGCCTGCCACGTCCGCGACGTGTTCACCCTCTTCGACCACCGGCTCGCCCTCATGCTTTCTGAGGACGACGCCCGTTTCGACAACTGGGACCAGGACCTCACGGCCATCGAGAAGGACTACGCCAACGCGGATCCGGCCGAAGTCAGCGCCGAGCTCACCGCGGAGGGCGGCCAGATTGCCGCGTCGTTCGCCGCCGTTCCCGAGGGGCAGTGGGGCCGCAGGGGAACCCGCAGCAACGGCGCGGAGTTCACCGTGCTGACGTTCGCCCAGTACTTCCTGCACGACGTCGTCCATCACCTTCATGATGTGGACGGCTGACGCCTGACGGGCCCGCGCCGCCGGCCCGCGTACCCGCGCTACAGCTCCTTGTCCCAGGCCATGCTGCGGTTGACCGCGACGTAGCCCATCTTGGTGTAGAGCGCCAGGGCCCCGGTGGGGTTTTCCGAATCGACGTCGAGTGAGGCCTTGTCCATCCCTGCCGCCGCGAAGCGCCGCATCGCATCGGCCAGCAGCGCCTGCGCAATCCCCCGGCCGCGGAACTCCCTGCGCACCCCCAGCAGGTCGGTGTAGCCCTCCCGGAAGCCGCGGGTCGCAGCGCTGTCGGCGTCGTGGCTGGCCAGCTGGTAGCCGGCCACCTTGCCGCTGGACCGTTCGAGCACGACGGCGCTGAGGTCCGGCCGGGCCTGCGGGTCGTTCACCACGAAGCCCCAGCCTTCCCCGTCCCGCGGTTCGCTGCCCCAGTGGTCGCGGAAGGCGTCGTTGTGCGCCAGCCGGACCGGCTCGTGCAGTTCCGGACCGAAGGCCACCAGGTCCAGCCCGTCGTCCAGTGCCGCTTCGGGCAGTCCGTCGTCCAGGGGCCGGTGCATCTCGTTGTAATAGCGGACGATCCGGTAGCCGGAGCCTTCTAAGAGGGCCGCCTGGTGGGTGTGCTGCTGCTCCATGTAGAGCCGCAGCCGCGGCGCCGGTTCCGGCTCGCCGGGTTCCGCGTCCTCGGCGAACCGTTCACGGGTCCGCTTCTCCATCCAGCCCAGCAGTCCGGTGCCGATCCCCTGGCCCTGCCAGCCGGGATCGACGCAGCCGAAGCCGACGGCCTTGTCCCCGTCCCGGTTCTTCGTGATCCGGCCGTAGGCGCGCGCCACGCCGTCGCCGTCGACGCCGAGGAGGGTGTTCGCGGCGGCCGGGTTATTGTTCGATTCGAGGATCTGCGCCAGGTCGGCACGCCGTTCGTACCAGACCGGATGTTCGACGGCGGCAGCCCTGGCGATGAGGTCGGCCCAGTTGTCCAGGTCCGCCGTGCCTGCAGGATGCCACGCGAGCCTGCCGTCCAGGCTGGCGCGGGCGTCTGTGTCGCCGTGTCCGTTCATTGGAACAGGCTAGCCTCCGGCCTAGCCCCGCGCCAGCACCGTCTCCGCTGTGTCCGCAGCCGCGGCGTCGAGGTCCAGGCGGCTGTCCCGGGCGTCGATGTCCGCGGGGTTGTGCGTCACGATGACCACGGTGCGGTCCCTGAGCCCCTGCCGGAGTTCGGCCAGCAGGGCCCGGCCGGACTCCGCGTCCAGGTGGGCGGTGGGCTCGTCGAGCAGGATCACGTCGGCCCCGGTCAGCAGCGTGCGGGCAACAGCTAGCCGCTGCCGCTCCCCGCCGCTCAGTTCCGCCCCGCCGGGACCGATCCGGGTGTCCAGGCCGCCGCCGGGACCGCCGTCCGGACCGCCATGTGGGCCATCCTTGGGTGCCTTCTCCAGCCGGGCGAGGAGGGATCCGAGGCCCACCGCGGCGAGGGCCGCCCGCATTTGCTCCTCGACGGGTGCCCCGGGCCGGCCGTCGCGCCGGTTCTCCGGGAGGCCGAGCATGAGGTTGCCGCGGATCGTCGAGTCGAACAGGTGTGCCTCCTGCGGGCACCAGGCGGCCCTGCCGCTGACGAAGAGGTGCCCCCGCCGGGGCGGGAGGAAGCCCAGCAGGACCGCCAGCAGCGTCGATTTCCCGGAGCCCGATGCCCCGGTCACCGCAAGCCAGCGCCCCGGTTCCGCCGTGGCGGTGAGCCCGGTGAAGACGGCGCGGCCGCCGGGCCAGGCCGCGGACAGCTCCCGCAGGTCGATCCCCGGCCTGCCTTCCGGCCGCGCAGGCACTGGCACAAAGCCGCCGGCCCCGTCCGCTGCCGGGTCCGGCCCGATCCGGTCCAGCACTCCGGCCGCACTGATCCGGTGCAGCACGGCGCGGAGGGCGGGGTACTGGCGGGCCGCCGTCGTCATGGCCGCATACGGCTCCACGAGCGCGAGCTGCAAGAGCACCACGACGGCGACCGTCGCGGGTTCCACCGCCCCGGCGAGGGCCAACGGCGCGGCCAGCACTGCACCGGCCAGGCCGGCTGCCCCGCAGGCGAGGACCGTGAGCCCCTGGCCGAGGCCTTCGGCCCGGGCGGACCGCTGGGACGCGGCGGTCGCGGCGCGGTCTGCCCCGGTGATTGCGGCGAGGACCGGTCCGGAGACGCCGTTGGCATGGAGTTCGGCGCGGGCGTCGAGGGCGGCCGCCACCTGCCGGAGGACGTCGGAGCGCAGCCGCTGCTCGGTACGGGCGGACATCCGGTCGGCGGCCAGTGCCAGCGCGGGGGCTGCCACGAGGCTCAGCACCGCGGCGGCGATCACGGCGGGAAGGGCCGCGGGCAGCAGCAGGCCGATTCCGGTGACGGCTGCGATGGCGACGGCCACGGCTGTCAGCGGCGGCAGGACCACCCGGGGCAGCAGTTCGCGGACGGTGTCGACGTCGTCCACTACCGTGCCCAGGACGTTGCCGCCCTGCAGGAGCCGGCGCAGGGACAGCGCCCGCCGGCTCAATGATTCCCACAGCCGGCCGCGGAGCCGGGTCAGGGCCGCGAACACGGCGTCGTGCAGCAGCAGCCGCTCGGTGTAGCGCAGGGCCGCCCGTCCGACGCCGAAGAAGCGCACTCCGACGATCGCGGTGAGCAGGTAGAGGATGGGCGGCTGTTCGCTGGCACGGATGATCAGCCAGCCGGACAGCCCGGCAAGGGCGACCGCAAAGAGGGCCGCCAGCGTCCCGACGGCTCCGGCGGCGGCGAATTTTCCCGCCACCGGGGCCAGGAGGCGGCGGACCCGGGCGGCGGTGAGTGCCCGGACGGGCGGTGCGGCGCCTTGGACGGCGTCGCGACCGGCCATCCCGGCCAGCGCTCCCCCCTCGTCCCGGGGCTGGTGCTCCGCAGGCGGCGCCGGACGGCCCGTAGGGGCGGCCACCGCGGTGCCCGGTCCGGCAAGGGCTGCCGTCCGGACGGCTGCCGGTCCGTTGACCGGGCCGGCAACGGCCGCCGGCACGGCCACAACGTGGTCCGCCATCCCGCGGGTCTGCCGGTCGTGCGCCACAAGCAGCACCGTGGCTTTTCCGCGCAGCCCTTCGATGGCGCGGCTGACGGTGGTGGCTGATTCGCGGTCCAGGTGCGCGGTGGGCTCGTCGAGCAGCAGTACCGTGGCTCCGGCCTCGATCCGGGCCAGGCCGCGGGCCAGCGCAACACGGCGCAGCTCCCCGGGGCTAAGCTCCGCGGGGTGCTTCGCGACAAGGTGCTCCGCGGCGCAGGCGGCCAGGCAGCGGAGGGCCGCAGCATCCGCGTCGCTGCCGGCCGCGCCGCCGGCCGCTGTCCCGGATTCCGCCGCGGGCTGCTCCCCGGAGGGCTGCTCCCCGGCCCGGTCCAGGTACAGCCGGAGCTCGGCCAGGACCGTGCGAGCCGCCATCACGGGATGCTGCGGGACCCAGGCGACGTCCGGCGTCGTGAATCCTTCGAGCCGTCCGTCCACCGTGGTCCCGTCGCCGGCGCCGATGGTGCCGGCCAGCACACCGAGGACGGTGCTTTTGCCGGCGCCGCTGGGGCCGGTGAGCGCCGTGATCTTCCCGGCGGGCGCTGTGAAGCTGAGCGGTCCAACGGCGGCGTCGGCCCTGCGGCGGTAGCGGACGGCAAGTGCAGCCACCGTCACCGCGGGCGGCCCGGCGGGCCGGGAAGAACCGGCCAGGGGCTGCAGCGGGGCCGCTTCGGGCGCGTCGAGCACGGCGGTGGTTTCGGCGAGCGCGGCGCGGCCGTCGTCGCTCGCGTGGTGGGCGGTGCCCAGCTCACGGAGCGGGAGGTAGCAGTCCGGGGCGAGGATCAGGGCCAGCAGCCCGGCCTCGAGCCCCATGTCGCCGTGCACCAGCCGGACGCCGATGAACACCGCGACCACGGCCACGGAGATCGTGGCGATGAGTTCCAGGGCGAGGGCGGAGAGGAACGCGGTGCGCAGGGTTCCCATGGTGCGGGAGCGGTATTCCTCGGACATGTCCTCCAGGGCCTTGCGCTGCGCGGTGGCCCGGCCCAGGCCCACCAGCACGGGCAGCCCCTTGGCGAGCTCCAGCATGTGGCCTGACAAGCGGGCCAGTGCCGACTGGGCCTCCCGGACCCGGTCCTCGGTATAGCGCCCGATCAGCACCATAAACAGCGGCACGAGGGGCACGGTCAGCACAACCACGACGGCGCTGATCCAGTCGGCGAACAGGATCCGGGCCCCGAGCAGCAGCGGGATCGCCGCACAATTCACCAGTGCGGGCAGGAACTGGGTGTAGTAGCTGTCCAGGGCGTCCAGTCCCCGCGTGGCCAGGATGGCGAGGCCGCCGTCGGCGGGTCCTGCGCTGCGGGTCCCGTTGCGCAGTGCGCGTCCCAGCAGCTGCGAGCGCAGCTCCTCCTTGACACCCAGCGCGGCCCGGCGGGACGCGACGGCCTGCGCCCAGGTGGTCAGGGATCGCAGGAGCACCCCGGCGAGCCCCCAGGCGAGCTGCTCGCCCCACGCCGGATTGTGGGCCATCAGTCCTGCGAGCATGGACGCGACAGCCTGCGCCATCAGCACCAGGGACAGCGCCTTCAGGGCGGCGAGGAGCCCCAGCAGGTAGAGGGCGGAGCGGGTGGCGGGGCCGGACGGGAACTGCGGTCTCATTGGGTGCTAGTCCTTGGGAGCCAGCGCTTTGGCGGCGATCGCGGGAAGGAAGCTGTGGGCGTCGGGGATGTGCGCGGCACTTACCCGGCGCCGGAACACCCAGTAGGTCCAGGCCTGGTACGCCAGTACGAGCGGAAGCCCGATGCACGCGACGACGCTCATCAGCCCGAGCGTGTAGTCGGAGGAGGAGGCGTTGGAGATCGTCAGGTCCCACGCGGGATCAAGCGTCGAGGGCAGCACCACGGGGAAGGCGGCACCGAAGATGGAGGCGCTGCCAAGCAGCAGGAACGCGCCGAGCCCCAGGAACGCCCTGCCCTCCGCCCCGCTGCGGGCGAAGTTCCATGCCAGGACGGCTGCGACGACGGCGGCGCCCACCGCGGCGATGGTCCAGGCCTCGCCGCTGAGCAGCTGCAGGCTCACGGCCCACCCGGCAATCGGCAGCAGCAGCACCGGCAGGAGCCGGACGAACCACCGGCGGGCCCGGTGCCGGACGTCGCCGTCGGTCTTCAGGGCCAGGAACGCGAGGCCGTGCAGGAGGGAGAATCCGACGACGGCGAGTCCGCCGAGGACGGCGTAGCCGCTGAACCACGCGAACGGTCCGCCCTCCCGGTCGCCGTTGGCGTTCAGCGGCAGTCCCGTGGTGGTCAGTGCCAGCGCGGCGCCCACCCCGAACGCGGCGACGAGGGATCCGGCCGAGATGGCCCAGTCCCAGCGGGCCCGCCACTGCGGCGTGTCCACCTTGCCGCGGTATTCGAAGGCCACGGCGCGGAAGATGAGGGCCACCAGGACCAGCAGGAGTGGCAGGTACAGTGCGGAGAACAGCGAGGCATACCAGAGCGGGAACGCCGCGAACGTGGCCCCGCCCGCGGTCAGGAGCCAGACCTCGTTGCCGTCCCAGACCGGGCCGATCGTGTTCAGGAGGACGCGCCGCTCGGTGTTGTTCCGGGCGAAGATCTTCATGAGCATGCCGACGCCCAGGTCAAAGCCCTCCAGAAAGAGATAGCCCGTCCACAGCACCGCGATGGCGATGAACCAGATGGTGGGAAGCAGTTCCATGCTGAGTATCCTCTGCGTTTCGTTGGCGGCAGGCGCTTAGTAGGCGAAGGCCAGGACGTCGTCGTCCGGTTTGCCGGGACCGGGGGGCTTGGGGGTGCCGTCCTCGTTTTCATCGACGGGGGCGTGCACCAGCTCCGGCATGGCCGAGACCACACCGCCGCGGATGTACTTGACCAGCAGCTTGACCTCCACCACGAGCAGCACCGCGTAGATGGCGGTCAGCACCACCAGGGACGTCAGCAGCTCCCCGGCGGAGACGCCCGGCGAAACGGCCGCGGCGGTGAACATAAAGACCTGGTCAATCCCGCTGGGATCCGGGTTCGGCGCGACGACGAACGGCTGGCGTCCCATTTCGGTGAAGATCCAGCCGGCGGCGTTGGCCCCGAACGGTGCCAGGATCCCGAATACGGCCAGCCGCATGAGCCAGCGGGAGGCCGGGACGGTTCCCTTGCGGGTAAGCCACAGGGCTGCGAGCGCCGCGGCGGCTGCCAGCCCGCCGAACCCGATCATCATCCGAAAGCCCCAGTAGGTGACTTCCATGACCGGCACGTACTGGATTTCCTGGCCCGCCCGGTCCCCGTAGATGGGGTTGTCCGGCAGGTGCGTGCCGTAGTCGGCCTTGTACTGGTCCAGGAGGCTGTTCACACCCTTGACCTCGGTGGTGAAGTCGCCCTTGGCCAAAAAGGACAGGATGCCGGGGACCTCGATCACCGCAACGATGTCATCGCAGTTCTTGGTGCCGAGGTTGCCCACGCTGAGCACGGAGAAGCCGGTGCCGTCGTGGCAGGCGGCCTCGGCAGCTGCCATTTTCATGGGCTGCTGTTCGAACATCAGCTTGCCCTGCAGGTCGCCGGTCAGGGCGGTGCCGGCGAAGGAAATCATGGCGACGACGGCGCCGATCCGCAGCGACCGGATCCAGACCGCGTGGTCCGCGCGGTCCCGCCCCGGGACGGCGGATTCGCCGGGGATGACTTTGCCGTCGGGCCCGACCGTGTCGATGCCGTCGTGGCGGCGGCGCCACAGGTGATACCAGGCGATCCCCAGCAGGAACGCCCCCGCGACGGCGAGGGCCCCGAACAGTGTGTGCGGGACGGCGACGAGGGCGGTGTTGTTGGTGAAGACGGCCCAGGCGTCGGTCATGACCGGGCGGCCGTTGATCATCTCGACACCGACCGGGTGCTGCATCCAGCTGTTCGCGACGATGATGAAGTAGGCGGAAAACACGGAGCCGATGACGGCCACCCAGAGGCAGGCCAGGTGGATGCCGGGCTTGAGTTGCTTCCAGCCGAAGATCCACAGGCCCAGGAACGTCGATTCCACGAAGAAGGCCAGGAGCGCTTCCATCGCCAGCGGAGCCCCGAACACGTCGCCCACAAAGCGGCTGTATTCACTCCAGGCAATGCCGAACTGGAACTCCTGGACGATGCCGGTGGCCACCCCCATGATGAAGTTGATCAGGAAGAGCTTGCCCCAGAACTTTGTCATCCGGAGGTATTCCGCCTTGCCGGTGCGGTGCCAGAGCGTCTGCATCACGGCCACCACCAGGCCAAGCCCGATGGTGAGCGGGACCATCATGAAGTGGTAGACGGTGGTGATTCCGAATTGCCAGCGTGCGATTTCCAAGGCGTCCAAGGCAGTCCCTACTTTTGGCCGGGCGGGGCATTTCTACGTGGCGTAGAAATGATTCTTCTACA
>JBKKDK010000078.1:0-9097 GCA_046708245.1 Arthrobacter sp.
CCGGAACCTCCAGCGAGCCGTATGCGGACGCCGGCATCGACGTGATCGCCTGCGATTTCTCCCTCGGCATGCTCAAGGTCGGCAAGCGCCGCCGCCCGGACATCGACTTCATCGCCGGTGACGCCACCCGCCTGCCCTTTGCGGATAACTCCTTTGACGCCAGCACGATCTCCTTCGGGCTGCGCAACGTCAACGAGCCGAAGAAGGCCCTGGCCGAAATGCTGCGGGTCACCAAGCCCGGCGGCAAGCTGGTCATCGCCGAGTTCTCCCAGCCCGTGGTGCCGCTGTGGCGGACCATGTACGCCGAGTACCTCATGCGCGCGCTGCCCGCCATCGCCGTCAAGGTCTCCTCCAACCCCGACGCCTACGTCTACCTCGCCGAGTCCATCCGCGCCTGGCCGGACCAGGACCACCTGGCCGCGTGGCTGCAGGAAGCCGGCTGGGAGAACGTCACGTACCGGAACCTCAGCGGCGGCATCGTCGCGGTCCACCGTGCGCAGAAGCCGGCCGGTCCCGCCGCGGGCGCGGCGGCGCTGGCCGCCAACACCGGCCCCGTCGCCAAGCTGCGCCGCAACATCAACCGGACCGCGCGTTAGCTTGCTGCCGCTGTGAAAGTACTGATCGTCGGAGCCGGTCCGGCAGGGTCCACCGCCGCGTACTACCTGGCGCAGGCCGGCGTGGACGTCACGGTGCTGGAAAAGACCAGCTTTCCGCGTGAAAAGGTGTGCGGCGACGGCCTGACCCCCCGGGCCGTCCGCGAAATCCAGAAGCTCGGCCTCCCGCACCCCGAGCAGGACGGCTGGCGCCGCAACAAGGGCCTGCGCCTGATCGCGGGCGGGCGCACCATTGAACTGCCCTGGCCCGAGGTCTCCGACTTCCCGCAGTACGGACTGATCCGGACCCGGCTCGGCTTCGATGAGGAACTGGCACGGCACGCGCAGTCCGCCGGCGCCGTCGTGCGCGAACGCCACAGCGTCACCGGGGCGCTGCGCTCCGAGGACGGCCGCGTGACCGGCGTCCGGGCCGCGCTGCTGGACGCATCGGGGCGCAAGACAGGTGAAACCCGGGACTTCGACGCGGACATCGTCCTCGCCGCGGACGGCAACTCCACCCGCACCGCCGTCTCGCTCGGCATCCAAAAACGCGATGACCGCCCGCTCGGCGTCGCCGTGCGGACCTACTTCACCAGCCCGCGGCACGACGACGACTGGATGGAAGGCTGGCTGGAGCTTCGTTCGCCGGCTCCCCACGCCTCGCAAGCTCGGCGCGGAGCCCGCGCCGGCTCTCTTGGCCGCGACGGTAAGCTGCTGCCCGGCTACGGCTGGGTGTTCGGCGTCGGCGACGGCACCTCCAACGTGGGCCTGGGCATCCTGAACTCCTCGAAGGAATTCGGCAAGCTCGACTACAAGCAGGTCCTGCGCGAATGGACTGCCGGCATGCCCGCCGAGTGGGGCTTCACGCCGGAGAACCAGGTCGGCGAAATCCGCGGCGCGGCCCTGCCGATGGGCTTTAACCGCACCCCGCACTATTCGCCCGGCCTGCTGCTCCTCGGCGACGCCGGCGGCATGGTCTCCCCGTTCAACGGCGAGGGCATCTCCTATGCCATGGAGTCCGCCCGCTTCGCGGCCGAGTTCATCATCGACGCCTCGGCCCGGTCGGCTTCTTCCGGCACGTACGACGCCGATGCGCGCCTCGCCCGCTACGCGGACTATGTCCGGGACCAGTGGGGCTCGCACTTCACCCTGGGCCGGGCCTTCGCCGCCGTCATCGGCAGGCCAGCGGTGATGAAACTCGCCCTGAGGACGGGCATGCCCGTTCCCGTCCTCATGCGGTTCGTCGTGCGGCTCCTGGCCAACCTGACGGATCCGGCGGCCAAAGGCTTCGAGGACCGCGTCATCCGGGTCCTGGAAGGCCTGGTTCCGGCCACGTCCAACCAGGGACCGTCCGCCGGCCCTTCGCACTCCAGCGCCAACTCCGCGGTTTCCGCAACAAAAGTTAGGGTTAACCCGTGACCAACTCTGCAGACCAAAGCTGGACGCACGCCGGACACGGCCTGCCGAGCGCTGAGCCCGACCTCAACACCACCGCCATCGCCACCGGCCTCCAGCTGCCGGCCGGCTTCGCGGCGATCGCGGGGGACCCGGAACTGGGCCCGGCGATCACCACGAACCTGGCGAGGGTGGAAAAGAAGCTCCGGGAGGCCATCGCCAACTCCGATCCGCTCGCGGACGCAACGTCGCGCCACCTCGTCGAGGCCGGCGGCAAGCGGATCCGTCCGCTGCTGACACTGCTCTGCGCACACCTCGGCGACGCCTCGCTGCCCGCCGTCGTGCAGGCTGCCGTGGTGGTTGAACTCACGCACCTGGCAACGCTCTACCACGACGACGTGATGGACTCGGCGCCGTTCCGCCGCGGCGCCCCCACGGCCCACGAGGTCTGGGGCAACTCCGTTGCCGTCCTCACCGGCGACCTGATCTTTGCCCGGGCGTCCATCCTGGTCTCCGAGCTCGGGTCCCGCGCCCTTGGCATCCAGGCCCGCACCTTCGTACGGCTCTGCCTGGGCCAGCTGCACGAGACCGTGGGCCCGCGCCCCGACGAGGACCCCGTGCAGCACTACCTGTCCGTCATCGCGGACAAAACCGGCTCGCTCGTCGCGGCCTCGGGCCAGCTCGGCGCGATCTTTGCCGGCGCGGACGAGGCCTACGAGCCCCTGCTGGTGGAATACGGTGAAAAGGTGGGCGTGGCATTCCAGCTCGCCGACGACGTCATCGATGTCACCGGCATCAAGGTCAAGTCCGGCAAGTCCCCGGGCACCGACCTCCGCGAGGGCGTTCCGACCCTGCCCGTGCTGCTGCTGCGCAAGGCCGCGGAAAACGGCGACCAGTCAGCCGTCGAACTCCTGACCCTGATCGACGGCGACCTCAGCTCGGACGAGGCGCTTGCCGCGGCCGTCGCTGGCCTTCGGGAGCATCCCGTCACCGCTGAATCCTGGGTGGTTGCCCGCGCCTGGGCCGATGAGGCCATCGCCGCCCTGGCCCCGCTGCCCGAAGGCGTCGTGAAGGACTCGCTGACGAGCTTCGCGCGGGCCGTCGTGGACCGCAGCAGCTAGCCGCCGGGTCCGCCGGCCGATCCGCTTAAACGGAATGGCCCCGGTTCCTCACAACGTCCGAGTCATCCGTTGTGTCGAACCGGGGCCATTTCTCCGTTCGCATCAGACTCACCGGAGGCATTTGGTGAACCCATGAATGAGCCTATGACAAAAATGTCACACTGTCTAGCCGCCCTGTAAATCAATGTGTCACACGGAGTTTGGGCGCCGGTCCTGCGGAGTTTCCCCGGTTTAGACCGCCAGGCCACCCGGCGCACCGGCGATTTGCCGGGACAAGCCGTCGGACGGCGCCAAAGCTGGGGAGATCCGGCGGCACGACTGTCCACATACGCTGCCTGGCGGCTCCCCGGACGGCGCGCCGGACGCTGTGCTGGACCTATGGAACTTACGAGTTACCTCAAATACGCCGGCTCGGTGGCCCGGACCGCAACCCTTTTGCAGGCGGGATTCCCGGAACGGAGCATTCGGAACGCGGTGCTGGCCGGAGACGTGGTGCGGCTGCGGCACGGAGTCATCGCGTTGCCTTCAGCAGCGCCTGACTTCACGGCGGCGGTGATGGCCAACGGGCTCCTGTCCTGCGTGTCGGCGGCAGGACACCACGGGCTCTGGCGGCTGCACACACCCGGGCGGCTGCACCTGCTGTGCCGGCACGGGGCCGCGTCCGGCTTCGTGATCCACCGTGGCAGCGTGGTCACGCCGGAGTCCCCGCGCCCTGTAGCCGGGCTGACAGACACGCTGCTTCATGCGTTGCGGTGCCTGCCGGCAGTGGAAGCCGCGGTCATGGTGGAATGCGCCCTGCTGCAGGGCCGCACGGGCCTCGACTACCTCGGACAGAGGCTTCCAGGCAACCGCAACGGAGCTGCCCGGTCCGTGCTGCGGCTCGTGGACGGCACGGCTGACTCGGCCATCGAAGTCGTTGCGCGGCTACTGTTCCGCAGTGCCGGGATCCAAACCGAGACCCAGGTGGAACTTCCCGGCATCGGCATCGTGGATTTCCTGCTCGAGGGGTTCCTGATCGTCGAGCTGGACGGAGCATCGCACCTCGAACCGCAGCAGGTCCGGAAAGACCGGCGACGGAACAACGCCAGCACCCTGACGGGCTACGCCGTGCTGCGCTACGGCTACCAGGACATCGTCCACAACCCGCAAAAGGTCATCGACGAGGTGTGGCAGGTCCTGCGCGGCAGGGTGATCCGCTGAGATTCCCCGGCTTCGGAGTCCGGGCCCAACAATCTACCGGCAGTTTGCCCGGACACGCCGGCCGGGCATGCCAAAGGTGGGGAAATTCCGCAAGCGGGGAGGCTTAGTCCTCGTCCTCGTCCTCGTCGTTGAAGGCCCACTCGAACATGTCGAAGAGGAACTCGGAGAAGGTGCCTTCCTCGCTCTTCCACTGGCCGCGGGCATTGTTGCGGCGGTACACGATCGGGTCCGGGATGCTGAGGTCGCCGACGCGGAACCCCCAAGTGAACTGCTCTTCCTCGTCCTCGAGGAACATCAGGAAGCCCTCGTCATCGACCTCGAGCTCTTCGGGATCCCAGAAGTAGTGGTACGCCTCCATGATGTCTTCGCAGCCGCCGACTGCCTGGTAGAACTCCCGCAAGACCAGCGGCACCTGGAACTGGTGCTCGGCGAGGGCCTCATCGAGTTCCGCGGCCGGGAGGCCATCCTCTTCCTGCCATTCGTCTTCGAGATACTTCGGAACAAGCGCGCGGAATTTCTCGAGGAACATGTCAGTCATGGTCTTATCCTAGCTAATCCCTGGGCCCACTATCCGCCGCGTCCTGGCCCAGGCGGTGCCAGCCGCGGACCGCCAGCGGAACGTACCAATGGCGCCGCCAGGCCGTGACCCGGAAGGCGAAAACGAGGGCGGCTACGGCGCTGGCCGTCGCCGCGTTGAACGTCCCCGTGACGGAGAGCAGTACCGTCAGGGACGCCCCGGCGAAAGCCGGCAGGGCGTAGAGATCTTTCGGGTCAAACAACTGGGGCACCTCATTGGCGGTGATGTCCCGCAGCAGGCCGCCGCCCACCGCCGTCGTGACCCCCAGCAGGACCGCCGCGACCGGGTGCATCCCGGCGGCGAGGGCCTTGAGCGCCCCGGTGATGCAGAACAGGGCCAGGCCGCCGGCGTCGAAGAGGACCAGCAGCGAGGTGAAGCGCTGGACGCTGGAGAACAGGAAGTACACCAGCACGGCGGCGAGCAGCGGCGGGGCCAGATACGCCGGGTTGGTGAATGCCGCCGGCGGGCCGGCGTTGATGATGATGTCGCGGATGACGCCGCCGCCGAGGCTGACCACCGAGGCCAGCAGCAGGGAGCCGATGATGTCGAACTGTTTCCGCGCCGCGAGCAGGGACCCGGAGACCGCGAAGAAGAAGACGCCGGCCAGGTCCAGCCAGACCAGGACAAGGTTAAAGGAAAAAGTCATGGAGCGTCCCGGGTCGATAGCAAGGGGGCGGATGGGGCGGCTCCAAGGTTACGCTAACGGCTATGAATAGCCCCATCCTGATCGCCTGCTCGCACGGAACCTCCAGCGCCCTCGGTGCCGCCGAGGTGGATGCACTCCGGGACGGGATCGCTGCCCTGCGGCCCGGCCTGGACGTCCGCGAGGCCTACGTTGACGTGCAGGATCCCGAGCTGCCGGCCGTGGTGGCCGGGCTCCCGGCCGGGGGGGCCGCCGTCGTGGTGCCGCTGCTGCTCAGCGTCGGGTACCACGTCAAGGTGGACATCGCCCGGGCCGTCAAGAGCCGCCCGAACACCCTCGCCGCCGCCCCGCTCGGTCCCGACCCGCGGCTCGCGGCACTGCTGGACGTTCGGCTCCGCGAAGCCGGCGTGACGGACAACGACGCCGTGATCCTCGCCGCCGCCGGTTCCTCCGACCCCAGCGCCGCGCGGAACGTCGAGGAGGTTGCCGGCCAGCTCCGGGCACTGCGGTCCAACCGCATTGTGGCCGCCTACGGCGCGTCCGCGAAGCCGTCAGTGACCGAGGCCGTGGCCATGCTCCGCGAGGAAGCCGCAGGGGGCGCCGGCGCGGGGGAGTCCGCCGGAGCGGTCGACCTGGGCGGCCGCGTGGTCATCGCGTCCTATCTCCTGGCTCCGGGCTACTTCCATGACCAGCTGGCGAAGGCCGGCGCGGACTTCGTCACTGCGCCGCTGCTGCCCTCCCCGGTGCTCGCCGGGATCGCGCTGGAACGCTTCGACGCGGCCCTGGCGGAGCGGGGCTGAGCAGCCTCCGGGCACGGGAATTCATGCACAGGGACCGCCGCACTTCAAGGCTCTCCGGCGGTTCGTGACGATTTGTTTCCCTAGGTGACCTCCCGTTTCCGGCCCTTTGTGACGGGATTACGGCCGGACCTACAGTCGATTCATGACTGATACAGCTCTAGCCGGAGCGTCCGCGGACCAAGCTGCCGCAGGCCGCGCGAAGCGCCCCTCCCGTCCCGCCGCCAAGCCGCACGGCCAGTGGAAAGTGGACGGCACCGCGCCGCTGAACGCCAACGAAACCTGGAAACAGGAAGACAACGGCCTGAACGTCCGTGAGCGTATCGAGTCCGTCTACGCCAAGCACGGCTTCGACTCGATCGACGGTACGGATCTGCACGGCCGCTTCCGCTGGTGGGGTCTCTACACCCAGCGCAAGCCCGGGATCGACGGCGGCAAGACCGCCACTCTCGAGCCGCATGAGCTGGAGGACAAGTACTTCATGCTGCGCGTCCGGATCGACGGCGGCGCCCTCACCACCGAACAGCTGCGCGTCATCGGCCAGATCTCGGTGGACTTCGCCCGCGACTCGGCCGACCTCACCGACCGGCAGAACATCCAGCTGCACTGGATCCGGGTGGAGGACGTGCCGGAAATCTGGCGCCGGCTCGAATCCGTGGACCTCTCCACCACCGAGGCCTGCGGCGACGTCCCCCGCGTGATCCTGGGTTCGCCGGTCGCCGGCATCGCCAAGGACGAGATCATTGATCCCACGCCGCTGATCCATGAGCTCGCTGAACGGTTCATCGGCGACCCGGAGCTGGCCAACCTGCCGCGCAAATTCAAGACCGCCATCACCGGCCACCCCAGCCAGGACGTGGTCCATGAGATCAACGACGTCGCCCTGGTTGGCCTGGTCCACCCCGAACTCGGGATCGGCTACGACCTCTGGGTGGGCGGGGCGCTGTCCACCAACCCGATGCTCGGCAAGCGCCTCGGCGCCTTCGTCCGCCCGGACCAGGCCGCCGACGTCTGGCTTGGCGTGACCAGCATCTTCCGGGACTACGGCTACCGCCGGATGCGCACCAAGGCCCGGCTGAAATTCCTGCTGGCCGACTGGGGTCCGGTGAAGTTCCGCCAGGTCCTCGAGGACGAATACCTCGGCTACAAGCTCGCCGACGGCCCGGCCGCGCCCAAGCCCTCGTCCCCGGGCGACCACATCGGCGTGCACGAGCAGAAGGACGGGAAGTTCTTCATCGGCGCCACCCCGCTGGCCGGCCGGCTCTCCGGCAGCCAGCTCGTGAAGCTCGCGGCCACGCTCGAAGCCCACGGCTCACAGCGGCTGCGCACCACCCCGCACCAGAAAATCGTCGTCCTCGACGTGCCCAAGGACCAGGTGGAACCGCTCGTCGCCGGGCTCGACGCGCTGGGCCTCTCCGCCCGGCCGTCCGTGTTCCGCCGCGGCACCATCGCCTGCACCGGCATCGAATACTGCAAGCTCGCCATCGTCGAAACCAAGGTCACCGCAGCCACCGCGGTCGCCGAGCTGGAACGCCGCCTCGCCGACCTCACCGAGAGCCAGCAGCTGCCCGAGGCGCTGTCCCTGCACATCAACGGCTGCCCCAACTCCTGCGCCCGGATCCAGACGGCGGACATCGGCCTCAAAGGCATGATGCTGCCGACTCCAGACGGCGACCCCACCCCGGGTTTCCAGGTCCACCTCGGCGGCGGGCTCGCATCCGTGGAACGCGAAGAAGCGGGGCTGGGACGCACCGTCCGCGGCCTCAAGGTCACGGCCGGGGAGCTGCCCGACTACGTCGAGCGCGTCGTCCGGAAGTTCGTGGCCGACCGGTCCGAAAACCAGACCTTCGCGGAATGGGCCTTCGCCGCCGACGAGGGAGACCTCCAGTGAGCAAGCACGCCCTGGGCGTCGATCCTGTCCTCCGCACCCACGACGAGCTCAAGGTCCTCGCCGAGGCGGGCGCCGCGGAGCTCGGCTGGGATGCCCCGGCCCGGGAAGTCATCGCCTGGGTGGTGCGGAACTTCGAGCTCCCCGCCGTCGCCGTCGCCTGCTCCATGGCCGACGCCGTCCTGCCGGCGCTGGTCGCGGACCAGCTCCCCGGCGTCGACGTCTTGTTCCTGGAGACCGGCTACCACTTCCCGGAAACCTACGCCACGCGCGACGAGGTCGCCGCGAACCTCCGCGTCAACGTCGTTGACGTGCTGCCCGAGAACACGGTGGAACAGCAGGACCGGCTCCTCGGCAAGGACCTCTTCGCCCGCGACGCAGCCCAATGCTGCGCGCTGCGCAAGGTGGCCCCGCTGCGCCGCACCCTCGCCGGCTACGAACTCTGGTTCACCGGCGTCCGCCGCGACGAGTCACCCACCCGCACCAACACCCCGCTGGTCAGCTGGGACGAAACCAACGGCCTGGTCAAGGTAAACCCGGTCGCGGCCTGGAGCTTCGACCAGCTGGTCCAGTACTCCGACGACAACGTCCTCCCCGTCAACCCGCTGCTTTCACAGGGCTACCCGTCCATTGGCTGCCAGCCCTGCACCCGCAAGGTGGCGCCGGGCGATGACCCCCGCGCCGGCCGCTGGGCAGGAACCGACAAGACAGAATGCGGACTACACGTATGAGCAACTTGAGCACGACGACGACGGACGGCTACGCCTCCGCAGCAGATGCCGCCCCTTTCACCAACGAGGACCTGGAGCTGTCTGTGCTGGACAACGACGCTGCTGAGACGCCGATTGCCGCCCAGGGAGTGGCATCGGGCCTGCCGTAGCTG